>CANKTH010000107.1 GCA_947486185.1 Deltaproteobacteria bacterium
CCGGAGCTCCGGAGGCACCGCTTCGCCATTGCGACTCCTCGCCACTGCACACCTCACGCCGCGCCATGATGTATCAGCGGGCGTTGACGCGTCAAGGATCCATGCGCTGTGATGCGATTCTGTTTAGCTGTCGCCGGCAGCGCAATCGCGCCAGGCCGAAGGGCCGCCGGTCGGGTGGGCGCGCCCCCTTCGCTCCGCTCGGGGTCAGCCTCCCTCCGGGGTCGCGCGGCTGCGCTCCGACCCTCGGGCTCTGCCCTCGGGCCCGCGGCCGCGGTGCGTCCGCGCCCTCCGGTCCGCCTCGCGCGAGGTCGCCCACCCCTCTCAGGCGCCTCCGCCTTGCGCGCCTATTTCCGGGTCTTGATTCCCATCCCGGTGCTGTTCGTACCGCGGTATTCCGGCGAGCCGCCGGCGCCGTCACGCGCATAGGCGCCCGAGCCGCCGTCGTACTTGACCACCGAGTCGAAGCCATGGGCCACGAGCTCCTTCTGCATCTCGGCCCCGGTCTTGTCGTGCGCGACGATAGCAAACGCCTGGCCATCGCGGATGCCCACGAGCACATGCATGGTAGCCCGCATCTGCTGCGCCCGGATACCGCCCCCGCCCTGATCGAAACGCTGGCGTTCATACAGGTCTTTATCTGAGGTCGGCTTGCTACCCTCGACGAGGAGCGCGCCGCCCCCCATGAAATCTTTGACCGGGTTGGACTCCGAGCCAAAGGTGCCTCTCACCTCTTCGGCGGTGCGGCCCTCGGCCCGACCCACCACGACGCTGCCGTCCGCGAGCACCGCCATGCCGCCGCGATTGGTCGCCTTGGCGTGCCCCTGGGTGTCCATCTGCCCGTCCCGCATGATCGGGCCGGCGCTCTGCACATAGTCGGTGGTAAAGGTGCCCGAGAGCACCGCGTCGTAGCCCCCGGCGCCCTGCTTCTGCCCGGAGAGGCCCGCATCCGGGCTCTTTTTTGCCGCGGAGTAAAGAACCTCGACCTGAGCGATGGGGTAGACGGTGTAGCCGAGGCGCTCGAGCGCCGACAGGTCCGGCGGTGGGCGTTTGGCCTCGGCGGAGCCCGGGCGCTGGCTGTTGAGCGCGGTGAGCCGCTCCGCAGCGGCGGCATTTCCCCGTGGCTGACCGCCGGGAGACTTCGTCGGCGTGGTGGTTGTCACTGGGGTGACGGCGCCGGTCGTCGGCAACTGCTGTTTGTCCGGCATCGTGGACCTCCAATACGTTCCTACCGGCCAGACGTGCCGCCGGCAACCATCTTCGGGGGTGGGTTTTCCCTCTGGTGCTGCGCTCCTGTCCGCGCTCTCAGCGCACCAGATCGTTGAGCACCACCCCCCACTCCACCGCGTGCGGCCCGCTACGATCAAAGGGCAGGATCACCGGCGTATTCCTCGCCGGGCAGCCCGATCCGTCCTCCACCAGCAACCACAGGCGCGACAACGGCAGGGCCGGCGTGATCACCACGTCCGCGAGCTCGTCGACGACCTGCTGCGGGTAGACCGCATAGCCGCCGGGGTTGCGTGGAAGGTCGTGGATCCAACCGTCTACGAAGTCCTCCTGTTCACGGCTGTCGAAGCCGTAGAGGCCCAGGAGCTCCGCCATCCAATGCACGGCCCCCGCTTCCGGTACGCACCAGCCCTCTTTCCGCTGAAGTCCCCGGTTCTGCCAGGGTAACAGCGTGATTTCGTAAAACAGGAAAGGCGCGCGACGCCCGCCCTGGCTGAAGGTGCCGTCCGGGTGGGCCACCCCGCGCCAGCCGCGCTGGCCGTAGGGCGGATCACTCGCGAAGACCTCCTGCCGCGGATCGTGGAGTAGGCTCACCCGCGTAGGTGTCGCCGCCGATGGGTAGAGGTAGATATTCGGTTTGTCGGCGCTGGTGGTGGTGTCGCACTCGTCCAGGGTCAGATCGAGCACGATCTCCTCGCACGCTACGACCTCGACCTCGTGCTCCTGGGACCGACATTCGTCGCCGTCGGAAGCCCTGACGGTCCACGCGCCCTCAGGCAGGTTCAACTCGTAGCCGCCGGCGCCGTCGGTCTCCGCCTGCTCGAAAAGACCCGCGGCATTCGAAGCCCAGGCCTGGCCGTTGGGGTTGGGGTCCTCGCTGAAGGGTCCCAGCACCGAGCCGCTGATGAAGCCCTCGGTGCTGCCGCAGACGGTAGTTCCGGGGGTGCTCTCGGGGCTACCGCTGTCGTCGAGCTCAATCGCCGCTTTGTCGTCGCAGGCGGCGAGAGCAATCAGAGAGCTCACGATCAAGAAGGGCCAGGTACGCATCAGACCTCCGTCTTGGGTGCGACCGCAGGGTAACATCGGCCAGGGCAGGACCGCAACACATCGTACGAAACAGCCGCAGATATATCACGGGACAGGGAGGGCGACGCAAGCGCCGAGACGGTGCGAATCAGCAACTGAATTGGCGTGACACATCGTCTGGCTGTGCTTGATACAGTGCTTGATACAGTGCTTGATACAGTGCTTGATACAGTGCTTGATACAGTGCCGGATGCGCTGCGTGATACAGGGCCTGATACAGCGTTCGATACATCCGCGGAAGTCGGGGCGGCAGGGCCGCCCGCCAGTGCCCGCTCTGGAGTCCCGATGATCGGGTGATTCGGAAGATTGGCGGCTGTGATCCACCGCCACGCCTGCGCGAAGCGGACCGCAGGGCGCGGGCGCATCGCGGCCGCGGGCCCGAGGGCAGAGCCCGAGGGTCGGAGCGCGAGGCGCGACCCCGGAGGGAGGCTGACCCCGAACGAAGTGACGGGTCGCGCCCAGAGTCCGGAGCCAAGCCTACGCAACGCGGGGTCACCGCAAATAGTACTCCATCACGTTGATACCTTCGTAAACACTGCCGTTCTGGTTGGGCATCGAACGCCCGGAAGGACACACCTCGGCGTCCATGTTGCCGTAGAGGTCGGCGGTGGTGTTGATGTAGCTCGCCATCGGATGAGCCTCGTCCGTCCAATAGCTGTACTTGAAGCTCGGACAGGTGGTGCAGCAGTAGGAGTAGAACCACGGCACCGCGTCGTAGCTGTTGACGCAGATGCTGCTCGCCCCCGAGTCGGCGGTCGACAGCGCCAAGGAGTTCATGAGGAACACCGCGGATGACGGCGCGGAAGAGAGCGTCGCCGAGCTGCTCGTCACCGTGAAGTCCGCGCCGGTCCCCGTGTAGAACAGCGGCTCACAGTCGGCGCCGCTGGCCTGGTCGCGGGCGGTGTGGACCGCCATGATCTCGTCGGCGGGCGCGATGTAGCTCCACGCCTGACCTGCCAGGCGGAAGGCTTCCCCCGGGTCGGCCAGCCCCAGCGTCGTGCCGTACCAGGTGGCGTAGCCGGTGTCGAGCAACGAGGTCTCCGCCCACGCCCATACCGTACGTTGGACCAACGTCCAGCCGCCCCCGCTGGTGCTCATGTCGCACCACACCTCGACCTCAACCTGGCTGCCGCTCACCCCGTCCGGGTCGATGACATACAGTCCGTCGGTGTCCGAACCGGTCGCGAGGTGGGCGGCGCAGGAGCCACACGTGTCCCCCGGGACGCCGTCGCAGTCGCGGTCCGCGGAGCAGACATCGGTGCCTGCCGGCGACACGTCGATGTCCTCGTCGTCGCAGTCCGTAGCGTCGCTGATGTAGTCGGCCGGCGGATCGCAGGTGGTGAGCGAGAACGCCGCGTCGCCGTAGCCGTCTTCGTCACCATCGAGGTACCAGGTAGCTTGCCCGGTGACCCCCGGGTCGGCGTCGTCGGCCGCGCCAGAGCAGTCCTCGTCGGTGTTGGCGGAGTCACACACCTCAGTGGCGCCGGGGTTGATGGCCCCTTCGCCGTCATCGCAGTCGGTGTTGTCGACGATGTGCCCCGTCGGCGCGTCGCAGGCGCGGACCGAAACGGCGACGTCACCATGACCGTCCGCGTCATCATCGAGGTAGAAGGCGCTTTGACCGGTAGCGCCCGGATCCGCGTCGTCCGCCGCACCCGAGCAGTCCTCGTCGGTGTCCAGGGCGTCACACACCTCGGTGGCTCCAGGGTTGACCGGGGCGGCGGCGTCGTCGCAGTCGCTCGGATCGGCGACATAGCCGTCGGGCGCGGCGCACGACACCACGGTGACGGTGGGGTCGCCGTAGCCGTCTTCATCGGCGTCGGCGTACCAGGTCATCGCGTCCGCCGCGTCCGCTTCGTCGATCACGCCGTCGCAGTCATTGTCGACCGCGTCGCACCGCTCTACGCCTCCCGGCCAAGCGTCCGGATCGGCGTCGTCGCAGTCGTCGCCGGAAGCCGAGGTGTCGGGAGGCGCGTCGCACGAGCGGGTAGCTTCCGCAGGGTCGCCGTATCCGTCGCCGTCGCCGTCGCCGTACCAGGTGCCGACGTCGACCGCCTCGTCTTCGTCGATCTCGCCGTCGCAGTCGTCGTCCACCCCGTTACACGCCTCGATCCCGGCGGGGCTCACCGCCGCGTCGCTGTCGTCGCAGTCTTCACAGGCGGCAAAAGCGTCGCCGTCGCTGTCGGCGTAGCCCACCAGATCATCGCAGTTGTAGTCGCTCGGATCGGTACAATCTGGCTCGTCTGCGCCCGGGTGGAAGGCCGGATCGGCGTCATCGCAGTCCCCCTCCGCCGCCGTGCTGCCCTCGGGGGCTTCACAGCCCAGGGCGCCGGTGCCGGACTGACCCCAGCCATCGCCGTCGCTATCGGTGTACCAGGTGCCGGCGTCGATCGCCTCATCTTCGTCGGCCTCCCCGTCGCAGTCGTTGTCCACCCCGTCACACGCCTCGATCCCGACGGGGCTCACCGCCGGATCGTTGTCGTCACAGTCATCACAGGCGGCAAACGTGTCGCCGTCGTTATCGAGGTAGCCGACCAACCCATCGCAGTTGTAGTCGTTCGGATCGGCACAATCGGCCTCGGCGGCGCCCGGGTGGAAGGCCGGATCGGCGTCATCGCAGTCCCCGTCGGCCGCGACGCTGCTACCGGGGGCTTCGCAGGCGGGGGTGCCGGTGCCGGATTCGCCCCAGCCGTCGCTATCACCGTCGGTGTACCAGGTGCCGGCGTCGATCGCGTTCGCTTCGTCGAGCTCGCCGTCACAGTCGTCGTCGAGCCTATTACAGTACTCGGCGGCGCCCGGCGCGATCGCTGCGTTGTTGTCATCACAATCGCTGCTCTCGCCTACGTGGCCCGCCGGGACCTCACAGGCCATCGCGGTGGTCTCGCCACCGAAGCCGTCGCCGTCGGCGTCGAGGTACCAGGTGCTCGCATCCGCCGCGTCTTCGTCGATGTCGCCGTCGCAGTCTTCGTCCTGGCCGTCACAGCGCTCGACCCCGGCGGGAGAGACCGCGGCGTCGCTGTCGTCACAGTCTTCACAGGCGGGAAAGCCGTCGCCGTCAGTGTCGGCATAGCCCACCGCGCCGTCGCAGTTGTAGTCGGTGGGATCGGCACAGTCGGTCTCGGCGGCGCCCGGGTTGACCGCGGGGTCGGCGTCGTCGCAGTCGCCGTCCATCGACGCGGTGTCGGGCGGCGGAAAACACGACTGGGTGCCGGCGCCGGTGGCGCCGTAGCCGTCCCGGTCGTTGTCGCTGTACCAGGTCGCGGCGTCTTCGGCGTCTTCTTCGTCGATGAGGCCGTCGCAGTCGTCATCCAGCCCGTTACACAGCTCGGTGCCCGCAAGGGCTACGCTTGGGTCGGCGTCGTTACAGTCCAGACAGGCGGCCTGGCCGTCACCGTCGGCGTCTTCGTAGGCCACCGAGCCGTCACAGTTGTAGTCGTTGAGGTCGTTACAGTCGGGCTCGTCCGCGCCGGGGTAGAAGGCGGGGTCGGCGTCGTCGCAGTCGTCGCCGCCCGCGACGCTGCTTTCGGGCGCTTCGCAGGCAACCGTGGATTCGCCGGCGCCATGGCCGTCCCCGTCCTCGTCGAGGTACCAGGAGGAGCCGTCGCTGGGCTCGTCGTCGACCAGTCCGTCGCAGTCCTGATCCACCCCGTCGCAGGTCTCGGTGGCCCCGGGGTTGACCGCGGGGTCATTGTCGTCGCAGTCGCCGGCTTCGCTCGCGTAGTAGTCGCCGTCCGCGTCATCGTAGGTTTCGGGGCAGGTGCCGCCGGCACACTCCGTCATCACGGTCACCGACTCCTTCGGACCCCCGTCATCGCAGCCGCTGAACAATACAAAGAGGTAGTAGGGGAATCGACGCACAGAGCGCTCCAGCGAACCGGCATGATCTCACGCCATACGCCAGAGCGCAATCGGGATCATCCGACACAGGCCTGGGCGGGCGACCCTCCGCGCCTGACACCGTCAGGGCTCAGTCGCCTGGTGTCCGACCCGCGCCCCCGTGACACTGCCGGTACTTCCTGCCACTCTCGCATGGGCAGGGCGCATGACGGGGTAGGCCCTCCCGCTCAGCGGCGAGGAGCGCGGTCACCGCCGGCACCGGCCGATCGTCCCGGAGCAGCTCCGCCATCACGCGCATCGGGCGGTCGATGTGCGTAAAGAAGTCGAGGTAGCCGGCACACAGGTGGTTGAGCGCGCCGTCCGTCTCGGTCGGGAGCCGGTTCTTCGGGCACTCGCCGCGACAGGCGAACAGCACGGGGCACCGCCGGCACTGCTCCGGCAAGGTGTCGCGTTTGTCGTTGCCAAACCGGCGCTGCGCCGTTGCGCCGGCCATCGACTCCAGCGTCTGGGTCTCGATGTTCCCGCGTCGGTGTTCGTCGGCGACAAAGTGATCGCAGGCGTAGACATCGCCGTTGTGCTCCATCACCATCGCGCCGCCGCAGGTCTCCCGAAACACACACATGTCCGGCTCTCGGCCTGCCCACGACGCGAGCGCCGCGTCGAACTGAGGTACGAACACCCTGCCTACATCGTGGTCGAGCCAATGGTCGAAGACCGCCCGCAAGAACCGCCCCCAACCGAGCGGGTCGACCGAGCGCTCGCTCACGACGCCGTCCCGGATCTCCACCACCGGGATGAGTTGGACATGACAGAACCCAAGGGTCTCGGTCAGAAGGCGATAGATCTCGAGCGGGTGGTCGGCGTTCCCGGCGTGTACCGTCACCATGGCGTTCACCCGTACGCCGTAGCGCCGAAGCCGCAGCGCAGCCTGCTCCACCGCGGTGAAGCTGCCTTGTCCGCGGGCATCTACCCGGTAGCGGTCGTGGAGCGCTTGCGGACCGTCGATGCTGAGGCCCACGAGCGCGTCGACTTCCGCCAACCACTGGCACCAGGCGTCATCGAGCAGGAGCCCGTTGGTCTGGAAGGTGAGGTCGAGGACCTGTCCAGGTCGTAGACGCGCGCGGGCCGCCGCGGTGATGCGCTGGAAAAACGCCAGTCCCATCAGCGTCGGCTCCCCGCCCTGCCAGGCCAGGGGCACGCTCGGCGCGTCGCCGTAGGGCGTGAACAGCCCGTCGAGGAGGCGGATCGCCGTCGTGTCGGTCATCCGGAAGCGAGAGCCAGGGTACAGGGCCTCTTTTTCCAGGTACGCCGCGCCCATTGGGGTAGAACTGCTCGGAGAACATGAAGGTGTGGGCCGAAGGTGCGTCGGGATCGGCCAAGAAGGGCAGGAGGCTGTGGCCGTCGAGCAGCACCGGCCGCCCGGCCGCGAGGCCCGACAGGACGACGAGCTCATCAAGCGTGTTCCCAGCGATCTCCGCGATCGTGGGCAGGATGTCCACCTGCGCCACGAGCGCATCGGACTCAGAGCCGGGCTCACGCACGCGGGGCCCTCGGATGATGAGCGGCACATTGACGCCGCCTTCGTAGACCGTACCTTTACAACGTTCGGGGTCCCAGGGCGGCGTGATGCCGTCACTCTCCGGAGGGGTGCCGTTGTCCGTGGTGTAGATGACCGTGGTGCGCGCGCTGAGCTCGTCCGACATGCTGTCGAGCACCCGACCGATACCCGCGTCCGTCACCGCGACCATCGCCTCATACTGCTCGGTTCGATGCCGATATCGTCACTGAGCAGGATCAGGACGTTCTCCGCCGTGTCTGCTGGCTTGACGACGGGGTCACAGGCCACCACAAACAGGATGAGCCAGGAGGGATGCAGGTGGAGTCGACGGGGAAGGGGTGCCATCGACGGCGCGATAACCCGCAGGTGCCTTAGGAGCGAAGCGGAGCATTCGCACCCGGTTATGCTTCGGTGATGGACATGTTGGCCCCTCGTTCCTCCCGCCCAGCTTGGACCCATAGACCCCTCTTCCTCATCGCCCTGGCCGGTGCGGTCGCCTGCGACGGCGGCGCCGGCCCCGCCAAGCCGGGCACCACCTACGACGCCACCGACGCCGATCGTGACGGCTTCGTCGCCGATGACTGCTCCCCGGGGGACGCGTCGATCCACCCTGGCGCCACCGAGCGGTGTAACGGGCTCGACGACGACTGCGACGGCGCGGTGGATGAGGACGTACAACGTACCTTCTACCGGGATGATGACGCCGACGGTTTTGGCGGCGACGCCTTCCTGGCCTGTGAAGCTGCGTCCGCGGCCCAGAACGGCAATGACTGCGACGACGCCGATCCCGAAGCCTGGCCGGGCAACCCCGAAGTGTGCGACACGATCGACAACGACTGCGACGGCACCATCGACGAGGGCGCCGACGGTGGCGCCTACTGGTACGGTGACGCCGACGGCGACGGCCAGGGCGACGCGGGGGACATCACCGGAGGTTGTGAAGCCCCCGCCGGCTATGTCGCCGACCACGGCGACTGTGACGACGACGATCCCGACGTGTTTGTCGGCGCGGCCGAGGTGTGTGACGGCATCGACAACAACTGTGAGGCCGGCGTGGATGAGGGCCTGCTGGCCCGGGTGTACGACGATGACGACGGAGACGGCTTCGGAGACGACACGAGCGCGCGCGACAGTTGTGAAGAGGGCGGGGTGGGCGTCGGCGGCGACTGTGACGACTCCGACCCGGAGACACACCCGAGCGCCGACGAGCGGTGCGACGGGCTCGACAACGACTGTGACGAGCGTGTCGACAACAGCCCGATTGACGCCGCCTTCTGGTACCCCGACCTCGACGCCGACAGCTACGGCGACTCCGGCGCGGTCACCTCCGGATGCGATGCCCCGCTCGGCTATGTCACGGTTTTTGGCGATTGTGATGACTCTGAGCCGGAAGCGTTCCCGGGCAACCCCGAGCTGTGCGACGGCATCGACAACGACTGTGACGGCGTGGTGGACGGCGTGGTGTGTGATGTGCCGGGCTGCGGGACATCGGCCACCGAGAGCTTGAGCTTCGCCGACCAGATCCTCCCCGGGGAGGCCTCACGGGACGAAGCCGGCGCGGGCCTCGCGGGCGTCGGCGACACCGACGGGGACGGCACCGACGACCTCCTGATCGGCGCGCCCGGCTGGACCAGCGACGCCGGTCGGGCCTACCTCGTGCTCGGCGGGAGCGGCGCGGTCGCCCTGTCCGGAGCGCCGGCGCTCTGGAACGGCGACAGCGCCGAACGTGCGGGAGCGGCGGTCGGCGGCGGGGATCTGGACGGAGATGGCGGCATCGATCTCGTGATCGGGGCGCCCGCCGCGAGCGGGGACGCAGGCGCGGTCTACGTGGTTGGGAGCCGCAGCCTCGGCACGGAGTCGCTCAGCGCCGCCTCGACGATTTGGACGGGCGGCGGCGGCGACGGCCTCGGATCGGCGATCACGGTCGCCGATCTGGACGGAGATGGCCGCGCTTCGGCGCTGGTCGGCGGGACCACCGCAGGAGGCACGGGCGGGGCCTGGCTCCTCGACTCCTCCGGCGGCGCGGCGACGGGCGCGGCGCTCATCCTGAGCGGCGAGGACCCGGACGACGGGGCGGGATTTGCGCTCGCGACTGCCGATTTTGACGGCGACGGTGTCCTCGACCTCATCGTGGGCGCCCCCGGGCGCGACTTCGATACCGGTGTCGTGTACGTCGTGTCGGGAGACCGGCTCGGCAACGTCCCGCTCAGCAGCGCCGACGCGCGTTTCGAGGGCGAGACGTCCTTGTCCAACACGGGCTACAGCGTCGCCGCGCCAGGCGACGTCGACGGCGATGGCCAGGACGATCTGCTGATCGGCGCCCGCTACGTCGACAGTTTCGTGGGCGCAGCCTACCTTGTCGCGGGCGGCTCGGCGTCCGCCATTCTGAGCGCCAGCACCGCCAAGCTCGTGGGCGAGAACGCGTTTGACTACGCCGGCACGGCGGTGGCCGGCCCGGGCGACGTCGACGACGACGGCACGCCGGATCTGCTCATCGGGAGCCCGAACAACGCCGAAGGGGGCACGGCATCGGGATCCGCCTACGTGGTGACGGGTCCGGTGTCCGGCACGGTGGATCTGGGGAGCGCGTACCTGAAGTTGACCGGGGAGGAGGCCCTGGACTACGCGGGGACCACGCTGGGAGCTGCCGGGGATCTCGACGGAAATGGTATCCCCGACGTGCTCGTCGGCGCGCCGTCCGCGCGGAGCGGCGCGAGCGTGAGCACCGGGATCGTGTATGGGGTGTGGAGCTGTCCTTGAGTGGGTTGGGGGAGCCGGTCGGGCAGGCACGGGGTGTCCAACGCGCTCACCCGGTCTCCGACATCCGTGGCGCCAGCTCCCCTGCCCTTCTCGAGCTGGGCGGCCCGAGATCGCGGGGTCCGGCGCGCACCCGGGTGGTCCCCCCGAGCCGGCCGGCCCCCCGATACCGTCGCTCATCGTGACAGCCGCACAGGGAAGTCAAAGTCGAGGCCCTCCGGCAGATCGTGGGCGGGGAAGTCCATGTAGGCCGCGGTCTTGACCATACAGGCGAGGGTGTCCGCCGACATCCCGGCGCTCTCGGCCACCACCACCCGGGCCACCCGCCCATCACAACCTACGTTGACCGACAACACCACCCGCCCCGACATCGACCCTTCCGCCGGCAAACAGCGCAAGAAGTTGGGCAAGAACGAGGAGGTTGTCGCGCTGACGATCTCGCTGTCGAGCCCCTCACTGACCCACACCGTGAACCCGTCCCCACCCACGCTGTCCGGGTCGGGCGCGGCGACACAACGTTCCGCGGCGGGCATCTTCAACCCGGTGGTCGGTGCGGCGGTGCCGGCCTCCGCGACCGTTGCGACAAAGAGCGAAAGGACAATCAGCATCTTGGACATGACAGCTCCCGGTTGATGTCGGCGGCCCCAACGACCACCCACACCCAGAAGCTGTACGCGACCGCGACGTGGACATCTTCCCGAGATCCTACCGTCAACCCGGCACCGGAACGACGCCGGGCCGCGCGGCCCTCCTCACGCCGATTCGTCGTGTTTGCCCGCGCTCAACCCGCGTCGGGGTGGCGGACCGTCACCCGGGCCCGCACGGGCAGGTCCTCGAACACCACCCGTTCTCCCCCCGGCCAGATCACCACGAGCTGATCCACCCGGTCCACCGCTCCGAGGCCGAAATAGAGCTCGGACAGCCCTTGTGCTCGGGCCCTCAGGTTGGACATCTCGCGGGTCCGGGTCCGGCCGCCCGCGACCGCCAACACTTGAACCCCCCACGCGTCCGGATTCGCCCACGAGCCCTCAAAATCAACCGTCAACCATGCGTTTTCTCCGCAGGGGTTGTCGTAGAGCGCCGGCGCGCCTTGGGGCCCATGTACGACCACCTCCGGATAGCCGTCTCCCGTCGTGTCGACCACGACCAGCCCGTAATGCGGCCGCAGATCACCAAAACCCATCTCAGCCGTGACATCTGCGAAGCCATCCGCGCTACCCTGCCACACGAGGTCGGGCCACTCGCCGGTGGCCTCCCGCACGTGGGCGTCGGAGCCGTCAGGGTTCCCGCCAAATGGGCCGCTGGATTGGACCAGGTCTTCGAAGCCGTCCGCGTCGAGGTCCACGAGCTCGAGCGACCAGCCTACGGTACCGGCCAGGCCCAGCGGCTCGGCCACCGTGAGCCCCAACGCGGCCCCGCCGTCCACCAGGACGCCCCCGGCGGTCAGGAGACAACGTGGCGGCCCAACATCCCCCATACAGTAGTCGAGCGCGCCGTCCCCGTTGAGGTCGGCCGCGACCCACCCCATCGCCCCCATCTCCAACGCAGCGCCGATCGCGGGGCTTCGTCAACAAACTGGAGCGCTCCCGCCTGATCGGGGCCGTCGTTTCGCCAGAAAGAACCGGGAGGTCCACGATCCGCGGGCAGGTAGATGTCGACATCCCCGTCCGCGTCGCGGTCCGTCAGGCCGGCCACCTGACACTGGGGCGGGAGATCGCCCGACTGGAGCAGGTGGGTGAGCGTGTAGTGGTCGCCGTCGTCGGCCACCACGCGTGCGGGTGCGCCGCCGCCGCCCTCCTGGTCCATGACGGGCAGGACCACGTCCAGGTCGAGATCTCCGTCGAGATCACCGAGGGCAAAGGTAAGAAATGAAGGTGTCGCCTCCATCAGGTCGGAGTAGATCGCGTCGACCCGGTCGTACTGCCACGCCGACTCCGCACGATGACGCATCAGGTGTTTGCCCATGAGGATGAAGAGCGACGGGATCTCCCAACCGGGCTCACTCACCACCGCGGTGGCGCCCGGCTCGTCACCACCGGGGTTGATGAGCTCAGTCCGCTCGACAAAACGACCATCGCCGAGGTTCTCGTAGGTAAGGCTCGCGACACTCGGGCGGCCTACCACCAGGTCCTGATCGTCGTCGCCGTCCAGGTCGGCAGCGACGAGGTGGCCGTTGGAAGCAGCTTGGGGCGCGAGCGGGTCGAAGGAGTCCAGGTACCGGTCCGGATCGAAGCCGCGCGCTGTGCCCTGCTCGGCGAGCCGGAGCACGCCGGCGACTGGGCTGGCGCACGTTTGTGTGGGGCCCACTTGAAGCAACCCCTGCCCCTGCGCGGGGGCCACAACCTTGGCCGCCGGCGGCGCGCACGCCAGGAACAGCAGAAGCATGCTCACCTATTAACATCTCTCCCGATGGAGGCGGTAGGCCCAACTTTTGTAGTGGAGTCAGCCCTTCGCGGGTTTGGGCTCGGGGCGGTGGGCATTCACGCGGGGCCAGGGTTCCGCGGAGGCGGGGGTCCTAGAGCAACAGGGGCGCGGCATAGGGGGTGCCTCGCTACGCCCCGGAGCACGCCCACCGACCAACACCATGCCGACGCCCGATGCCGACCAGCCCGATGCCGACCAGCCCGATGCCGACCAGCCCGATGCCGCCACCCGATGTCGACCAACCCGATGCCGCCACCCGATGTCGACCAACCCGATGCCGACACCCGATGCCGCCCAACCCGATGACGACACCCGATGCCGATGGCGAGAACCCAGCGTTTCGCCGCGAAGCACCCGATTTCGATCCCACAGCCACGCCTCACACCCCTTGACAGCCCGCCCGATTTCCCCGAAGCTCACCGGATGCTCAGCTCCTGTACCCACTGCGGCTGCTACATCCGCGTCACCGAGCCCACCTGCCCCCACTGCGGCACCACCCGCGGCCCCGGCGGCCGTTCGGCGGCGGCGCTCCTGCTCGGACTCGCGCTCAGCGGCTGCCCCGACAACGCCAAAGACTCCGACACCGGGACCTCTGTCGTGGCGCTCTATGGCACGCCAGCCACTACCGGTCAGGTCGACGGCGACGGCTGGACTCCCGCCGGCGGCGAGTGAGACGACGACGACCCGAGCTCAACGCGGGGCCACCGAGCTTCCCGGCAACGGCGAATATCCCACCTGTGACCCCCAGGACGACGTATGACCGCGTGCAGCCACTGTAACTGCTACTGCCGCCCGTCCGACACCACCTGCCCCCACTGCGGTGCCGCGCTCTCTCGCGGCGCCGGCCGGCCACAACGAGCCGCGGCGGCGGTGCTGCTCGGACTCGCGCTCAGCGGCTGCCCGGACAAATCCAAGGACTCCGCCACCGGGACCTCCCCGGTGGCACTTTACGGCATGCCCGACACCGGTGCCCAGGCGGAGTACGGCGTGCCCGACACGTCCGCGTACGCCGACGCCGACGCCGACGGCTGGACGCCCGCCGAAGGCGACTGTGACGACAGCGACGACAGGGTGCACCCCGAGGCTACCGAGACTCCCGCCGACGGCCTGGACTCCAACTGTAACGGCGACGACGACACCTGAGCGAGACGCCTGGGCGGGCCGTCAGCCCTCCCACGCCTCGTCATGAAGCTCAAAGCGGCCGAAATCATAGGGGAGCCCGCGGGCTTGCTCCACCGGGACGAGACGCTCACGAAGTCCCTGTTTCCGAAGCTGGTCCGCCCGATAATAACAGAAGGGGTTGTTGCCTCGCCGCCCGAGCGTACAGTGGGCGGTGAAGTTGCAGCCCGCTTTACAGATGTCGGCGTAGTAGCAGCTCTGACAGCGACCCCAGAGCTCCTCGGTGCCGAGCTTCCGCGTAAACGCCAGCTCCGGGGCCTCGTTCCAGATCTGGTCGAGCGCCAGGTCGCGGACGTTGCCGCCTACATAAGGCGCGGTCGGCAAGGACGGGCAGCCCTTGACCACGCCGTCCGACTCGATGCCCAACACAAACTTCCCGGCGTTACAGCCTGCCCACCACGCCTCCGTCCCGCCTGGCCGGCTACGGAGGAGCTGCTCGTGCGGTCCGAAATAGCCAACATTGTTCGCGGCGAGTATGTGAAAGGCCAGGCCGGGCGGAGTGCCCGCGACCCGCGCCTCGGTGATCGCCTCTACCTGGAGCGCCGCGAGGGTGTCAATGACCTCGAGCACCATCCACGGCTGCAGGATCCACTCCGGATGGTCGGCCGCGCGGCCCATCGGCACCGTGAGCTGCGGCCGCCACACCCGTACACCACGCTCCTTGACCAGCTGGCAGGTCTCGCGAAGGAGATGGCGATTGAGCTGGTTGACCTGCATGTTTGACGTAGTGATCAGCCCCTCGGCACGCGCGGCGTCGAGCGCACGCAGCGCGGCGGCCAGGCTCCCGGGGCGGGCGCGAAGGGTGTCGTGCGCCTCGGCCGGGCCGTCGATCGACACCCCCACCGCGGCGAGCCCCGCCTCTCGGAACCGGCGAGCGCGCTCAGGCGTGAACGCGAGGCCGCCCGTCTGCATCGTCACCCGAATACCGTTGGCGTGGAGGTAGGCCACGATCTCATACACGTCGGGCCGGAGATACGCTTCCCCGCCGATCAACGTCACCTCGCGCGTGCCGAGGCGCACCAGCGCGGCGGCGACATCGAGCAGCTCGGCGGTGGTGAGCTCATCGGGGCGCACCTGCCCGGCGGTCGGCGCGGCGCGTGAGCCACAGTGGGCACATGCGTGGTCACAACGGAGGGTGAGCTCCCACACCGTGTAGATCGGGGCGTGGCGGTCGTGGTCCTCGGGCCGGAGGCTGCGGACGGTGCGCATCGGCGTAGCGTAGCGCGCCAGGCGCCGGGAGCCCGGAGGGTCGGCATTATAAAGCTGTGTTGGCACGTAGAATATTGCCGCGACAGCCTGCGCCCCCGCCGCGCCGGTCATAGATTCCCATCCACGAAGTGTGAGTCACGGGCCCGCTCCACGGGCCCCGGAGGTTGGACATGACGTTCCTATTCCTGCTCCTCGCCGCGTGTGCTCCGCCCGGGGTGCTCCCCCCGCCCGTCAGCTTCAAACCGGGCCATATGGGCCTCGGGGTGAGCGCGGGCGAGTCGCTGGGGCAGCTGGGTTACCTCGGCTACGTCGGCCAGGACTACGACGACCCGACCGCCACGACCTCGGTGGCGATCCATTTCGAGCGCACCACCAAACGCCGGCGGACACTGGCGTTCTGGGCCAACGGGGCGTTGGCCGTCGCCCCGACGGAGCGGTACCCCATCACGAACCCTCCCGCGATCTCCGCGGGTGTCGTCGGGCGCACCCA
The DNA here is from genome assembly GCA_947486185.1 of Deltaproteobacteria bacterium. GTDB lineage: Bacteria > Myxococcota_A > UBA796 > UBA796 > SXON01 > CANKTH01. The sequence goes on from CANKTH010000107.1 coordinate 15,765, forward strand.
GCTGCGGGGTGACGAAGACTTCCGTTGGGCGTTGGAGGGCGGCGGGGGCCTGGGGGCCTTCTGGTTGGGCGTGCCGATGACCACCGAGGTTGGGGCCAAGGGCACGCTGTTCACGGCCCCCTCCTTGTGTCTGGGCATACGAGAGACGGTGAGGATTCCCCTGGGTTATGCCCACGAGCTCCGGAGGGGGGGGCTGTGGCACCTTCAGCTCAGCGCGGGCGCGGGCTGGGCGGAGTCGTACAACATCAAGTCATGGGAGGAGCTGCCCTACCAGGTGAGCCTGTGCGGGGGCTGGGTGTGGCAGCTGTCGCCCGGGCGCGGCTGAGTGGCGTGACCCCGGCCAACGCTGCGAATTGCCCCCGAGCCGCGTCCGGCCCCGTCAGGCGCCTAGACGAAAGCGCGCCAGCTCCGACGAGAACGACGCGCCCGCCAGATCGACGTAGAGCTGGCCTTCGGTGACGACGACCGACAGCGTGTTCCGTTTGTCGAGCTTCGCCGCTATTTCACCGATGAACGTGCGCTTGAGCTCGACGACCTCCACGGACTCAGCCTCGTGGATCTTCTGCCCCGCCAAGGAACGTAGGTAGAACGGGACATCTTTGTGACAGTACACCGTCACGCGTCCGCAGGCCTTCCGTGCCTTGTGGAGCCGCGGCGCTTCGGGCGCCCCCACCTCAATCCAGGCCTGTAACGCCCCGGTCAGGTCATGTACCCAGAGCGCCGGCTCGGTCGACACACACAGCCCCTGACTGAAGCTGAGCCCCTCCTGGAGCTCCAACGCATATGCCAACACACGCGTCACGAGGTACTCGGCGGTCTCGGAGGGGTGGCGCGCGACCTTGAGCGAGAGGTTCTCATAGACCCCGCGATCCATGTCCGACACGGTGAGATCGAAGACGTAGACCGTGCTTGTCTGGGCCATACGACCGTCTATCCCGAAGCGCGGCCTCGGGCGGAGAGCTCCGCCCGGGGGCATCCCTCCCCTCCTCCCGTGATTGGGTTGGAGCCGGCACGCTTAGCTTGGGTTTCCAGCCGAGTCGGCCGGCCTCCGCTCGCCTGGTCGCCGGCCGGATCGTCGGCCTCGCGCCCCCGCGGCGCCCGTGCGATCACGACGTGAGCGTGCCACTTCGATGGGCACACGTCGAGCGCTCCCAAGACATGGCGTTTCCTGCCAATCCAGCGGCGTACTGGGCGTGACAGGAGCGGACGTCGGGAGGCGACCCCGGAGCTCAGCGCGCCACCTCGCCGGCGGCCACCGCGCCATCGCAGATGAGGCCGCCGAGCCCCGTCCAAAGTGCCGCCTTGGTCGAGGCGATTCGGAACACGATCTGGCGCGCGTGTCGGATCACCTGCGTCGCCACCTTCAGCACCTGCTCGCGCACGCGCCCGAGGCTCCAGCCCTCGCC
>CANKTH010000108.1 GCA_947486185.1 Deltaproteobacteria bacterium
CACTCAACCTCGACACACGCGTCGACCGCGAACGTGAGCCTGGCACTTGGGACGGATCACCCGGTCGATCAACCCGTGGGTCGCCGCGCTTCACGCAACGGCGCGAAACGCGTCCGGGGTTTCATGGGGGTCACGGGTTGACATGCGCACGTAGTCCCGCTCCCGTACCAACCGCCGCAGCGCCTTCCGGTCGGCAGCGTACACCTTGACACGGACACAGTTCACGCTCATCGGCGGCCTTTAGTCGGCCCCAAGACCGACCGCATCCTCCTGGCCCGGCTTTCGGGGAGTCCCGCGCGCCGGCACGCCGCGCTACATCCGCACGATGCCCATGCTCCCGGGGATCCACCTCGTCCACAAGGCAGCTGGCCCGACCAGCGTCGCGGTGATGTCCGGCCTGCCGCTGGGCCACGCCCGCCACTGTCACGGGGGCGCCCTCGATCCCTTCGCAGAGGGGCTGCTGCTTGTGTTGGTGGGGGAGGCTACGAAGCTGTTCCCCTGGCTCCACGACGTGCCCAAGTGTTACGAAGCCGAAGTGGTCTGGGGTACGGAGACCGACACCGGCGACGCGGGTGGCCAGGTGGTCGCTGAAGGCGGCGCGCGGCCCGACCCCGCGTCGCTCGACGCGGCGCTCGCCCATTTTTCAGGTTGGACGCTACAGGTTCCGCCCGCGACCAGCAACAAACGGGTAGCCGGCGAGCGGGCCTGGGCGCGCGCTCACCGCGGTGAAACGGTCGACCTGCCCGCGTGCCGGGTGCTGCTCCACCAGGCGCGCTGGACAGCCCACCCGAGCTCGACCACCAGTCACTTAGAAGTAGTAGTTCGTGGCGGATTTTACGTGCGTGCGCTGGCGCGTGACCTTGGCCGGCTCACTGGGGCACGCGCCCACCTTCGTCATCTCCGCCGGAGCGCGATCGGTCCGTGGCCTTGCCCAGAGCCGGGGAACACCCGCCATCTTCAGGGGATCGGGGTCCTGCCGTGGTGCCCACAGCTGCGGGTGGCGCCGGGGCTGAGGCTCCAGTTGGGAGACGTGCTGCCGCCCGCAGCGCTATCACCGCCGGGCTGGCGACTTCCAGAGGGCTTTGGCCCGCCGCCGGCGCTCGCGGTGGCAGAAGGTAGAGTCAAGGCGATCGTAGAGCCGGACAACCACGGTTTTCGGGTGGTGACGGTCCTGGGCCGCGGGCTCTGAGCGGGCCGCACGCGGGGAGCGCGGGGTCGGCCGGGGGAGGCCGCGGCGTGGGGGGCCGCGGCGCGGGGGGGCGGCAGGTGGTCGGAGGGCGGCGGCGGAGCCGCCGATTCCGAGCCGCAGAAGCCGGGAGCGCCGAGCCGCAGGCGAGGGGCGTACGGGTGAAGCGGCGAGGATCGAGGACGCGCCCGGAGGGGAGCCCGACCGAAGGGAGGCGCCCCGGAGGGGTCCCGCGGCCGAGCCCGGAGGACACCGACGGCGGCGAAGCCGCCGGGCCGCCCAGAAGCAGGACGGCGCCCAGAGCGAGGTCGGGCCCCGCCAGCGTGCCGCCGACCTACGGCAACCGCCGCCTACTGTGTGCCCGTCTTGGTCGTGTCGCTCGCGGTGGCGCACACCAAACCCGCTTCTTCGTCCGCCGCGATCAGATCGAGGAGCGCCGTCTCGCACTCGTCTTCCAGAGCAGCGTCCGCGTCGCCGTGGACGGCGTAACACTCGTCACAATCGAAGCCGGGCTCGCCGTCGTGACAGTCACAGATGTAGTCGCAATAGTCGGCGCACGGGCCCGACGCCGACGAGGTGATACAGGAGAGGAGCAAGAAGAACAGGCTGACCATGCCGCCAGATTATGGCGTCAGGGCGCCGGCGGGTAGTCCCGAGGAGCACGGTATGGCGGGGAATGTGTGGCAGGACAAGGTCGTGGTGGTCACGGGCGCGACCGGGGGTATCGGGCGTGAGACCGCGCGGCGTTTTGCGGCGGCCGGCGCGAAGGTGGTGGGCACCGGGCGGGACCAGGCGCGGCTCGCCGAGCTCGCGGGTGAGGTGGAGCTGGCGTTGACGCTGGACGTCACCGATCCCGTGAGCGTCGAGATCGGCGCCGCCGCCGTGCTCGATCGGCTCGGCGGGGTCGACGTGCTGGTGAACAACGCAGGCATAGGCCTGTTCAAGACCGTGGAGGAGACCACCGAAGCTGAGCTCCGGAAGATCCTCGAGGTCAACCTCTTTGGCATGGCCAGGGTGACTCGGGCTTTTCTGCCCTCGCTCCGGAGCCGGCGCGGGGTCCTCGTACAGGTGTCGAGCGTCGCCGGGCGCCGCGGTTATCCGAGGTTGACCGCCTATTGTGCCTCCAAACACGGCATGAACGGCTGGTCGGAGGCACTGCGCGAGGAGCTCAAGGGCAGCGGCGTCGACGTGGTCCTGGTCCACCCACCCGCGGTCGATACCGCATTCTTCGACAACGCAGGCTATTTCACCTTCAAAGAAGAACATGTCGGGCTGTCGATGATGGCTCCCGGCGACGTCGCCGACGGCATCCTCGCAGCGGCCGCCGCCCGGCCCCCCCGGGTCATCCTCTCGGCGCGTGCGAGGGCGCTCGACCTGCTCTTCCAGCTCGCACCGGGAGCACTGAGGCAACTTCAGAAGGTTAAAGGTAAACTTTAGACAGGTACGCAAGAGCTGCCGCGGGGTGTGGGCAAACGTAGGCGTCTGGCCGCCGAAATCAGGTTCTATTGAGGGTGCGCGGTGCCTTGTTGTTGCCCGCGAAGGACACTCCCCCATGTTGCGTACCCTGATTGTCGCTTTTACCCTGCTCTCCGCTTGCCACCTGCCCTCCCGGGAGCCCGCCGAGATCGGCGTCACCGCCCAGGGCTGGTCCGTGATCACCGAGGAACGCGACGGGAACGTCTCCCGCTTTGTTCAGATCTCCGTTGAGCTTGCTCCCGAGATCCCCGCGGATCGCGCGCTGGCGGTGCGCATCGCGGCGCGCGTCGCCCCGTCCTTGCCGGTAGACGTCGAGAAGATCGTCGTGTCGCTCGACTCGCCGGACAGCAGCGCGCTCCAGAGCACCTTCCACCTGCGTCGTGGGGACCTGGACAGCTGAAACGGAACGGGGCCCCAAGAGGCCCCGTGAATCTGCGGCTCCGGGTGGAGCAGGACGTGCTAAAGTTCGGGATCCATGGTGATAATCGCCAACGACGTCTGCGAACGAGACCCGGTGGCGACCTTGCCGGAGTCACCCGTCGCGTTGCCGAGAGCCTCACCCACCTCCTGGAGGTTGCCGTCCCCGTCTTCGTCGACGTAGGCCCAGAGATAGGCGACCGTGTTCGAAGGCACAACCAGGTTGAAGCTGCCGCCCGCCACGAGGTCTTCGCTCGGATAGGACGTCCAGTCATACGCCGCTTCCTCGAGGCTGCTCGTCGCAAAGTCCGCGTTCGGACGGCTCTTCATCGCTGCGACATAGACAGTCGCACCGGGGTATTGATCAAAACCCTCCTGCGAGCTCAAGGTGCCGCCGAGGAAGACGTAGGGCACGAAGTTGGGCTGGATGTCGCCGAAGGGGATCTGGATGTCGTAGCCCGACAGTGCGGTCGTGCCGATCTCGATGGGGTTCCCCTCGGTATCCGGGCCGCTGAGGTATGCGCCCCAATCGTCGTCGGGGTCGATCAGACCATTCCCGTTGCTGTCCCACGCGCCGTAGAGCTGCACGGTGCCGGCGTTCTGGCATGAGCTCAGGGTGTATTCGGCCTCCGCCCCGCCGGTGATGGCGGTGGGAGTGACCATCGCGGTGTAGTAGGGACCGTCGCCCTCGGTGGTGTACACCATCGCCGCGGCGTTGCCGTCCACCCAGGACTTGGTGATGGTGATCACCCCGTCCACCGCGGTCGTGTCGCAGCTGCCGCCGCCGCCCGGGTTGTAGGGCACCAGGATGGTGAGGTCGATGTCCTCGAAGCTGGCGCCGTCCTCAATGTCGAGCGCGCTGGGCCAGGTTGCGACCGGCTCGTAGGTGGCGATGACCCCGTCGACCCACACCGCGTCCGCTGCGGCGTAGACGCTGACCGTGCCGGGGCCCTCGAGGGTGACGTCGAGGCTGTAGCTGTCGCCGTCGACCACGTTGGGGCTCAGGAAGGCGTCCTGGTCGTAGTAGGTCTCGTGGCCGGTCAGCTCGTCGCTGTTGTAGGCCGCGACGAACACACCGCCGAAGGGATAGCCGCCGTAGGCCTCATCCCAGTCCATCTCGACGATGTCGCCGCTGGTGTCGGTGGTGTAGAGCTTGAGGATGACCCGACCGCTGATGGTGGCATGCACCGGATCGGGCTCTTTGGTGGTCCCGCTGTCGTCCGGTGTCGAGCCGGTCGTAGTGGTCGTACCACCGCCGTCACCCGGCCCGTGAATCACACAGCCGACGAGACCAAGAACGCCAAGAATCGACAAACGCATCCGCTCTTCCTTTACGCTGCCATGACTCTACCGGACTTGACCGCCCGAGTCAATGCGTCAGGACCGATCTCAGCGCGAGTGCGGACACATTTTCGGAGACGTCAAGGGCCGCTCCCCTCGTCTCCCGTCTTTTCTCGCTTCGCTGTAGTGTACAGTCGCCTACGCCGCTACAGGCCACCGTGTTGCCGGTGGCCCGGTCCTGCGGGCTACTTGCGGTCGACGATGATGAACTCGACGCGTCGGTTCTTTTCTTTGCCTTCCTTGGTGCTGTTCTCCGCGATTGGGCGCATTTCGCCGAAGCCCACTGGATCGAGGCGGCTCCGCTCGACGCCCTTCCCGACCAGGTACTCCACCACCGCGTTGGCACGCGCCTGGGAGAGCTTCAGGTTGGCCACGTCGTTTCCGTCGCTGTCGGTGTGACCCTCCACGCGGACCTTGGTCAGCTCCGGGTGGTCGACCAGGACCTTGGCGATCTCGTCGACGAGATCGAAGGAACGTGACTGGATCGTGGCCTTTCCGGTATCGAAGTAGATGACGTCGCTGATCCTGATCGAGTCCTTCTCGATGACGACGCGCGAGGCTTCGTCGGGGCAGCCGTCCTCGTCCTCGACGCCATTGAAGATCTCCCGAGCGTCGGGGCAGCGGTCCTGGGCGTCGGCGATGGAGTCGCCGTCGTTGTCCTTGTCGGGGCAGCCGTCCTCGTCCTCGAAGTTGTCGAGATCCTCGGCGTCGTAGGGGCAACGGTCGATGTCGTCCTTGTAGCCGTCGCCGTCGGAGTCATCGACCGGCTTCTCGTCGGGACAGCCGTCTTCGTCTTCGTAGCCGTTGACCGTCTCGGGTTGGTCGGGGCAGCGGTCGGCGCTGTCGTCGATCGAATCCTTGTCGTTGTCGGTGTCGGGGCAGCCGTCGTTGTCCATGTAACCGTCGTCGTCTTCCGGGTCGTCCGGGCACTTGTCGACGCCGTCTTCACGACCGTCACCGTCGTTGTCGAGCTCGGGGCAGCCGTCCGTGTCGGCGAATCCGTCCATATCTTCCGCGTCTTTCACACACTTGTCCATGCCGTCGGGGATCAGGTCTCCGTCGGTGTCACGCGCGTTGGGATCGAAAGAAGGCGCGCCTTCGATGCCGAAATAGACGCGGTAGTCCGGCGATCCGATACCACCCAGGAGACCCAGACCACCGCCCGCGGCCAAGCTGAACCAGCGGCCGGGAAGCAGCTTCGCGCCGACCAGGACCTCGTTGGCGTTCTGGGCCGCGCGATCACCAAAGCTGGTGCCGTGGAATTCGAGCATCAGCTCCAGCGGTTCGGCGACGTGAAGGCCCACGCCGAGACCGTAGAGCAGCGCGTTGCCGACGTTGACGTCCCGGATGCGGGCGGGGCTGGTACGCACCCCATAACCGAGGTTGATCGCGGTACGAAAGCGATGCTCGGCGTCACGCACCGGCGCGTCGGAGAACTCGGCGATCACCGTGGGCGCGAAGGTGAGGCCCTCTTCGCAGTTGTACGCCGTAGCCGTACACGTCGGAACGGTGATGGGCACCGCCAGCGCGAGACCAACCGGCGCCTTGCTACGATCCAGCGGCGTGATCTTGACCTGGATGCGGGTGTCGGAGAGCGTAGCGCCGGAGACCGCCGTCGCGCTTCCCGCGGGCTCACTCAACGTGGTGATGTCGACCGCCTGACCCGCGAGGATCAACGGAAGATCCGCCGTGACACTGACGTACTTGGTGAATCCCATGCCCAGGTGCACATCGGCGGTGAGCCGCGTGTCCACAACGCCGTCGCCCTTGTCAGGGCTCGTGCTGTTCTGATTCACCGCGACACGAGACCCGCCATAAGCAAGCGTCAAGGGATCGTTTTGGAAGTGAACCCAGGCGCCGACTCCCAGTTGGAGGTTACCCAAAGAGGTGGCGCCCTGAACGGCCGAGTAGCCGTAGAAGTCGGTGGATGGACGGAACAGCTCAAGGTTGAAGCTGTAGTCTTCCGCGACCGTCTGTGCAGAGGCAGAACGAAGAAAAGCGAGGAGGAGGAAGCCGGGCATCAGATGTGCTCCACGCGACGACGGGAGAGGGCGAGCAGACCAAGGGCGATGCCGAAGAGGCCCGCGGCGCTGCCGTCTGCGGCGGCGCACAGCCCACCGCCACGGATGGTCGCGAATGCGGTCTCCGGCGTACAAGCCGGGTCATTGTCGTAGAATCCGTCGCAGTCGTTGTCGATGAGGTCGCCGCAGGTCTCGATAGCGCCAGGATTGACCGTCTGGGCGAGGGCTACAATATTGGGATCGTCCGTATCGTCGTCCCCGAGGTCCATACAGTCCCCGTCCAGCGCCGAGTAGCCATCCCCATCACGATCGGGGATGTCAATCACGCCGTCACAATCGTTGTCTTTACCGTCCGTGTTGTCTTCGACGGCGTCCGGATGGATCGAGGCATCATCGTCGTTACAGTCGGGTCCCCCACATTCCGGGTCGTTGGAATCGTAGCCGTCCTCGTCAACATCACACTCATCAAAACCGTCACAGTTGTTGTCGATGCCGTCCCGCGGCACCTCCGTTGCGAGGGGGTTGATGGTGTTATCGGCGTTGTTGCAGTCATAGTAGGGATCGTCGGCAAGCCCGTCCCCGTCCAGGTCCCGATACTCGGGGCAATCGGTGAAGCCGTCCCCATCATTGTCGAGATCGTCGGGGCAACCGTTACAGTCGTCGTCCTCGCCGTCCGACACCTCGAGGGCACGGGGAAAGGTGTTGGGGTCTTCGTCGTCGCAGTCCCCATCGATCTCGGCGTACCCATCTCCGTCGTCGTCGGTGAGGCCGTCGTCGCGGCGGCCGTCACAGTCGTCGTCCCAGCTCGGCTGGTTGCCCGCTGAGCCATCCGCACCGTCGGTCGCGTCGGGATTGACGGTGGCATCGGTGTCCAGGCAGTCGCCCTGCTGCTCGGTGTAGCCATCCCCGTCGTCGTCGGTGCCGGCACCGCCGCACGTGGAGTTGTCGGCGCCAGGCGAGCCATAGAGGCCAGAGCCGGTAATGAAGACGTCGCTCGGGCACCAGTTGGACGGCCAGTCATTCGCCCACTCGAGCGTGATGATGTAGTCGGAGACCTGATGGGCGTAGTCCTCCCTCGTGGGCCACGCGCCGGTCCAGCTCACCTCGTCGAGCAGGACCTCAGTCCCTCCTGAGGCAAGATCGAGGTAGATGACCTGGAACTTGTCGCTCGACAGGTTCAGATCGAACACCGTGCCGTCGGCGGCGTAAAAGTCGTAGACAAAATCGACCGGTACGTTCCCGTTGTAGTCCAGGGCCGTTTGATTGAGCTCATCCGACACCCCGAACACAGCGTAGTCGTAGGCGCCGATGTTGAGGGAGACGTTGACAACACGCTCCTCAAAGGACACACCGCCGTCATCGGTGTGGCGGAAGATGATGCCGTTGACGTCCAGCGTGCGCCGGGAGTTGTTGTAGATCTCGAACCACTCGGCGTAGTACTGCGAAACCTGCTGGGTATCCGCCATGAACTCGGTGAGCGTCAGGTCTCCGAGCACGAGCGCTTGAGCACTCGCGCCGCCGATCAGCAGCACAAACATCATGGGTTCCCTCCGGCCCGGTTTGGGCACGATAGTCTACATCAAGGAGTTGGTTGGTACAAGCCATGCACCGCATACACAACCTTCAACGACCGATACTCTCCATCATGGGGTAGCCGGCCCATCGGCCCTCCCACGCCAACCACGCGCCCCAAAGAGGCGCCAGCATCAGCACGGGGATGAGCGGGATCGCGAGCAGCCCGAGCAGCGAACCGAAGCCGCAAGTCAAGAAGCTGATCACCGCGATCACCGAGCCCGCGACCGTTCCACCGACCCACAGCGCCGCTTGCAGCCCGAGAGCCTGCATCGCGTGGTACTTGATGTAGGGCGCTTTGTCCCCGATCAACAGAACGATGAGGAGGGGACCCACAAAGCTCGATACGAGCGTTGAGAGGTGGGCGAGGGTGCCAAAGAGCTTGTCATCCGAGGTGGGCGCCTCGCCAAAGGTGAGCGTGTATTCGGCCATCGCAGCCTCCGAGGCCCCGCATAACCCCCTGTCCGAGCACGACGCTCACGGGAGTCGCAGCTCCACCACCGGCGGTGGTCCTTCACCGATCACGATCGCTCCGCGGTCGTAGCGCACCACGGGATCATCCGCGCTCCGCTGGTCGCCGGTGAGGTCGTCGTAGCCCTCGATCTCGATCGCGCCAAAACCTTCGGGGAACGCGAGCACCACCTCGGGGCCGACCACCGTGCGCCGGCCCAGGAAGTTGCGGCCGCCTCGAGCCGTGGGGTCGGTCTTGAAGAAGTCGAGAATCATCGTGCCCTTCGGAGTGCCCACCACCCGGACGGTCAGCTCCACTGTCGCCCCCGCGGGGAAGCTCAGCCCGTCCGGCGGGGCGCTCGGCTGGCCGGTCCCGGCAGGCGGCCCTTGCACGCCCCCACCACCGCCACCGCCACCGCCACCGCCGTCGCCGCCACCGCCGCCGCCGTCGCCGCCACCGCCGCCGCCGCCGCCGCCACCGCCCGGCTGGCCCCGAGCGCCGGCCACCAACACCAACTCCACTTTTTCGGGGGTTTTTCCATCGATTCTTACCGTCGCGGCAGCGAAAGGATCCGGGTCGGTGGGACCGTCGGAGTCGGGATCCTGAAACGCCTGGAGCGCGAGCGCGGCCACGTCAGCCGGCGCGCTGAACTCGAAATCGCCCGGCCCTGCGAGCTGCACCACACCGACCCGACGCTGTCCCCCCGGAACGTCGGCGTCGAGCTCGGCGACATCCAGCTGCACAGGCACGGTCATTTCGGAGCGCACGACGCCCGAGATCGTAATCCGCTCCCCCTCGTAGCCGGAGTAGGGTAGCTCGCTCGGCGCGGCGCCGGCGCCCGGCGCGCCCCCGTCAGGCTCCCCACCGCCCCGCTCATCCTGACCGTCGCGCAGAAAACGGGGATCGAGCGGAACGTCCTCGCCCGTCACCCGCTCGAGGCACCCGATCAGCGCGAGTAACGCCGATACCATTCGACGGTCTCCGCAAGGCCCTCGGCGAGCGCGACCCGCGGCTCAAAATCGAGCCGTTGGCGCGCCCGCGTCAAATCAAGGAACTTTCTGGGCATTCCATCCCCACGACCTGGCTCCCAGCGAAGCTCGCCGGAGTAGCCCACCGCGGTCGCCACCGCCTCTGCGATCGCGGCCACCGGATGCTCGATCCCGCCCCCGAGGTTGACGGGGGCCGGGCCACCGCCGCGCTCCAGGAGCCGTAGCACCCCCTCTGCGGCATCTTCAACATAGAGGAGGTCGCGTGTCGCCCGCCCGGAGCCCCAACAGGCCACCTCGGGCAGGTTGGCCAGCCGCGCTTCATCAAAGCGCCGGACCAGCGCCGCCACCACATGTGAGCGCTCCGGTTCGAAATGGTCGTTGGGACCGTAGAGATTGGTGGGCACCGCAAATGCACAATCAAACTGGTGTTCGGCAAAGCTGGCAGCGCCCTGCACCAGCATCATCCGTTTGGCCTGGCCATAAGGCCCATTGGTCGGCTCTGGTTCTCCCTCAAAAATCCGAGACTCCACCATAGGCTGCTCCGCGTCCCGCCCGTACGCGCACGCCGATGACACCCCCACCAACCGACGCACCCCCGCGCGGCGCGCGCCGTCGATGACGGCGGTGTTCATCAGGATGTTGGCGGTGAAGGCAGTCGCGGGGTGCTCGCGCATCCACCCGATTCCTCCGCCCACCGCCGCCGCGTGGATCACGAGGTCCGGACGATGGTGTTGCAGCCACTCCCTCACCGCGCCACGGTCCTCGAGATCAAGCTCCGCGCGTGTGGTCACGAGGACCTGCGCCTGCCTGGACTCCAGGCCCCGGAGCAGGGTACGCCCCAAAAAACCTCGCGGGCCGGTCAGGAATATCCGTGCTCCAGCGAGGTCGAGGCGCTCTGTGCTCGGGTCGCTCATACGTTCGAGTAGGGGTTTCGGATCCGGATGATGGACAAACCGCCGATCAGCTCGTTGAGGCCGCGCTCAACATCCACGACCGTGTGGAAGCCGAGCGCCCGGATGCGCGCGTAGCTGACTTCGTAATCGCGCCGGTCCTCGTCGCGACCCACATCGGCAAAATGAAGATGAAAATCCAGCTTTTTCTGAAGGAGGCGCACGATGTCCTCCTTGGTGAGGTTCATCGACTCATGACCGACGTTGAACCTCATGTTCCTCGCCTGGTCCCAGTGGGTCAAAAGGTGAGGCACCACCCGCGCCATGTCGTGAACGTGGATGAACGTGCGCCGAAAGTGCCGCTCATACACCAGTAGATAGCGGTTGACCAGCGCCTGGTACGTGAAGTCGTTGATCATCAGGTCGAGGCGGAGGCGCGGCGAGAGGCCGAAGGCGGTAGCGAAACGAAGCGCTACGGAGTTGGGCCGGGACATCGACAGATATTCGGCCGCGGTCTTGCTCTCTCCGTAGAGCGACAGGGGGTTGAGCGGGGTGTCTTCGTCACACACCCCGGTCACCTCTCCGTAGTTCGAGCCGGTGGAGAAGTAGATGAGCCTCGCCTCCGGCGGCATCGCGTCGATGACCTTCTGGGTGCCCTCCATGTTGGTTTTCTGAGCTTCATCCGGGAACTTCTTGCACACCGGGTAGCCAACCAGCGCGGCGAGGTGGACGACCGCGTCGGCATCGGCGAACACCCGCTTCAACAGGCCGAAATCAGCGACATCACCCTGGGTGAACTTGAAATTCGGATAGATGAAGTTGCCGAGCATCGCATCCCCGCCGAAGCGGAGATTGTCGACGACGTGTACGGCGTAGCCCGCCTGGAGCAGATGCGGCACGAGGACGGAGCCGACGTAGCCCGCACCTCCCGTCACCACGACCTTCATCGGACCATCAACGCTGTTCAAGGGGTGCATGAGTGGCTCCATCGCCGGACGATCTCCGCGGCGCGCTGACCGTGTTCCGGCCGGAAAGCATGAGAATTTCCGAAAAAGAAACCCTTCTCGTGGACACGATCGCTCACCGGCAGGGGTACCGGGGCGCTTGCCCCGGCGACGCGGGGGAACGCGGGCTGGCGAACCAGGTTGGATCCCGAGATCGGACGGGTCTCTACACCGGCGGCCTCGAGCTCCGCCATCACCGCGGCACGCTCCCCATCGACAAGCAGCGGAAAGGCGAACCCCGCATGTTCGGTTCCTTCAACCTCCGGGAACACCGTGACCCCAGGGATGTCCGCAAACGCAGCGCACCAGGCGGCGTGGTTGGCGCGGCGTTGGGCCACCCAGGCCGGCAGGCGGCGGAGCTGGTGCAGACCGAAAGCGCCCTGCACCTCGGTCGGCCGGAGATTGTAGCCCGCGGAGACAAACAGGAAGCGTGGATCAATCTCGGGAGAGGCCGCGGCCCACTCGGCACGATCCTGGCGTTCGCGGACCCAGCCGTGCGCGCGTATCGAGCGCATCGTGTCGGCGAGGTGAGCATCGTCGGTCACGACGATCCCACCCTCGATGGTGGTGATGTGATGAGAAAAGAAGAAGCTGAACGCCGATCCCGCTCCAAAACTGCCGACCGGCCGCCCGTGGTAAACCGCGCCATGCGCGCCGCAGGCGTCCTCCAACACCAGGAGATCGGCGAAGGCGTCCAACTCTGCCGCCTGACCGAGGAGGTGGACCGCGAGCACGGCCCGGGTGCGCTCCGAGCGGGCCGCCCGAGCGCTCGCCGGGTCGATACACAAGGAATGAGGCGAGACATCCACCATCACCGGCCGGAGCCCACACTGGGCGATGGGGAACAACGAGGTGGACCAGGTGACTGCCGGCACCAGCACCTCGTCCCCCGGCTGGAGCTGGCCGGTCTCCACCAGCGCCGCGAGCAAGACCAGGTTGGCCGACGATCCGCTGTTGACCATCACCCCGTGCTGCCGCCCGCAGTAGCCCGCCCAGGCCGCCTCGAAGTTGCGTACCCGCTCGCCCATGGTGACCCGGGTCGAGACGAGCGCGTCCACCGCGGCGATCACCTCATCGGCCCCGAAACCCACCACCGCGAGGGGCAGACCGGCGTCGAGCGGCCACGACACGACCGGCAGGCCCGCCATCTCCTCGCGGATGAGCGCGGCGATCTGTTCGGCTCTGTTCATCAAGACTCCCGCAACATCCGAATATTCTGGATCTCCGTGGCAAATACCTTGACGTGGTCCATCCCCACGGGCCAGCTGGCCGCCTTACGTTCCCCACCGATACGGGCGCCCTCCTTCGTGGGAATTTCAGCGATCTTCCAGCCTCTTTGCATCGAACGCAGCGTGATCTGGTACTCGATGGGGAAGCGCTTGACGGTGGTCTGCAGCTCGAGCAAGGCCTGGCGCCGTAACGCGCGAAAACCGTTGATGGTGTCGTACACCCGCGGCCCCCGGTAGAAGAGGCGGTTGGCGAGCACCGAGAAGGTCTCGTTGACACGCGCCCGTAACCGCAAGAACTCAGCGTCCTCTTCGTTGACCGCTCCGGGACCGAAGCGGCGGGCGATAGCCAGATCGGCTCCGCCCAGGAGGAGATCGTCGAGCCGGACGATGTCGTCGGGGTCCTCGTTGCCATCGGGGCTGAAAAAAATCAGGCGCTCCGCCCGTGATGCTTCGGCCGCCACCCGAAACGCGACCCCACGGCCGCGGATCGACTGGGGCACGACCGGAACGCCCCGCTCCCGAAGAAACTCGATCGAACCGTCGGTGCTCCCGGGGTCCACCGCGAAGAACTCACGAAACTCGCCCACCGGCAACCGCGGCCATAGCGCCCTCAGGCCCTCGATCTCGTTGAACACCAGAAGTACAACTGCTGCGTCGCGCATGGCCGGCAGCCTACCAGACCCCGGGGCGATCCGGGAGGTGCCGGGGCGGCTTCGTGCCGACCGGCCTCAGGGCACCAGCTCGTGCGTGATCAGGAAACGTGCCACTCCGCGGCCGATCACATCGTTCCCATCGGCGTTGGCGTGGCCGCGATCTTGTGGGAAGTACAGTACCCGCGACGAGGACATCCGTTCGATCTCGGTCTGGGGGTCATAATGCGGCACCTCCAACACCTCGGCGGCCGACCTGAGGATGCTCCGATGCTCGGCGGTGTAGCCCTCCCGTTCGAGAGGGAAGCCGAAGAGCATGAACTGCGCGCCCACCTTACGGGCGCGATCGGCGAAACTCCTTATGTTCTCTGCATATTCGTCGGGCGGCACGCGGTAGACCTCGGCGGCCGAGCCTTCCGCCTTGTCCTTCTTTTCGATACGCCAGCGATCGATGAGCTGCCGCACGGCGACGTAGGACTTGAGCTGATAAAGCAGGTTCTGCTTCAGAAAGTCGGCGTTTTCTTGGAGGATCGCCTGGGAGCGATCCGAGTAGGGCAATTTTCGCGAATCCTGCACCACGTAGGCGAAGATCACGAGGTCGGGCGAGTACTTGTGGAGCACCCGGTCCCACAACCAGAGCCCCTGGAAGGAGGTGTAGCCCGGCTGCCCCGCGTTGATGACCTCGGCGGGGTGGCCCTCCGCGGCGAGCGCCGCTTCCATCCGGGCGGGCCAGCTCTCGTCGTCCTCGACCCCCCAGCCGAAGGTGGTGGAGCACCCGAGCGTCATGACCCGAAAGGTGCCCGGGGGCTTCTCCGGGGCGTGGAGCGGCGCGCGCAGGCCGTTGCTGTCGGTGAGGACCCGGAAGGTCGTGTTCATTTCTTTGTGAGGGAAGGGCTCCTTGGTCAGCGAGGAGCCCGAGACCCAGTAGACGTCGCTGTGGCCGAACTCCCGCTTGGGGTCCTTGTCGGGCCAGCCCGCGCCGCGGAGCGCGAGCTCGACGGCTACGCCGAGCACCAGCACGGGCAGGACTGCAAAGGCCAGACGGCGGAGGCTACGCACAAAGACGACATAGCGCGCCAGCGTTAGCGTGGCGAAAGGGGCTGAGGCCGCCGATCACTCGCTCGACACGGTCACCGCGGTCCGATCTTCGATGGTGGCGGTCTTGAACCAGGTGTTGTCATACCAGGTCGAATCGTTGATCTGCCAGGACAAGACACCATTTTCGGGGGCGGTGTACCACTTCTCGACCCCGATGGGGAATATGGTGACCACCCCGCTCTCAGACGTGAAGCGCCCGATGAGCATCCCGCCAAAACAGCCTTCCATATTACAGGGCCAATCGGGACCGGTGGCCAGGATAGCCGGATCGCCGTCTGCGTTGATCCACGGCCCGCTGGCCGAGATGCGGTAACGGTCCCGCGTCGTGGCGATGATGTGGGCCTTGTTGCCTTTACACATCGACACTTCACGCTGCCAGCCGGAGGTGATCTCGAGGTAGTCGAACATGGTGTAGTCGAGCGGCTTGACACACTCGCCCGCCATGAGGCTCCGATCCAGGGTCTTGACCCACGCGGCCCAATTGGCGCTGTTCCCCGACGTCATCGCCTCGACACACTTGTCACGGTTGGCGGCGGCGACCGCCTCGATCTTGGAGGGGAGCCCGAGGAGCACGGTGTCCACGCTCTCAATCGCGTCAGCGTCAAAGCTGATGCCGTCCTCCCGGCTGCCGGACCACTGGGACTTCATCGCCTCCAACGTCGTCTGCCGCTGGATGCGCCGGTCGCCTTCCCCAAGCTTGGAGAAGTCGACGGGGTAGTAGCAGTGGGCCGTCCAGCCGGTCTGCTGCACCCAGCCCGTAGGGGGCGGGGGGGGCGGACCTTTCGGCTTTTTCGCTTCGGCCAGGCTGATGACAAGGAGCAGGGAGTACATGGATCACCTCAGGGCCGGGCTCGTAGAACGCGCCGCATTCGTGGAAAGTTCCCCTTCGGGACACAACAGGACAGGGCGCCGCGGGGGTGTAGCGCCTCCCGCAGAACGACGCAAAGGGGCAACGACGACGCGCGCTGGCTAGCACGTCGAAAAACACGAAACGCCACCCTGGGAAACCAGGGTGGCGTGACGCGGACCTGAAGGCCTACTTCAGCGCCATGGTGATGGCGATCACGAACGCGAAGAGGGTGAGGGTCTCGATGAACGCCAGACCGATGATCATGGGGGTCTGGAAGTTGCCCGCGGAGGGGTTCCGCGCCATACCTTCGAGCGCCGCCGCAGCGGTGCGGCCCTGACCAAAACCACCGCCGAGGGCCGCGAGGCCGACCGCGAGACCAGCGCCGATACCCCAGCCGTTACCATCGCCGTCCGCGGCCATGGCCACGCCGGTGGAGAGAAGAAAGAGCTGGAAGGTACGGATCGCGAGGGACTGAGAGCGAGTCATGGATGATCTCCAGAAAGAAGGGGAGTCAGTGATGGGCGGGGTGCCCGTCGCCCTGCCCGTGGTCGTCATGATGACCATGCGGCAGCGAGAGGTTGACGTAGATCGTGGACAACAAGGTAAAGACGAAGGCCTGGACCACGCACACCAGGGTCGCGAGGAAGTAGAGCGGCAGCGGGGCGACCGCGCCCAGCAGGTACCGAAGCGGCTCGAAGATCCAGCCGCCAAAGTCCGCTCCGAGGCCGCGGATCGTCGCCTGGAGCAGGTGGTCGACGTAGATGTTGACCGTGAGACGAATGCTGAGGGAGACCGGCCGGATGCAGAGCGACAGAACCTCGAGCAGGAAGAACGGAATCATCAGCGCTTTCACCGGCCCGGCCAGGTGAAGGACGAAAGCTTTGGCGTCCCAGGCGAGCCCCGCGATCATGAACATCACGAACACCGTCAGCGCCATCGCCACGTTGTGCGAGATGTTCTCCGTGGGCGGAAGGAAACCAGGGATGAACCCCGAGAAGTTCGCCGCGGCGATGTAGAGGAAGAAGGTCGCCAGGAAGGGAAAGAAGAGCCCGGCGTCCTTGTGCTCAATCGTCGTGGTCACCAGCTCGTAGAGCCACTCCACAACGATCTCGAAGAAGTTCCGCACCGACATGCCGGAGTCCGGGATGTACTGGTCGGTGCCGCCCCTGGCGCGCACCGCTTCGAGGCCGCTCCGGGCGATCGCCGCGCCGGCCAAGAGAACCCCGACGATGATCCAGGAAGAAGCCATAAAGAAGGCGTTCGACCCAAAGATGTGGGTGACCGCGCCGTCCGGGCCGAAGCCCGGGATGAACTGGGTCCAGGAATGGAAACCACCCTCACCCCCGGACGCCAACACGGGGCCGGAGAGGAGCAGCAAGGGCAGGAGGGCCGAGATC
>CANKTH010000109.1 GCA_947486185.1 Deltaproteobacteria bacterium
GCTTGACGATGCCCGCCCGCTCGCAGAGCCGCAACACATCCAGGAACAAGGCGGCAAGTTCAGAGAGATGAACCTTGCGAAACTCCGCGATCGAGGAATGGTCCGGGTGTGTTCCGCCCGTGAGCACGCGGAAGGCGACGTCCTCGTAGCGCCGGTGACGGTGTCGGCACCCGCGTCGCGACCATGGGTGACATCAACGGCGATGGTGGTCTGGACACCTTGATCGGCTCCCGCGACACCGACATCATCGAGCTCAACGGGGGTGCGGGCTGGCTCTTCTACTCGACGCCGACCTCGATCGCCGCGGCGGATCTCACCCTCACCCCTGACGGCGCTAATGACCGGCTCGGCGAAGAGCTGTCCTACGCAGGCGACATCAACGACGACGGCTTTGACGACCTGCTCATCGGTGCGCGTTTTGATGACGCGGGCTCCACCGACGCGGGCACGCTCTACCTGCTCTATGGGCCATTGGGCTCGGGCAGCATGGTTGGCGCGGACGCGACCTTCACCGGCGACTCCAGCAGCGATAATGGAGGTTGCTCTGCGGGTGGTGTGGATGTGGACGGTGACGGCGGACTGGATCTGGTGATGGGGCTTCGCGGGAATGACGATGCGGCCTCCGGCGCGGGCGCGGTGCTCCTGTTCCTCGGTGGCAGCATTTGAGGCGCGCCTCCCGCGAGCGGGGCGTCACGGGCTGCCGCGACACCCCTGCTGCCGGGTCCACGCAGGAGTGTGCCTCATTGCGCCCCGCGCGCGGCAAGCAGCGTTTTCTCGCCGATGTACGGGGTGTCCGCGGCGGCCTGAAGGCTCGCGAAGGGGCGATGCTCGAGCACCACACTCACCCCGCGGCCGTACACGCCCGCCGCGCGGAGCTCCGCCTCGGAGGCGGTGTTCAGGAACTTCAGGGCGCGTGCCGCCTGGTCTGCGTCCATGACCACGCCGTCGTAGACCCCGGCGGCGCCTGCGGCGGCAGTCGGCGCCTTTGCCGCGGTGGTTTTGGGCGTCGCCGGCTTGGGGCTCGGCTTGGGCGCGGGCGTCGTTGGCGCGGGGGGCGGCTCCGGGCGTGCCCGGGCAGGGCTGGTGGCCACGGGCGCCGTGCCGTCAGCCGGCGCGCTGACGACGATCTCGGAGGGTGCTGCGACCTGCGAAGCTGCGGCCGGCGGCGAAACGTCCGGCGGCGTGCTGCCCGGCGTCTCCATCTCAGCCCCGGCGCGGGGCTCCTCCGGCGCCACGCGCTCCTGCGACGTTGCGGGCGTGCCAATCCAAAACCCCAGTCCAACCCCAATCATCGCTAAGGTCGCCCCCAGCGCCGCAACGGGCCCGGGCGGCGGACGAAAGCGCGGCGCGATCGTGGTGCCGCGCGAGACATTCGCCTTGGACCAGGCCTCCAGCGACGCGATCACGACGGCGGCGTCCGCCTGTCGATCCGCTGGCTCCTTGGCCATCATCTTCTTGACGATCGCCTCGAGCGCCGCGTCCACCCGTACCTGCGGCGCTCTCTTGCGGATCGGCGGATAGGGCTCGCGTATGTGCGCGAGAGCTACCGCCATCGCGTTATGCGCCTCATAAGGAAGCAATCCGGCGAGCATCCGATAGGTCAGCACGCCGAGCGCGTAGAGGTCGGCGCGGGCGTCCACCGCCCGGCCGGTGGCCTGCTCGGGCGCGACGTAGTGGGGCGTGCCGAGGAAGGTGCCGACGCTGGTGTTCTCGCTCACCCGGAGGTCCTTCACCAGGCCGAAATCCAGGAGCTTCGGCTGCTCCACCCCCCGCTCGTCGCGGACGAGGAACACGTTGGACGGCTTCACGTCACGATGTACCAGTCCCTGTTGATGCACGTAGAGGAGCCCTCGGGAGATGCCGATCACCAGTCGGACCGCCTCGATCTCGGGCATCGGCCCGTCCGCGAGCGCCTGCCTCAGGGTGCGGCCGCGGAGCCGCTCCATTACGACAAAACACGCCCCGTCGTCTGCGACCCCGTAGTCGTGCACCGTCACGAGATTGGGGTGGGACAAGGCGCCTAGCGCCGCTGCCTCGCGGAAAAATCGGGGTTCGAAAACGTGTTGATGATCGCTCTCCATGTCCGGCCGGAGCAGCTTGATCGCGACTTCACGGCCGAGCGGCTCCTGAATCGCCAGATACACCCGCGCGGTTCCCCCTGAATCGAGCGGAGCGATCACCCGGTAGCGCCCGGCGAGGAGCTCTCCCACCCGGACGTCCTCGGGCTCGGGCGTCAGAAGCGCTGGAGGAAGCTCGGCCATAAAGAGTCACCTGATTGCGGCGCCCTACTCCGTGAATCCGGCGAGGGCGTCTGCAAAATCGGCGTAACGTTCAGGGGACCTCGATCTTTGCAGCACGGCCCGCGATCACGACGAACTCGCTATCAAAGCTCTTGCCGGACGGCGGTCGGACCCTGATCCGGTACTTCCCAGCCTTCAAGTCAAGCTCGCGATGTTCCGGGAGCTTGCCTATCTTCTTGTTGTTGATGTACACCACCGAGCCTGCGGGCCCGTCCACGATCAGGCGGCCCATGTAGTCGCCGAGGATCGCGCTTTCTTTCGTGACCTCCTCGGGAACCACAGTCTTCGCAGGCCGAGACGTTGTGCTTGACGGAGCGGGCGTGGTCACGCTCGTGGCCGGCTTCGTCGCTTCGTCTCCGACCTTGGCCGCAGGCGTCTCCGTGACCACCTCGCCGCCGGGAGTCTCAGCCTTGGTTTCGCTCGGAGCGGACGGGTCCGTGGGCGCGGTGCCGCTGGCCGGAGCAGCCTCGACGGTGGACGCCGTAGCCGGATTGATCGCGCGGTCCGCCCTCCACTCCCGGATCACCGCGCGCAACGCTCCCGGCGTCAACGCGCCGGTCCACCACGACAGACCGATCAACAGGAGGAGGGTGGCGGAGAGCCCCATGATCACGAGGTTTCCCGAAGACGACTGGCGTTTGGGCGCCGACGGTCGCGTCTCGACGACAGGCGCCGGCGGGGGCGCGGCGGCCAGCATCGGTCCCTCACCCAGGGCCCCGGGCCCCGTATTGTGAAGGTCGAGCATGCCGGCCCGTGAGGTGGCCGGCAGCGCGAGGGGAAGACCCTGGGGGTGGCCGCGACCCGGCACCGCGTCGAGCGCGGGGAGCCGCGGGGAGGGCAGCTCCGCGGAGGGACGGCGGGGCTCCGGTGTCGGCTCCGACCAGGGTCTCCGCGGAGCGTCGGAAGCGCCGCCCCAGCGGGCATCGGCGTCGCGGCCGGCTCCGGGGCGTGGCGGCTCCAAACGAGGCGGTGGCGCCCACGGGACCGCCCCCGCATCCGCGCGGGGGCCGGATCCTCCGAGGTTTCCTGCCGTGAGGTTCACCGAGGCGGGGGCGTGAGGGGACGAGACCCCTCGAGAGCGTGCATCAAGATCGCCCGGACCGCGAGGCTGGGCCGCGCCAAGTACCTGCTCGAGCGTGTCCCCTTCGAAACGGGGCGGGGGCGCGGGATTCGCACCGGGATAACTCTCGTTCAGACTTCCTTGTGCCGAAGGCCCGGTGCCAACCGGGCCGAGCCGTGGCTCTGCGAAGGACGGCTCCAGCCGCAACGGGACCCGCGCGCTACCGCTGGCCTCCCCGCCCGGCGGTGCGGCCCGACGCTCCCCGACCGCCGAGGGCGCGATGCTGTTGATGTCAAGGCGAAAGCGGGCGGGGTTGGTGCCCAACACGCTCTCGAGGTGTGCGACGGCCCCCGGCAGCATAGCTACCGGCGCGGAAGCCCCGGACCCTCCAGGCGGCTGCCCGAGCGGCCGCGCTGCCGCGATCACGACCCGCGCCGGCCCAAAGTCCGGATCTTCCTCCTCGGCCACCACCCGAGGCTCCGGCTCCCTCGGCGCCGGGACCGCGGTGACGGGAAGGCGGATCACCGGCGCTTCGTCGTCTACAAACAGAAGGTCGGGGCGCGCAAACACCCGGTGGGCGCGAAGAGGCTCGCTCATGGGTCCCACACTGTGGGCGCCGGGGTCACAGCGCTCTCCAGACTTCCACGACGCCTCCGCTGCCCTCCTCCACGAAGGAGCGCACCGATTCTAGTGTCCCTGCTGGGATAGTAACAGAGAGTCCCTTGGCCGTCATCGAGCTCGTCAAGACGCCCGCGCGAATCAGGGCGTTCACGACACGCCTCATCGCGGCACGGGTCTCCGGATCAAGCCCGCGGAACAGGTTGTCGGCGCGCGCGCTGTGGGGCTCGATGACGCCGCGAGAAAACATCGCGCCGAGCACAGCCTGCATGAGCGCTTGCCCCTGGGTTTCTCCTGGCCGCCGGCGTGGCGGAACGTCCCACCACGCCTCGAGCCCCGCGGCGTGCACCACCCGGCTCGCTTCGGTTGGACCATAACGAAGGTCTGCGCTCAACAAGTTCTCACCGACGACCACGCGTAGCAGGTCGAAGGGGTGCATCTCGAGCTCTTGCGCGAGTTTGCCAATGCTCGAGCGCTGTTGCACGTCCCGTAGCTCCTTCATCACGACTCCGTGGCGAGGAGGCCAGGGCTCACCCACATCGCGTAGAGCTCCACGGCGGCGTACTCCAACTCAGTAGCTTCGGCGGTCATCGCCTGGAAGAGGTCAAGGGTACGTTCCTGGAGATCTTCGGGGACCGTGTGGTCACCCAACCATACGGTGAGCGCGAGGCTGCCGTGTAGGTCCACGCTCCGAAGAGGGGCGTCCAAGGCGTCGATCTCCCGAAGGAGCATGAAGAGCACCGAGACCACTCGCCAGGACAGGAAGCCGAGGAGATCGTCTTCCCGGGTGGCCCACTCCTTGGAGATCGTGGCGGGAACGGGGATGACAACGACCAGGGTCTCGGGCCGCCCCTCCGCCGGTTCGGTCGCGAGCACGACCGAGCACCCGAGGGCCGGCTGATCTCGCAGGTCGGGTGGGGCGTTTGCCGCCGCCAGCAGCGGGGCGAGCCGGGACCAGACCTTGTCACGTTGCTCCGCCCGCGCCTGGCGGTAGCTGAAGGGCAGGGAGCCGAGGGCCTCGGTGCTGGAGAGGCGCTCCCAGTCCGCGATCAACGCCGCGGTCTCCGGATCGGCGAGGCGCTCCTGGAGCGTACTCTCGCGGAGACGCGCCGCAGCGTTCCATAAGAAGTTCCGCTCGGCCAACGCCCGTCGTTCGTCGGCCAGGCAAGAGCGCACCGCCTCCAGCTCGAGGCGGCGTTGCTCCCGACCGAGCCCCGCCCGAAGCGCCTCCTGTTCGGCGCGAAGCGCAGCGAGCGCCTTCACCTGCCGCGACACCTCAGCGAGCTGACGGCCGACGTCCTCCTCCTCCAGGGAGATGTCCTCGAGCGCCCCCACCACCGCGACCTCAGCGCCTTCCCTCCACCTGAGCAGCGACTCCAGGGCTTGTGGAAGCGAGGGTGGTTGCCCCGAATCCGGGCCGGTCGTGCCGCGGACCGGCGCGCCTTCGGGCGACGTGACGTTCATAAGCAGGCCTCCCAGAGACCGACGTTGGCGGCGCTGGCGGCGGACTCGGCGTCGAGGAGGTCGTCAGCCAAGCGGATGGCGCTGAACTCCTCGTAAAACCTGGCGTAACCATTCACTATCAGCTCCCGGTTCACGAACACTCCCTCCTCGGCTGTGTCGCCGGAGGGCGGTACGTACAGGTAACCGAGGAGCCGTTCGCCGGTGGTGTCCACGCAGATCTTGTCGAACTCGATCCTCACGGTCTGCCCGAGCACGAGGTTGCTCAGCGCGTTGCTGGCCTCGGGCCCGTAACACTCGTCCACGTCGGTGCTGTTGTGTTGCACTTCCGGAGCGTCGACGCCGAGGAGCCGGACCTTGTCGCCCGTGGCGGCGTCGTCGATCTGGACCGTGTCGCCGTCGAAGACCTCGGCTACCACACCGACCCGGTCGGGGGCGCAGCGCTCTCGGATGATGGGCACATCGTCGATGCTGTAGCAACCCGCCGCACCGCTCAGGAGCGCCAGACCGAGCGTAGAACGGGCGCCAACGCGATCACGCACGCGGGCGACCGCGCTCTGGGGCCGTGGTGTGGGAGGGAACGGGGGCATCCGCGGCGGCTTCACGATAACAGGCTACCATGTTCCGGGGCGGGGCGGGCGCTTGCCCTGCCACCGCGACCGACGTTGAGGAGCCCCGTGAATCCGCCGACGACCCCCAGCGCGCTGCAGGTCTCCGGACTCGGAAAACGGTTCGACATCTATCCGAATGATCGAAGTCGTTTTTTCGAGTTCTTGGGCGACCGGACGCACCACGCGGAGCACTGGGCGCTACGCGGCGTCAGCTTCGAGGTGCCGGCGGGCCGCTCCTTCGGCGTGATCGGCGCCAATGGCGCGGGGAAAAGTACGCTTCTGCGTTTGGTGTCTGGAATCACCGAACCGACGGAGGGCGAGGTCGCCGTCGCCGGACGGATGGCGACGCTGCTCGATCTGGGCATCGGCTTCATGGATCACTTCACCGGGCGCGAAAATGTACGCCTGAATTGCGCCCTCCTGGGCATGAGCGCGGCCCAGATCGAGGCCAGGTTCCCGGAGATCATCCGGTTCGCCGAGCTGGGGGACTTCATCGATCACCCCGTGCGCACCTACTCCACGGGTATGAACCTGCGCCTCGGTTTTGCGGTGGCGGTCCACTCCGACGCGGATGTGCTCGTCGTGGACGAGGTGCTGGCCGTCGGGGATCAATACTTCCAGCGGAAGTGCATCCGGAAGATCGAGGAGATCCTGGGAGAAGGCCGCACGCTCCTCCTGGTCTCCCACGACCTGCACGCGGTGCGCTCGCTGTGTGATGAGGCGATGTGGCTGGACCAGGGCCGGGCTCGCGCGGTCGGCCCGCCACGCGAGGTGATCGAGCAGTACCTGGAGCTCGACCGCCTGCGGATCGCCCCCGCGCGCCCCGGGACGCCGATCCGGCCGGTGGAGACCTTCGACCCCGAGGGCCTGCAGACCCGCGCACCCGCGGTCGACCTTCACCGGCCAGGTCGGGTGTTCACCCTCCCGAACATGCGCTTTTTGGAGGATGATCCACAGGTGCGCACCGCCATCGCGTCGGCAACCAGCCTACCCGTGGCCCCCGAGGTGCTGTTCGAAGAGCCCGGGGGTGAAGCCCCACGAAAGCTCGACGGCGACACGCTGGTGGTGAGCGGCACCGGTGAAGCCCGCATTCTCCGTGTCCAGATACTGGACGCTCTCGGCCAGGAGCGTGAGCGGTTCCGTACGGGGGAGAGCCTGGTGATCGCCAGCACCTTCCGCACAGTGGAGCCTATCTTCCGCCCGATCTTCGGCGTGGCGCTGTTCCGGAGCGACGGCACGTACGTGTTCGGGCCGAACACCCGCTTCGACAACGTTCTCGACGGGAGCTTCCACGGGGTCTATACGTGGTACGTCCATTATCCCAAGCTCCCGCTGCTCGCCGGAACCTACCGGGTCTCGGTCGCAATCTTCGACAAAAATCACCTCAAACCTCACGTCTGGCACAATCAACTGTACCAGTTCGACGTCAGCCAGGACGTCGAAGATCACGGCCTCGTGCAACTACCCCACCGTTGGGGCATGGTGACCCACCTCGACGCCGGGGCGCCGCCCGATCCGGATCGGCGACAGTGACCCAATCCGGCGCCTCGGGCGCGATCGGATTCCTCTCGCGGGGCGTGCGGCGGCGTTCCTAAAACAGCGGCGAACGCGGCGGAGTCCAGCCGTCGCCGGCTACGTCCACCAGCGTGGCCGCCGCCATAGCCCACGCGAGCTGGCCGGCGTGGGGCTCGCCCATCTGCAGCGTTTCCGAAGAGGCGATCACCACATACGAGGCGTCAGAGGCCGGGGACAGTGTAAACGACGCGCGGCAGGGAGTCGGAGCCGGCTCGGTACACGGCGACACGGACTCGACCTCGCCGTCGCGCCACAGCGTCAGGGTCTCCACGGGGATCCAGCTGGGCGCGTAGACCACGACGTCGAGCACGCTCCCGGTCGCTACGGTCTGTCCCGCCGCGAACTCGCCCCCGACGCGCGTGTCCACGTATGGGCCGAACGCGGCCACGGTGGCGCGGCGGTGGACAGCGTCGACGACCGCGGCGGTCATCGTCTCGGGCGAGCTCACGTCCGCGCCATCCACCAAGAAAAATGTAGTTGCAATTCCGATATGGCCGCTGGTGGGCCCATGGCTGTCGCTCACGCCGACCGGGGCGACAGGGTGACCGCGGCGCACGAGATCCAGGTAATAGGGTAGGTTTTCGCTCCAATCCCCGCTGTTCATCACCTCCATGGTGTTGAAGTCGGCGCTCCAGCTACTCGGCGACCCGATCTCCCCCGCGTCCGTGTCGTAGTCAGCGAAGCTGAACATCCCGGAGCTCCCGACGGGGTGGTTCGCCTGGATGACGCCGTCGCCAACGAGGCTGCGCATCCACCCAAAAATCTCGGATGTATCGACGTAACCATGCCACCATCGCGGCGAGCCGCCGTTCGCGGCGCCCGGTACGACCTCCAATGGCCAGACATTGAAGTGGCCGCGCAGCACGGGGCTCACCTCGTCGGCGACGACCGAGACCAGCCACTGATCCAACAGCATCGCAGGGATCAAGGGTCGATAATCGGCGATGTGGTCGTGATCTGTGCCGAAGTGGACCTGGATTCCGTTCGCGGCGACCGTCAGGAGCCGCTCGGCCATCGGCACGTCGCCGTCCCCGCTGGGCGACGCGTGGTTGTGCGGGTCGCCGATGACCACCCCCGGCATCTCCCATGCTCGCGGCAGGCTGGCGCTGACCAGCGGCCCATCGTCGCTTCCGACCTCGATCACCTCGGTGTAGACCTCGTGTTGCACCCCGCGGTGGACGATGACGCGGTAGGACCCCGGCTCCAGCGACACGGAAGCGGTGCCGTCTACGAGGTAGAGCAGGGCGGAGCAGCCCTGAGGACGGCCGGGAAACAGACGGCGATCCTCGGCGACCGGGTCCGCATCGGCGCGGCAGAAGCGCGCGAGCGCCGGCTGCCCGTCATCAACCGTGACCAACACGCTGCCTGGCGCCACCAGCTCCAGATCGGCGAGGTTGCTCGCGGCGGAGACCCCGTAGCCGTCGGCGAATGGAATAGGCGGCGCGCCGGCCGCGATGCTGGTGAGGACCTCCTCCGGGCGCGGAGCGTAGGGCGACATCGGCGCGTGCCCGACGGGAAGATCGTAGACGTAGCCAGGGCCCCGCCCCGTAGCGACGAAGGTCGGGGACGCGCTCTCGACGGTGGCGGTCCAGCTCCCGTCGTCGCCGGTGAACGCGAGGCTGATCGGGCGCTGCTCTTCGTCCAGCACGTGGACACGCGCGCCCGCCACGGGGGCGCCGCCGGCGGTCACCGTGCCCGAGACCGTTGTTCCTTGTACCCCTTTTCGTTGGAGCTGCTCGGTGACCAGGGTGGCGAGGTCGGGGCCGACGCCGAGGTAACGGCTCCAGGTGACGCTCCCGCCCGCCGTCACGGTGGTGGTGGCCCGGAATCCCGAGAGCATGTCGCCGAGGGCCGCGAGAAGTGTGCCCGTGGCGCCTTGGGTGAAGCCGCCTTCGTCGTCGGCGAGCGCAAGCGCGAGCTCGTTATGATCGCCCACGGCTGCCACCAGCGCGCCGTCCTCCATCAAATCGTTGTCGAATCCGGCGTGGGGCCACCACGCCTCCGAGTTCTCCAGCGCGCGGAAGATCGCGTCGCCCAACGCCAGCGCCTGGTCTTCGGTTCCGCGGTTCTCCACGGTGGTGACCACCTCGACGGACCATGCGCCGGGACGGAGAATATAGTCGTTTCTAACCCAGAGATCGATGTCAGCGATGAGGTCTGGCGACTCCAGGGCACCGGTCATGAGTCGGAGCGGCGCTCCCGGCCCCGAGACGCTGATCTGCGCGACACCCTCGCTGCCATCGGCGATGACTTCGACGGTCTGGGCGTTGACGACGCGGCCCACGCCCGCCATCACCCACACGTCGTCGATGATGTCGCGGCCTGGCTGGCCCTCGGGGCGTACGATGTCGGCGTCGATGAGCCCGCCGCCATAATCGCCGTAGTAGCTGCTGTCTCCGGTAGCCTCGATGACGAAGGCGACGCGGTCGTTGTAGATCTTGAAGTCGCCGATGGTGCCTTCGGCAGAGATGCCGTTGAAGAGCGCCGCGGCGTCCTGGACCTGTCCAGCCCGCACCTGCCCTTCGGCGAGGCGCTCGCCGACGTCGGGGGCGCTGCCAAGCTGGGAAGGATCGACAGGCACGAGCGAGTGGCAGGCCAGAAGTGACAGGAACATCGGTGCTCCGCGGTGTCCCACGCTACTCTGTCGTTCGGCGCAACGCTACCGAGCCTTGTCGCGTGCACCGCGGGAAGGCGGAGGCGAGGAGGAGAGCAGCCGGTTAGGCCCGTGGCCCCCAGGAGAGGCCATGACCCCCCTCGACGAGACCCGCGAGGCCCTCGCCGCGCTCGAAGACGCTGTCAACGCCCAGCCCTCCCTCGGGGAGCTTGATGAGCTGCGTCGCAAGTTTCTTGGGAAGACCAGCGTGGTGAAAGGCGCGCTCAAGCGAGTGCGTGAGCTGCCCGCTGACGAACGCCCGGCGTTCGCCGCCGAGGTCAACCGTATCGCCGCTGTGATGGAGGAGCGGCTCCAAACTGCGGCGGTAGCGTCCGCCGAGCGTGCGCGCGCCGCAAGGTTGAACGCCGAGTGGGCCGACCTCAGCCTGCCAGGGACCGGGCCTCGCCGTGGCGCGCGCCACCCGGTCACCGTGGTCGAGCGTCGCTGCCTCGCGGTGCTGCGGAACCTCGGCTTCACACTCGTTGACGGCCCTGAGGTCGAGGATGAATTTCATAACTTCGACGCTCTCAATATCCCGAAGCACCATCCAGCGCGCGACATGCAGGACACCTTCTGGCTCGACAGCAAACGTGTTGCGGGCGGCCTCCTCCTCCGCTCGCACACGACCACGGTTCAGGCCAGAGTGCTGGGAGAAGGCCGTTCTTTGCCGATCAAGGTCGCGTCGGCTGGTCGGGTCTACCGTAATGAAGCCGTGGATGCGACACACCTCGCGATGTTCCATCAGCTGGAGGGCTTCTGGGTGGATCGGGGGCTGCGTTTCTCCGACCTCAAGGGTGTGCTGGCGGAGGTGGTACGCGGTCTTTATGGTGCCGACAGCCGCTTCCGGTTCAAGCCGAAATTCTATCCGTACACCGAGCCCTCCTTGGGGATGGACCTGGCTTGCACCACCTGCGAGGGTGCAGGCTGCCCCGCGTGCCACGGAGCGGGTTGGGTCACCATCATCGGCGCGGGTATGGTGCATCGGAACGTGCTCACCACCTTCGGGTACGACCCCGAAGAGGTCAGCGGCTTCGCGTTTGGCTGGGGTACCACCCGGATGGCCTCACAGCTGGTCGGCGTAGCCAAAGTCAAAGCGCTATATGATCAGGATTTACGTCTGCTTCATTCCATTCATCGGAGCGCGTGATGAAGATCGCATCCGAGCACCTGCTCCGCTGGTGGACGTCCCCCGGGCCGATCACCCGCACGGCATTGGCTCAACTGCTTGACGATGTTGGGATCGAGGTCAAACGGAGCGAAGAGGGCGGCACCTTGCTCTCGCTGGAGCTGCTCGCCAATCGCGGGGACCATCGTTGTTACCTGGGGATCGCGCGTGAGCTCCATGGGCGAATGGGCGGGACCCTGGTGTTGCCGACCTGTGACCCGGTGGTGGTCGGGGCCGCGCCGGTGCCGCTCTCGGTATTGAGCCCGCTCTGCCTCCGCTATTGCCTCACCGCCCTAACGCTGCCCGAGACCCCGGGCGCCCTGGACGAGGCCGATCTGCTGCCAGTGCTCGCCGCGGGCCTGTCCTCGGTCAGCGCGGCGGTCGACGCCACCAACATCACGAACCTCGAATTTGGTCAACCAACGCACCTTTTTGACGCTGACACCGTAGTAGGTGGCGTAACGGTCCGAGAGTCCCGCGCCGGAGAGACCTGCCGGCCGCTGTTCTCCACCCGCGATGTCTCGTTGCCGGTCGGTACGCTGGTCATCGCCGACGACGTGAAGGTGCTTGCCGTAGCCGGGGTCATCGGGTGCGAGGAGTCGAAGGTGACCAACGGCACGCGGCGCGCGCTCCTGGAGTCCGCCACCTTCGACCCGGTGGCCGTCCGAAAAGCGAGTCGTGCCCTTGGTATTCACACCGACGCCTCTGCTCGGTTCGAGCGGGGGGCCGACCCCAGCCTCGTCGAAGTCGGCGCCGGACGGGTGCTGTACCTGCTGCGAAGCCGGGTGGGCGCTGAGGTGGTCGGTGAGACCGCGCTCGAGGGCTCGTGGGTCAATCCTCAACGTACGCTCGTGCTGGACCCAGAGCGGGTCTCCCACACCCTGGGTCGGCGATTCCCGGTTCAGGAGATCCTGTCCCGCCTCTGTCGCCTGGGCTTCGACTGCTGGCAGCGCGGTTCTGAGGTCGAGATCGAGGTTCCACCAGGCAGAACCTGGGATATTCATCACGTTGAGGATCTGTACGAGGAGCTGGCGCGCTCCGTCGGCTACAACGACCTGCCCGCTACCTTACCCTCCGACACCCTGGGCGTTTCGCCGACCCCAGGGCAGGAGTCGCGCGAACGCGTGGAGGAAGTCCTCCTCGGTGCTGGATTTTACGAGGTGATCACCAACGGCTTCTATAGCCGCGAGCTGATCGATCCCCTCCCGGTCCCCCAGGGCCACGCGCTCCGGTCGCACGTCTCCACCGAGAACGCCCTGGACCGGGCGTTCTCACTGCTCAAGAACAACACGCTGGTACAGGCGCTGGACACGGTGGCGCAGGCGCTGCGCTACGGACAGCAGGAAGTGCGGGCGTACGAGTACTCCCGGGTGTTTCTGCCGGATCCCACTGCTCCGAACGGGCTCTGCCGCGAGCGTCAGGTGCTGTGGGCGGTGAGCGCCGGTCCGGCGCGCGCGCCTTCGTGGCAGGACAAGTCGGGCGCCGCAGACGTCTGGCTCATGCGGGGCCTGGTAGAGGAGCTCGCAGCGGAGCTTCGTCAGGTATTCTCCTTTCGACCTGGGCCGGTGCCCGAGATGCTGGTCTCCGACCTGCTTCACCCGGCACGCCGCGCGGCGATCCTCCACGAGGGTCAGGTGGTCGGGATCCTTGGCGAGATCGAGCCCGATCTGGTGGCCGCCTACGGAGTCAAGCGACAACGACCGATCTACCTTGAGATCAACGTCGAGGTGCTGTTGATTTCCACTCGGTCGCAGAGCGCCACCCTTCCACCTGCGCGGCCGCCGAGCGTACGAAGCCTGGCCTTCACCCTGCCGCATCGGGTCGAAGCGGAGGGCGTCGCCCAGAGCCTCCGGACCGCCGCCGCGCCTGCGGGCAAGCCCCGCTTGTCGCGTGTCGAGGTCGCCGACCTCTTTGTACACGAGGCCCCCGACGGAGGCCTGGCGTCGCGAACCGTCACCTACACCCTCAACTTTCCCCAGGAGCCGACAAGCTTCAGCGAGGAGCAGATCAACGCGGCGGTGTTTGAGCTCGTCGGGGTGGTGGAGCGACGCTGGGGCGCCGCTGGCGTCCACCTTCGGGGTGCTATTTGAGCTTTGCCGCTCTCTTGTGGCTGGCCGCCTGCGGCGGCGGACAGAAGGGCCGGGTCGTGGTGGTCGCGCTGGACGGCCTGGAATACTCGGAGCTGGACCGGGGGATTGAGCGCGGCGATCTACCGCATTTCAAGCGGCTGATGGCCGAGGGCGTGCGGGCCGAGATGGAGGTGACGACGCCCATCATGTCGCCGATCCTCTGGACCACGATCGCGTCCGGTTATCCGGCCACGGACCACGGAATAGGCGGATGGACCGATGGCGCCACTCGGAGCTACAGCGCCGCTGACGTGCGGGTCAAACGGGTGTGGGACGTGCTGGGGGAGGCCCGCCGTCCGGTCGTGGTCTCGGGTTGGCTGATGACGTGGCCGGCGGCGCCGGTGCACGGCGCGCTTTTGTCGGAACGATTTGTGTGGTCCTTCCCGATGAACAAACGGTCGGACGACGAGACGCTCGCTACCGACATCAAGGTCCGGAGCGCGACCGCGTTCCCGGAGTCGCTGATCGGCCGTGCGACCACCTTGCGTCCCGACGAGGCCTGGCTCGCGCAGAGCCCGCTGGCCTACCAGGTCGAGAGCTACGGCGCCCCTTTTCATCCGCTGCTGCGTGACGAGACGCATCTGCGGGTGTTCGAGGCGCTCTGGCCGGAGGCCGGCGCGGACTTCGGGGCGGTCTACCTCAATGGCGCGGACCAGGTGAGCCATATCTACTGGCCGTTCACCGACCCGACCACCTACGCCGCGATCGCCGCGGATCCCGCCACCCATCACGCCGCCGCCCAGGCACAGGCCCTCGCCCATCCGGAACGGCGGCCGCCGCCTTACGCGGACGGCATCACCCCGGAACGCCTGGCGCAGGCCGCACGGTTCGTGCCCGACTACTACCGCTACCTGGACGGCGCGCTCGCGCGAGTGATGGCGCTCGTCGGGCCCGACACGACGCTGATCGTCTGCTCCGACCACGGTTTCCGGACGTCGACGGCGCAGCCGCTCACCAACGGCTCTCACAATCCGACCGCGGTGTTCCTGGCGTGGGGCGCGCGCGTCAAGCCGGGTCGCGCAGCGGCGCCGATCCACGTCTTCGACGTGGCGCCGACCCTCTACCGACTCCTCGACCTGCCGAACGCGGCCGACACGCCCGGGAGCGCGCTCGAGAGCCTCTTTGTGCTACCCGACGCGCGCGCGCCGGTGCCGACCCGGAAGCTCGAGCGGGCGATGGTGGGGGCCGCAGAGGGCGGTCTGGCGGATGAGCAGCTCAAAGAGCAGCTTGAAGCGCTAGGATACCTCGATGATGACGTACCCGTGGGGGCGAGCAGGCGCCCCTGAGGCGGGCGCTGCTTCGCGCGCGCTCACCCCCGGCGGCGTCGTTCAGTTCACCCGGACGGTCGCGCAGGTCGGACCGATCACCTCGACTTTGTCGGCGCAGGTCTTCTTGCGGTCGAAGTAGATCGCGTGCAGGCCCTTGGTGGTGAGCGGGACCTCGGCGGTCCAGGTCACGGCGCCCTTCTCGACGCTGGCGGGGACATCCGCCGCGAACTTGACCCAGTCGCGGTACACGTCCGCGGTGTAGGTGCAGGCGGGATCCGCCTTGGCCTTGCCGCCGAGCTTACCCACGAACTTCACGGTCCCCGCGGTCTGATCGACGACGTGGCTCCCGTCGGCCCCGGGCGCGGCGGTGTTTTCGGCGTCTTTACACGTGGTCCAGTAGTAGTCTTCCGTGGCCTTCACAAACTGCGCGGACCCGAGCACGTTCTCGAATTCATTGAGTTTGCCGTTGACCATCGTCTGGTACTTGTCCTGGATGGTGAGCTGGCAAGTGCCCTTGTTGAGCGCGATCAGGAACTTCGCCCGGATCTTGTTGTTCGGGCTGTTGTCGACCTTTCGTTGCACTTCGGTCTCAGCTTTCGAGAGGCCCTTGAGCTCCTTGTTCACCTTCTCCGCGATCGGGGTGAACTTGTCCGCCGGCATGCCTACTGCGGCTCCTACGGCGGCGGCATCACACACCCCCTCGTGTGAGGCGGCGTAGGCCTTGCACCAGGCCTCCAGATGCTCGTTGGTCTCCACGCATGTCGCGATGTTGCCCGACAGGGTGCACTTGTACTCGTACACGTCCCCGAGGGACATCGCGGTGTAGTCGGCCATCAGCGTGCCCGCATTGTCACGGAATCGCAGCCGCGCCTGGGGGTTGGGCCGGCTGGAACCGTCGGGCTCGGGTTTGGAATGCACCCAGGCCGAGCCGGCGAGCGTGTTCATGTCGACGTCGCAGGTGGGCGCGGCCGCCTTTTTGGGCTCCTCCTTCGGGGCCTCAGCGGGGGCACAGGCGAGGACAAACACCGGGAAAAGCACGAGAAAACGCATGATACCTCTTCGGGCGGTCGGTAGCCCCAACCGGGGCCCCGGGGTGGGAGACCGATAAGTCGTCGGCAACTACACCGCTTCTCACCGAGCTTGTCAAGCCTTCGCCTTCGCGCGGCGTAGCGAGATGCGCGCTGCTGGAGCTTCGGGCGGTGTTCCGCGCGCCGCGGCGCACGCAGCTCCGGGCGCGAAGCGACGGCGGGGGCGCAACGAAGCCGCGAGGGGGAGCGCGGGCTACCCCCAGGGAGCGACCTCGGCCGAGGTCATCCAACGCGCCGACGTCCACCTGCGCATCGGGAGCTCGCCGACTCGAGGTCGGCTCGGGGATCCGCGCCGCGTTGCCGACACCGACGTTGGTGGATCACGGGGGGGCGGCGCTCCGGCGTTGCTTCACAATCTCTGGACGATGCGCCCGTAGATCGGACCCGGTGCCTCTGGTACAAACACCCTCGTCCGCAGCGGGCGCATTGCGTCCGATCCTTCGCGTGTCGCGCACCCCTATTCCCCCAGGCGGCCTA
>CANKTH010000110.1 GCA_947486185.1 Deltaproteobacteria bacterium
CGGCTTCGGGCCGAGAGCGGCCCACCGGCGCCGCCACTTCGAGACCGGCGCTCCCGTCCCAGAGCTCCGTGCTGCGGCTGGCGATCACCGCCCGGACCTCGACCGAGGGCGTGGCGCGTCGGTCCCCCGCGATCAGCTCTCCGCGCGCGTCGTACACCGCCAGCTCCTTCAGACCCGCACGCCGAAAAGCTTCGATCGTAGTGCCATAAGCATCAACACCTCCAGCGTCGAGAGCCCGGGCTACGGTGATCGCGGTGGTCTCAGCCGTCGCCGCCCACAGCGGGGCGAACGCATAGCGTGAGGCCAGGAACAGCACGCCGGCGTCGAGCACGGACACCGTGAGGGTCAACAAGGCAAGGGAGAGGCCAATCTCCACCCAGAGGCCCGGTCGCCGTGCCACGCCGCTCCTTTGTCAGCTCTCCCGCGCCACTCGCGGGTCCCTGGCTCCCCGCCCTAGCTATCGCGTCGGCCCTCCACGGGCGCACCGGGTTGACCAGCGGCCAGATGCGCCGCGCAGTCAGCTGCGACAGCAGCTCCGCCGTGGTCATCTGGCCAGTCACCTCGCGAGGGGCTCATCGGAGGCGGCGATACACCCCAACAGCGATGCCGAGCAGCGCGAACTGTCGGGAGGGATCGACATAGATCGGCGCCATTTCGCGGTTGGCGGGCTCGAGCCGGACCCGGTCGCGCTCGGGGTAGTACCGCTTGACCGTGGCCTCGCCGTCCACCATCGCCACCACGATCTCGCCGGTGCGCGCGGTCGCCTGTTGGCGGACAAACAGGTGATCGCCGTCGAAGATGCCGTCGTCAATCATCGAGTTGCCGGTGACGATGAGCGCAAAGACCGGGGCGTTCCCCGGCAGCACGGCCGCGTCGACGTGCATGGTCCCCGCGTAGTTCTCTTCCGCCAGGAGCGGCAGGCCCGCGGCGACACGGCCGATGATCGGCACGGCCACGGTCGCCTCGGCGCGAAAGCCGCCGCGCGCGCTCGGACTCACGCGCACCGAACGCGACGCACGCGCATCGGCCGCCCGCTCCAGGTAGCCCTTCTTCAAGAGCGCCTTGACCTGGTCGGCGACGCCATTGGTGCTCTTCATGCCGAGGGACTCACCCACCTCGCGGAGCGTAGGTGGGATGCCACGCTGATCCTCGTAGGAGATAAAAAAGTCCAGCATCTCTCTCTGTCGTGGGGGTAGTTCCTGCATATGGCCTCCGAAGCCATCTTTACTGAACGCGTGTATGCCTGTCAAGGCAATCACGTGAACATTCGCAGGGATCGCGACATGATTTTACGGGAATAACCAGCATAGACCGCGCGCAAACGTTCATACCGGACTTTCATTCACGAGCGAATGGGGTCCCACCGCGGGCGTCGGAACCGCAGGATGGGCCCGACCACCAACGCGCGACACCTCGTCGCGATTCCCGGGCCAGCCGCGGAGGAACCATGACCAGCCCCAGCCTGATCCTGTTGTTTTCGACAGCGCTGCCTACCCTGGCAGCGACCCCGAGCTCGAGCCCGCTCGTGTCCGTAGGCGGCTCGGTCGGCACCCGCCCCGCGTCGGTTCAGCACCACGCCACCGCGCTGGTGCACAACAACTCGGGCACGACGCTCACGTTGTTCATCGACCACCTTCCCGCCTTTACGACGGCGCCCAACGAACGACTCGTGCTCGCGCTCAGCCCCGGAGATCACCTCATCCGGGCGGGCTACGACCAGTTCGGCAGTAAGCAGGTCTACTTCGCGGAGCGCCTCACCGTGGTTCCGGGCCGGGCGGCCACGACGATCGTGCCCGCCGAGACCACCGCCCGGATCGCGATCCAGAACCCCGAGAAGACCGGAGCGACGCTGCTCGTGGACGGTGTGTCCGCCGGCCGACTGGAGGCGGGCGCCACGCGGATCCAGAGCTTGCCGGTGGGTCCGCACGCGATGGCTCTCGTGTTCGACGACGGGCGCCAGGACCACGAGACGCTCTCGCTTCAGCCCTACATCGAGCAGAGCTGGATCGCCAATCCTCCGCCGCCAACCGGTACGCTCGTCGTCCAGAACCCGCTTCCGATCCCGATCGAGCTCGTCTGCTCGCGCGGGGGCATACGCACCGTGCCCGCATACGGGAGCACGAGATACGAGCACTTGGTCGCGGGTAACTTCGCGCTCACCGCGCGACGGATCACCGATGAGCTGATCGACCAGGAGGCCCCGCGGGTGATCGCCGGACGCACGAGGACCTGGCGGGTAGACCCCCCGACCACCGGCCTGATCCACGTCGACAACGACCTCGGGATTCCGAGCGTGGTCGATGTGGACGGGAAACCTCGATTGTCGCTCGCAGCTGAGCAGGACCGCACCCTGCTTGTCGATCTGGGCTGGCACCTCATGCGCGTCCGGGACGCTCGCGGTAGGGTGGTTCAGGAGCGTTGGGTCGAGGTCCAACCGTACGACAGCTCTGCCCTACACTATGGCCACGACAGTCGCCCAGGCACCGCGGTCGCCTTGGTCGCGACAAGCTCAGGCTCCTCGTGCACCATGACGCCCTGAGCCCGCTCGGGTGGCTCAGACCATCGCCCGAGCCCGTTTGAGGCCATCGTGGTACTCGGGGTTGTTGGGCCGGAGCTCGACCGCCTTCGCAAAACAGTCGGTCGCCTCCCGCTTGCTCCCCTTCATGATGGCCATGTCGCCCTTGCGGAACAGCATCTCGGCGCTCTGCTCGATCATGGTCTTCTCCACCACCTCGAGCCGGTAGGCGGCGCGCCGCTTGTCGTCGGACAGCACGCTGTGCGCCTCCCGCATCTTGTCGGCGACCTTGTTCATATCCGCGTGAAAACGTTCCGGCATCGCCGCGATCGTCTCGGGCGAGACCTCCGGCGACAGAGCCTGCCACTTGGCCTGGACGTCCTGCCCGTTACACATCCAATGTAGCTCGAGGCGATCGAAGAGCGTCCCCTTCAGCATCTGACGCTTCCGATCCATCACGTAGCGCTCGAGGCGCTCGTCGGATCGGGAACCACCTTCCTGCTTTTTGTACTCAAGCAACTGGAGCTCGTTGAGCACCCAGATCATCACCGCGGTCTGGCTACGCGGCAGGTTGGACACGGAGAAGAGCTCGCGAAGCCGGTACGAAGTAGACGAGAGGATCTTCAAGAACTGGAGATCGTCGGCCGAGAGCTTCATCTCGTCCACCGTCTTGGAGACGTTGGGGGCCAGATAGACGTAGGAGTCCAGGAGTGGCCTCAGCGCCGTGGCGTGCTGGTCAGAGGTCATCTCCTTCCCGTGGACCCGCAGCGCCTTGAACAGCAGGCCCGCCACCCGCACCGGTGGAGCAATGAACTTCTCGATATGCCGGTCCAACGTATGGAAGGTCCACTCGCCCTCCCGGTCGGCCATCACCCGCTGTAGCACGAACTCCG
The DNA here is from genome assembly GCA_947486185.1 of Deltaproteobacteria bacterium. Classification (GTDB taxonomy): domain Bacteria; phylum Myxococcota_A; class UBA796; order UBA796; family SXON01; genus CANKTH01. Next base: position 3,409 of record CANKTH010000110.1, read on the forward strand.
CCTGCTTCTGGAGCAACATGACCAGCTGCGGATAGGCGATGATCCCAAGTTCAATCATAGCTTCTCCCTGACGACAGCCCGTGCGCTCCATCATCTCCAGGGACTGAGCCAACTGTTCCTTGCTGATCTGTTTGGCTCGGTATAGCAACACTCCGAGCACCTCCTCATCGTCCACCGGGTCGGTCCGCCAGCCGACCGGGCCGCCCTTGTCCCAAAATCCTCTACGAACCTTGCCATTTTTGTACCGCACGGTGAGCACGCCGGTCATGTGCTCCAGGGCGATCGCCATCAGGCCATCACGTAACGAGCGGTCCGACAGCGACCCGCTGAGCGCTGGTGCTAGCGCGTCGACATTGGGACACGCGAAGCCACGCTCGTCACGTGCCGTGGGCGCCTCGACCGGGTCAGACCCGGCGACGGCGGGCTCGGCGCCGGGCTCCTCCGGGGTCGCCGAAGAGGACGCTGCGGCGCGCGGCGCCGGCGATCGGGGCATTGAAAGCGCAACGCTTAACTGCGCTTCAAGCTCCGCGATCCGCGCGCGGAGCCCGTCCATCTCGGCCACGGCGGCCGGTTGGGACACCTGCCCGGTGTCCAGGAGCCACGCCTTGATCTCGTCCACCATCGCAAAAAGTGTCTTGACCCCGCCTTTCAGATCGGCCGGCACCTCGGGGATTCGCACCGCGGTGCTGCCGTCGGGCAGCCGAAACACCACCTGCGCGAGCATGGGGCCGAAGCGGGCGCCCCCGGGCAGCACGATGTCGAGCTTGATCTCGGGCGCGTACTCCTCGGCCGCAGCCGGCAGCGTGACCGCGCCAACCTTCAGGGTGCTGGGATATTCCCTCAAAAAACTCGGCAGGTGGTCGTAACGGCGGGTCGCGGTGCGTAGGGCCATCGAGGACTCCTGGGCCAGCCATCTAGCCGATTGGTAGCAGCATGGCAGCCTTGATCGGCGTCAACCCTGGCCGAGCCGTAACGGCGTGATAGACGCCCGCCCCGCCGTGACGGGCATCCTGTTTGGAGAACCACTATGTCCAGCTACTACGAAACCGCCGATTTCCGGAACGGACTGAAGATCGAGGTGGACGGCATCCCCTACGCCATTGTCTACTTCCAGTTCGTCAAACCGGGCAAGGGCACCGCGTTCACCCGCACCAAGCTCAAGAACATGCTGAACGGCACGGTGATCGAGCGCACGTACCGGAGCGGTGAGACCGTGCTCGCCGCCGACATCGAGGAGACCCCCGTGGAGTTCCTCTACGAGGTGCAGGGCGTCTATACCTTCATGAACCAGGAGAGCTTCGAGCAGATCGAGCTCCCCGGCGACGCGGTGGGCGACGAGAAGCGCTTCCTCCAGGAAAACCTTCAGTGTTCCATCCTCTTCTGGAAGGGCAAGGCGATGAACGTCAGCCTGCCGAACTTCGTGGAAGACGTGGTGGAGTACGCCGAGCCTGCGGTCGCCGGCAACACCTCGACCGGCGCGACCAAGGCGGCGCGGCTCAGGTGTGGCGCCGAGATCGCCGTGCCCTTGTTCATCAAAGAGGGCGACATGCTCAAGATCGACACCCGGGACGGCTCCTACGTCTCGCGTGTCAACAAGTAAGAGCGCCCTCCCCCACCGCCTGCGGCAGCGGGCGGCGATCCTGCGCGCGCTCAGGCGCTTCCTCGACGACGAGGGGCTCGTCGAGGTGCAGCCGCCGCTCCTCGTGCCGTCGCCCGCCTTGGAGGCCAACCTCGACGCGGTGCCCGCCGGCGGGCGCTGGCTCCACACGAGCCCGGAGTTCCACCTCAAACGCCTGGTCGCAGGTGGCCTGCACCGGGTGTACAGCGTGGTCCCGTGTTTTCGCGCCGAGGAGCACGGGAGGCACCATCGGCGCGAGTTCACCCTCCTCGAGCTCTACGTCACCAACGCCCGTTATGACGACTTGATCCCCCTGGTCACGGGGCTCGTGGCCGCCGCGGCCCACGCGGTTGGCGTTCCCGCGCCCGTGTTCCGGCAGGTCACGGTAGCGGAGCTCTTTGGGGGAACGGTACCCCAAGACGATGACAGCTTTTACCGTGCGTGGGTGGAGCGTGTCGACCCGGCGCTCGGCAACCCGACCTTTGTATTGGATTATCCGGCGCGGCAGGCGGCGCTCGCCCAGCTCAGGGGGCCGGTGGCGGAACGGTTGGAGGTCTACCTCGGGGGCCTCGAGCTGGGCAATGGCTTCTCCGAGCTCCGCGACGGCGCCGAGCTCCGAGAGCGCTTCGCCGAATCTGGCCGCCAACGTCGGTCCTGCGGAAAGGAGCCCCACCCGGTGGACGAAGGCTTGATCGACGCCACCGCGAGGCTGCCGCGCTGCGCCGGCATCGCGATCGGCGTGGACCGCCTCGTGATGGCCCTGACCGGCGTAGATGACATCGCCGAAGTCGTGGTCGAAGCCGACGAGACACCGTGATAGGCGGGCGCTGAGGGGGATCGATGGAGCTCCAATCGAAGGTGGCCGTGGTGACCGGCGCGAGCCGGGGGATCGGCAGGGAGATCGCCTTGGAGTTGGGGCGAGGCGGGGCGCGGGTGCTCGTCAATTACCTGCGTAACGACGAGGCTGCCGCGGCGTTGGTGGCGGAGATCGGCAATGCCCGTGCGGTGCGTGCCGACGTGAGCACCGCCGAAGGCGTCGCCAGACTGCTCGCGGTCGCCGAGGAGGAGGGCGGCGCCGAGCTCCTGGTGAACAACGCCGGGATCACCCGCGACGGCCTGATGTTGCGGATGACGGATGAGATGTGGCACGACGTCATCGAGACCAACCTCAGCTCCGTGTTTCGCGTCTGCCGCGCCCTGGCCGAGACGATGCTGAAGCGCCGGGCCGGAGCGATCGTCAACCTCAGCTCCGTGAGCGCCCACACCGGGAATCCCGGACAGTGCAACTACGCGGCGGCGAAGGCGGGCGTAGTCGCCTTCTCCCGCTCCATGGCCAAGGAGCTCGGCCGCCGGAACATCCGGGTCAACTGCGTCGCGCCGGGTTTCATCGACACCGACATGACCCGCGCGCTGCCCGACGAGGCGCTCCGGGAGGTCACCAAGCTGATCCCCATGCGTCGACTCGGGCAGCCCGCTGACGTCGCGCCGCTGGTGCGCTTTCTGCTCGGACCCGGCGCCGCCTACATCACGGCCCAGACCTTCACCGTGGACGGCGGCCTGTCGTGAACCAGGACGACTGGCTCCGAAAGCGTCTCCGCGGCCGACGTCGCCCGGGGTGCGGGGGCGAGATCGGGGCGATGGTACTGGGATTGGCCGCGGTGGGCCTGATGCTGCGGCTGCTCGGCTGAGCGTGTAAAGGCCGGGCCGGCGCGCCGGACGCTCAGCGCGCGGGCTGCAGCTCGAGCCAACGGCCCCAGCCGGCGAGACCGTCCAACTTCGGAGCGTTCAACCTCGGCCCGATCCGCTGCTCCAGCCAATACGTCAACGCGGCGCCGTACTCGTTGACGGTCGCCGCGTCCCATGCGTGGTCGGGCGCATCACCTGGCGTTCGCAGTCGGGCAAAAGCATCCAGAAAGGCAGAGTATCCTGGGCTCGCCGGTAGCTCGCCCCTGGCCTCCAGGTCCTCGCGGGCATGCCCCCGGGCCCCGAGCGCCCGCCACACGTTGACCACCTCATCGCCGTCAATCTTCGCTGCTTCTTTGCCTTCTAACAACCGCCCATCGGCGTTCCGGCACCACACCCACCGGCCGGCCTCGGCGCGCACCAGCGGCTCGCTGACCCGAAGCACCTCGACGAACGCCGCATCCAACCCTGGTCGGATGAGCGTTGCGGGCGCGGCGAGGAAGCCCCCGAGCCTCGCCACCGCCACGGCCAGGAATTCACGGACAACCGTGTACTCCTCCTGGGCCCCGCCGACGATCCGGCCGAGCTCCGCCTCGGCGTCTGCGTCAAAACTGAAGTCTGACCGACCGTTACGCCAGCGACGTACCGGAAGGAACAGCACGTCGTACACGGCCTGGAGCCGCTCGGGGCGATCTCCCAGCCATGCGGCGCTCGAAGGCTCGCCGACGAGCTGCTCCACGGCCAGCTGCACAACGAGCTCCGCGCGGTAACGGGGCGTATCAATGCGCAAGACGCTCGGATCAAGTCCACCTTCTGGCGCGGCAACTCGCTGGAGCTCGTGCTCCAGAGCCGACGGGTGGCAAGCGGCGCGCGCGAGCAGGACGCGAAAGAGGTGGGGCCGGAGCGCCCGTTCCCGCGGGTCGGGAGTGCCCCCGAAGATCAACGCTCGCCCGAGATAATCGAGCAGCTCGCTGATGGGGTAGGCGACGAAGAGCAGCTCTCCGAACGCCGTGGCTTCGAGCACGTGAGGATCCCGGCTGATGCTCTCGCGGGCGGCGCGGAAGTAGCTTGCGCCGGTGATCAGCACGAAGAGGGCGTGGCGCTCGTTCACGAGGGCCTTGAGCTTCCCGAGGGCACCGAGGAGCTGCTGCGGCAGCTCGGGGACCTTGTCCAGCTCGTCGAGCACAAAGACCGGATAAACCCCCAACTCCCGCACTGCTTCCACCGCCCGCGGCACACGCAAAGCGTAGGTCGTCAGCGAATCATCCTCTTTGTACGTCAGCTCCCGACTGCCACGGACCGACCGGCGATATTCCGCTGCGAGCGTCAGGCTCGACGTCGCCGCGATGCCCGCCAGCGCGCCCACACCGACGATCCATGGCGGGACTCCTGCAAAAAGCGCTCCCGAGGTGAGCGCACCACCCGCGAGGCCCGACCATCCCGAAGGCAGGTCGCGTAGAGGGGAGAGCTCCGCGCTGCTACGTTCGGATGCTTCGCGGCTGGACTCTCCGCTCGCTCGCGCTGAGGCGCTCACCTCGCCCGTCGCGCGGAGGTGGAGGCGATGCAGGTTCGCCAGGAGAGCAATCTCGGCGTAGCCCTTATTTTTTCGACCAGATGGCACAAGGAGACCGTGCTCGAGCACGCCGAGGCGCTCCCAGAGATCGCGCAGCACTGCGAGCAGCTCCACGCGCGCGGAGTCTTCGTGATCCACACGAAACCAAGCCGCGACCTCGGTAAAGAGCGCACGCTGATCGGGATCTCCGGAGGCGCGCGACTCCAACTCCTGCACCACGCGCGCGCGGACGGCCTGGTAGAGTCCCACGGCGAGGTCCCGGAAGAGCTGGTCGGCCAGCGCGGTCTCGGCATCGACGCCCGACGCGCTCCCGGGCGACCTGAACAGCGTGGGCCCGTGGAGGAGCACCGGGAGGATGACCCGATCTTGCACGGATTTCGTGTGGTTCTCGATGACGCCCTGCACCATCGTCGTCTTGCCGGAGCCGGGGTGGCCCGCGAGCAGGATCGCCTTGCCGCGAATCCGATCCTCGAGCCAGGCGGTCATCGCGGCGCTCAGACGCCGCCGGGCGAGGCAACCCGCGGGCTCCAGGATTGAGGCCTCCGAGCCCGAATCTCCGCCGCCGCCCACGACTCTCTCCGGAGCCCAACGCGCTGCGGTCGACGGACGCAGCCCGACCCGGTCCGGGCGGAGCCGCAGGGACACGGTGTCGTTCATCGCCCCGCGCCCAGCTCAGTGGAGGCCGCGGGCACCATCGCCGCCGTCGCCGCCGTCGCGAGGGCCACCGCGATCAACCCGAAAGCGAAGGGCCTCGAGAAGCTCCAGCCGCCCATTCCGCCGCCGAGACCACCCCAGTGGCTTCGGACCGAAAATCGCTCGGAACGTGCGCTTTCGGTCATGGCGGAGAGAGCGACGAACACCCCGAGCGCCATGATCAAGCCACCCAGTGTCCGAAGATCGGGAAGGACGAGGCCGCGCACCGCGGCCAGCACCGGCCAGGCGCATAGCGCGAGCACCGCAAGGGCCAACAACACCGAGATCAACCTCCCGCCTACGCCTCGTGCTCCTTCTTCGGCCACCGTGACCTCCTATGTATGTGCTTCTGCGCTTCCGTATCCGTTTGGCCGCCTCGGGGCCGGGAAGCCGCCGCCGCCCCTCAGCCGCCCGGACGGACCATCGCCACGTCGGCGACCGCGCCGAGCACCACCCGCAGGCCCTGGTCGAGGTTCTCCCGCGACACGAATTCGCCGTGCCCGTGCATCGTCGCAAGCTCGGCTTCATCAAGGGCGAACGGTACAAATCCGTAAGCTCTGGCACCAAGCGGCCGCAGGTAGATTGAGTCGGTGAATCCGACCGAGATCGCCGGACCTACGGCGGAGCCGGGGTCAGCGGCCCGCGTCCGCCTGACCAGGGCCGCGTAAAAGGGGTCGTCCACCGGGCTCTCGTTCCCCGCCCGTGACTGAACCACCTCGAACCGGACCGGAAGATCCGCCACGAGCGCCTGAAGCTCGGCGAGCACCTGCGCGGGCTCCACGCCGGGCAAAACCCGCACATCGTAGGTGGCCCAAGCCTCCGACGGCACGACATTTGGCGTTTCGCCGCCCCCAAAGCCGGTGAGGTGGACGGTGTGCGTCATACCGGCGAGGGTGAGCGGATTGTCCGCGAGTCGCGGTTTGACCAGCAAGTTGACCGAGAGACGGCCCCGGAGCACCCGTCCAGCGAGCCCACCGTGTTCGGATCCTGCCGCCGCGAGCAGCTCCCGTGTCGCCGGCTGCAGCGAGATCTCCGGCTCTTTGGCTGCGATACGCGTCATCGCCTCGCGCAGGACTGCGGGCGCGTACTCCGCTCGGGGCACTGAGCCATGGCCTGCGGGGCCGCTCGCGACCATCCTCAACCAGAGCACGCCCTTTTCGCCGGTAGAAATCACGTAGACCGTCTGATCTTCAAAAAGTAGTCCTTTGAGGCCAATCCCACCCTCATTCAGCACTTGACTGCAGGCGAGCTCCGGCCAACGCCGCGTAATGACATCCTGAATGCCCGCGTTGCCGTCCTCCTCATCGGCCACCGCGAGGAGGACCACGTCCCGGCGCAGCGGGATTCCGAGCCGCTCGAGCCAAAGCATTGTTTCCACCTGAATCATGCCCAGACCCTTCATGTCCAGCGCGGCCCGACCCCACACACCCTTGTCGTCGATCGTCCCGGACAACGGCCCCCGACCCTCCGGCCAACGATCGGCCTCCACCCCAGCGCCGTCGATGTGGCTCAGGAGGCACAGCGGCGCCTCGGCCCCCGCTCCCGGCAGCCGAGCGATCAACGAGCCCCGCCCGGGGGCAAACTCCAGGATCTCCGAGGTGATCCCTTCGGCGTCCAGGAGACCCTTCAGGTAGAGCGCACCAGCCGTCTCGTTCCCGGGAGGGTTGATCGTATCGACCTGGAGATAGGCAGAGAGGTGCTGTACCAGCGCCTCGGCCGCCGAATCCCAGTCCATCCGGGCCTCCCACTCGGAGGGGGGCACCGGCGGGGGAACCGGGTGGGCGCAGCCGGAGCCGAGCGCCAACACCAAGCCGCGACCCACGATATTCCAGATCATACGCTTGATTTGGGCCACGAGGCACTCCATCGCCCGCTCAGCTACCCGAAATGGTCGTGCCGGGCCACAATAGCGGCGGAGCACACCGATGCGGCTGTTCTTGACCCTGATCTTTGCGTGCGAGGACGGACCGAGTCCCAGGGATCTCTACGGCCCCGAGCCCCTGCACCGCGCCTACATCCAGATCGACGAGGATGCGGCCTGTCCGATCGACTACGGGAATCTGCTTGGCTACTGCCTGACCTCCGCCGACAGCTTCGCGGCGGACGGCAGCACCGAATGCGGGGGCGTCCGGCTGTCGGCTACCGTGTGGATGCCGGGCGACGCGCTCAGCACGACGAGCTTCACCCTGCAGGACGACTCTACGACTCCGGCGAGTGGCACTGCAGCAGTATGGCTTGATCAGGGCGACGAAACCTGGGTAAGCTCCGCTGGGAGCGCCAGCCTCACCCGAGGCGTCCTGGGCAGCGGCGGCGAGGTGATCACGGTCAGCTTCGAGGGGGAATTCGAGACCTTCATCGGTGGTGAACCGGGCCCCACGGCGAGCGGATTGGTACACTGCGAGCTCCCGGATCAGAGCGTGGACTAAGAGCGTGGACCAGGCGTGACGGGTCCCGGCGCGGGCGCCCGGCCTCGGACCCGGTGCTGAAGCCGTCAGACGACCACGTTCTCGCGGTAGGTCCCGAAGACCGCCCTCAACGTGTCCGCGATTTCGCCAAGGGTCGCCAGGTTTTCGACGGCGCCCAGGATCAGCGGCATGAGGTTCTCCTTCCCGGCTGCGCCTTGCGATAGACGGTCGAGCCGCTCGGAAACCGCCACGGCATCACGCCCCGCGCGGAAGGACCGGAGCCTCGCCACCTGCTCTCGCTCCCAGGCGGGGTCGATCCGTTGACCCTGCCGGCCCTTCTCCGACCCGCCTTCCGCAAAACGGTTGACGCCCACCACGACCTGGGTGCCACGATCGATCGCCACCTGCGTGGCGTACGCTGCGTCCTGGATTTCGCGCTGCGGAAAACCACGCTCGATCGCCTCGACCATCCCTCCGATCCGGTCGATCTCCGCGATCAGCGAGGTCGCTGATGCTTCGAGGCGATCCGTCAGCTCTTCCACCACGTAGGAGCCGCCGAAGGGGTCGGGGTATGCCGCCACCCCCGACTCGTACGCGATGACCTGCTGAGTGCGGAGCGCGAGGCGGGCGCTCTCCGCAGACGGCAAGGCCAACGCCTCATCTCGCCCGTTGGTGTGGAGGGACTGCGTGCCGCCCATGACCGCCGCGAGCGCCTGCAACGCCACGCGTACGACGTTGTTGTCGGGCTCTGCCGCCGTGAGCGTGCTGCCCGCGGTCTGGGTGTGAAAGCGCAACATCCATGACTTGGGGTTCTTCGCACCGAACCGGTCTCGCATGATCGAGGCCCAGAGCCGCCGGGCGGCACGGAACTTCGCCACCTCTTCGAGGAAGTCGTTGTGGGCGTTGAAGAAGAAGGAGAGCTGGGGCGCGAAGCTGTCGACTTCGAGGCCGGCCGCGATCGCCGCGTCCACGTAGGCGATGCCATCTGCAAGGGTGAACGCCAACTCCTGAGCTGCTGTCGCGCCCGCCTCGCGGATATGGTAGCCCGAGATCGAGATGGTGTTGAAGTTGGGGGCCTCGGTCCGGCTCCACGCAAAGATGTCGGTGATGAGCCGCATGCTGGCGCGGGGGGGATAGATGTAGGTTCCCCGAGCGATATATTCCTTCAACACGTCGTTCTGGATGGTGCCGCGCAGCGCGGTGGGCGCCACGCCGCGGCGGGCCGCGACCGCGACGTAGAACGCCAACAAGGTGGACGCCGTCGCGTTGATCGTCATCGATGTGCTGACGCGGTCGAGCGGCAGCGTGTCGAGCAGGGTGGCCATGTCGTCCACCGTCGCCACCGCTACTCCGACTTTGCCTACTTCTCCCTGCGCCATCGGGTGGTCGCTGTCGTAGCCCATCTGGGTAGGCAGATCGAACGCCACCGAGAGCCCGGTTTGCCCCTGAGCCAGCAGATAACGAAAACGCTCGTTGGTCTGCCGAGCATCCCCGAATCCTGCGTATTGCCGCATCGTCCAGAGTCGCCCCTGGTACATCGTGGGGTGGATGCCGCGGGTGTAGGGAAAGGTCCCGACCTTCTCCTGGCTCACGCGGCCTCGATCCGGACGAGGCGCGTATGGGCCTCCACCGTCTGGCCCTCACTCACCATCACTTCGACTACTCGACCGTCAATCGGGCTTTTCAGCTCATTCTCCATCTTCATCGCCTCGACGACCACCACCGGGTGGCCCTTCTTGACCGTGTCTCCGACCGCCACCTGAACGCGAACCACCCGCCCGGGCATCGCACTCGCGACCACGCCTCCCTGGGCGCCGACCCCCAACTTCAGCGACTTCCGCCTCGGATCGACCACAGTGACGGGTACGTTGACCCCCCGGACGTCCACCATGTAGCCGTCGGGGGTCACGACACAGCCGGTCTCCCAGCTCTCGCCGTCGATGAGCATGTGGAAGGCTTCGGGGGTCGGACGGATCATGTCGACCTCGTGGCTCCCCTCCCCCTCCCAGCCCACCCGGTAGCGGCCCGGGCTCTGGAGGACCACCTCGACCGTGTGGGTGACGCCTTCGACGGTGATCTCGTATTTCATCGCCGCACTCTCCCCGACATGCGCCAGGCGCTCGTGTTGCCTTCGCTCGCCACGGGTCGAACGGGGCGACTATCAGCCTCCAACCGCGCGATTGCAGCCGCCATGACGGCGATGCGACTGTTGCGCTCCGCCGCCGCGAACTGGGCGAGGCGCTCCGGGCTCAGGTACCCGGTGCTGTACTCACCCTTTACGAAGTCGGGATCCGCCAGCAACGCCCGAAAGAAAGGGATGGAGGTCTGAATCCCACGAACCCGATACTCACGCAGAGCACGGATAGAGCGCGAGATTGCCTCCGCCCGATCGCGCCCCCAGCACACCAGCTTCGCGATCATGGGGTCATAGTGAATCGGCACTTCGTACCCGGCATAAACACCACTGTCTACACGAACCCACGGCCCGCCCGGCTCCCGTAGTCCTTCGATCCGACCCGGCGCCGGCGCGAAGTTGTTGGCCGGATCCTCGGCGTAGATACGGCACTCAATCGCGTGCCCGGTCTGCCGGAGGTCGGACTGACTGAACCAGAGCGGCTCGCCCGCGGCGATACGCAGCTGGGCGCGGACGAGGTCAACGCCCGTGACCAGCTCGGTGATCGGGTGCTCGACCTGGAGCCGGGTGTTCATCTCCAAGAAGTAGAACTCGCCGGTCGCCTGCGAGTAGAGGAACTCGCAGGTTCCCGCTCCAACATAGCCGACCGCCGCGGCCGCGCGGACCGCTACCTGGGCCATAGCCTCTCGGGTAGCCTCAGACAGCACCGGGCAGGGAGTCTCCTCCACGACCTTCTGGTTGCGCCGTTGTACCGAACAATCCCGCTCGAAGAGGTGCACGGTGTGGCCGAACTGGTCGGCGAGCACCTGGATCTCGACGTGTTTGGGGTTCTCGACGAACTTCTCCAGATAAACCGCGTCGTCCTTGAATGATCGTCGTGCCTCACCACGCGTGGCGCGCCACGCGGCCGGAAAGTCTTCGGCACGATCCACGCGCCGCATCCCCTTGCCCCCGCCGCCGCCCGCTGCCTTCAACATGACCGGGTAGCCAATCTCCAAGGCGATACGCTCTGCATCGGCCTCTTCGGCTATCGCCTCCACCGTCCCGGGCACGACCGGCACCCCGGCGGCCACCATTCGCTGGCGCGCGCGGGTCTTGCTGCCCATCGCGTCGATCGCGGAGGGCGGGGGCCCGATCCAGTTCAGCCCGGCGTCAATGACACTTTGGGCGAACGCCGCGTTTTCGGAGAGGAAGCCGTAGCCCGGGTGGATCGCGGTGGCGCCGGTGAGACGCGCCGCCTCCAGGATAGCCTCGCCTCGGAGGTAGCTCTCGGAGGAGGGCGCGGGCCCGATACACACCGCCTCGAAGGCGTTCCGCACGTGGAGCGCGGTACGGTCCACCTCGGAGTACACCGCGACGGTGGGAATTCCCATTTCGTGGCAAGCGCGGATCACCCGTACGGCAATCTCGCCTCGGTTTGCGATGAGGACCTTGGTGAGTGGTGGGGTCATGGGGCCGGGGCTATATCCGGTGAGCGCCTCCGCGGGCGGGTCGACGATTGCAGGATCTTCGCGGATCGCGTACATTGCGCCTTGTCCTTTAGATATGGAGGCCAGCAGCCGTGTTCGCCTATCGCATGTCTCACAGAGCGGCGCCCCCTGGCTGCGACGTGACCGGCGCGCTGCTCCGCCAGGACCGTTGCGCATGCGCGCTCACCCTGCTGTTGGTGGGGCTGGTCGGCGGCTGCGGCCCCAAACGTGTGCTGGACAGCGATCCGCGGCGCGCCACGGAGGACACCGATGTCGCCGAATCCGGGAGCACCATCCAGCCCGACTCGCTCGCCGGCTGCGTCGCCACGTTGACCTTCGACGCGATGCGCGACGGGAGCATCGACAGCTACTACTACTACCACTACGACGACGCGGGCGAGCTCGTGACGGTAGACGCCGACAGTCAGGCGGACGGCGTACTCGACGCCCGCATGACCTACCTCTACGTCGACGGCCGCCTCGACCAGCGGCAATGGGACACCGGACGGGACGGCATCATCGACTCGTTGATGTTCTACAACTACGACGAAGCGGGGCAGCTCCTCGAACGGCGCGACGATGCCAACGCCGACGGCGTCACCGACGAGCTGATCACCTGGACGTGGGAATCCGGCCTCGCCATCTTCGAAGACTACGACTGGGAGGCGGACGGCGCGGTCGACGAACGGATCGCTTGGACCTACGTCGACGGCCTCCGCACCCACGGCGACCATGACGCCGGCCTCGACGGTTCCGTCGATGAGGTCCAGAACTTCGTGTATGAGGGTGGCCTTGTGGTCGAAGCGAGCTCGGACGCCGGCCCCGATGGGAACATCGACGTCATGGAGCGCACGACCTACAATACCCGCGGCTGGCGGGACACCGTAGCCAAAGACCTCGGAAACGACGGTCAGATCGACGCCTGGTCGACCTTCGACTACGTTTGCCCCTGACGCACCCCTCCGCCCGGCCGACGCCGGGATTCGAAGCTCGACGGGGTTCCGCACTGACGTCTCGACATAGCGATTTCTGGCCACGTGACCTCATGATCTGATCAAACGTTATGGGTATCCGGTTGCCTCACGGAATGGCAACGGGTAGGGTGGCGAATGCCTGTGGCGCTGCCTGCTCCCGAAACCATGAAGGATTTCAACCGCATGTTCCCGGAGGAGGGGGCTTGCGCTGAATACCTGTTCCATCTGCGTTGGCCCGACGGCTTCCGATGCCCGAAATGCTCCGCAGCGGCGGCCGGGATCGTCACGACGC
>CANKTH010000111.1 GCA_947486185.1 Deltaproteobacteria bacterium
GCATTCCGGCGACCAGGATCATCGCCGAGAGGATGAGGTAGGTGAGGGTGTTGTTCACGTCGCGCTCCGCATCGGACTCAGCCATCCCAGTTCGAGCGGCGCGCGCCTGAGGCCGCCTCCCGGCGGAGGCGTTCGATCTCCGAACGGAGACTGGCGCTACGCCACAGCGCCCAGAGCAGCGTCGGGAAAAATCCTCCGCTAAAGCAGATCAACATCAGAGCTGGCGCAGGCACCGGATCCGCGAGACGCCAAGCGCCTACCGGACCGAGGTTCCACGAGAGCGCGACCACCTCGCTGCTGTTCTGGATGCCGAAGGCGGCGAGCGCCGCCCCCCCAACGACCAGCACGATGGCCATGATCCAGCTCGTACGTTCCATCTGGGCCTCCGCCGGGTACGCCGTACACCCCGCCGCGGGAGACTAACCGCCCACGCCGGCCTTGGCCCGACACGCGCCACGGCGCCGGCTATTTCCCTTTCCGCACCGCCGCGGACGTACGCGGCGCGCGGAGATGGGGTCACGCCGCTCGACGCTCGCGGCGGCTGCCCGCAAGCGCCGGCGCGATCAGCCGGTCTACTCGGAACGCTCGCGCATACGCCGCGAAAGATCGCCCATGATGTCCCCCAGCCGGGTGCTGGAGTCACGCTGACGCTTGATGATCTCGTTCATGTCACCGCCGCGCGCGCGGTCCGTCGCGGAGCGCTCGGACAGCGAGATCTTACGATCATGCGCGTCGATGTTGAGGATCTCGACGGTGACCTCCTGGTTGTCGGCGTACTGGTTGGCCCAGTTGTCCTGATTGACCAGCTCGGAGTGATGCACCAAGCCCTCGACCCCGTCCTCGAGCTCGACAAACACGCCGAAATCGGCCTTGTTGACGATGCGACCCGCGCAGATCTGACCAAGGTAGAAGCGCGCCGGCACGGAGAGCCAAGGATCTTCCGCGAGCTTCTTGATCGAGAGCGAGAAGCGCTCGTTGTCGACGTCCACCCCGAGCACCCGCGCCTCGACCTCGTCTCCCTTCTGGAAACGCTCCGACGGGTGGCGGATGCGCTGACCCCAGCTCATGTCCGAGATGTGCACGAGCCCGTCGATGCCCTCTTCGATGCCTACGAAGACGCCGAAGTCGGTGATGTTGCGCACGCGGCCGCGCACAACGGTACCGGGCGGGTACTTGTCGGCCACGAGGATCCAGGGGTTGACCTCGAGCTGCCGCATGCCCAAGCTGACCCGCTTGTTCTCCGCGTCGATGTCGAGCACCTTCGCTTCGATCACGTCGCCCACATTGACGAGCTTGTTCGGGTTCTTGATACGCTTGTTCCAGGTCATCTCGGAGATGTGGACCAGGCCCTCGATGCCGTCTTCCAGCTCGACGAAGCCGCCGTAGTCCACCACGTTGACTACCTTGCCGCGCACGATGGCGCCGACCGGGTACTTGAACTCGACGTCTTCCCAGGGGTCGGGCCGGGTCTGCTTGTACCCGAGGCTGACGCGCTGATTGTCTTCGTCAAACTTGAGGATCTTGACCTCGATCTGCGCGCCGACCTCGAACATCTCCGACGGGTGCTGAATGCGCCCGTAGGACATGTCGGTGATGTGGAGGAGACCGTCGATACCGCCGAGATCCACGAACGCGCCGTAGTCGGTGATGTTCTTGATCGTGCCGATCATCACCGCGCTGACCTTCAGGCTCTTCAGGGTCTCGTTCCGCTTCTCCTCGCGCTCCTTCTCGAGCAATTGCCGGCGAGAGAGAACGATGTTCCCACGCTTCTTGTTGAACTTGATGATCTTGAAGTCGTGGGTCTCGCCGATGAGCTTGTCGAGGTTCTTGACCGGGCGCAGGTCCACCTGGGAGCCGGGGAGGAAGGCCTTGACGCCGATGTCGACCGAGAGCCCGCCCTTGACGCGGCCGGTGATCATGCCGCGAACGGTCTCTTCACGCTCGGCGGCTTTCGAGATCTCGTCCCACGCCTTGACCAGATCCGCCTTCTCCTTGGACAACTCGAGGAGGCCGTCCTCCTCGCCCATCTGGTCGAGGTAGACGTCGATGCTGTCGCCCGCGGTGACCGTGAGCACGCCATCCCGTATGAATTCAGAGCGTTTGACTACGCCCTCTGCCTTGTAGCCGATGTCGACGGTGACGTACTCGTCACCCACCTCAAGCACCTGCCCGCGGACGACGCTCTGCTCGCGCACGGAGCGCTTGGCGAGAAACTCATCGAAGAATGCGGTAAAATCTTCGCGGGAAACCTGGTCGGGAGAAGTGTCGAGGTTGAGGGTAGTGTTCATGAAGGGACGTACTCACAGTTTGGTTTGGCCTGGGGAATCCGTAGAACGCCACAGCGAATCTGGGGCGGGCGCGGAGCCAGGGTAGGGGGTGAACACAGAGCGCGGCCGCACGCCGTAGAGGTGGCGAGAGCGCTCGGCGCGCGCGAACTATGCGAAGGGTCACATCCTGTCAAGGAGTTCGAGCCAGGGGTTCCGGGTCTCACTCGAGAGTCGGTCGGTAGGCTCGGGCCCCGCGCGGGTTGCGTACCGCCGCTCGAATCAGGTAGAATGCGCCGTCCCGTCCCGCGGTCCTCCCGCGTGGCCCTCCCGGGGTGCCTGTGCTGCTCATCGTCTCGTCTCTCCTCGTATCGTCCGCATTCGCCGGTACCCTTGCGCCGGGCGCCACCATCGACGAGGCCTTGACCCTCGACGTGCTGCCGGCCGGCTTCGAGGCGGTCGAAGCGCTGCTCCCTTCCCTGTTGCCGAGCGGCATCCCCATCGAGGACACGTCCAGCGGGGACTGCTGGGGCGGCTTCACCCTCTCCAACGCCTCTGTCGACCTCGAGATCGTCTCGGCGGACATCACGCCCGGCGAGGGCGTGCTCGACGTGGACATCTCGCTGCTCGTGGCCCTCAACGACGCGTCAAACCCATTCTATATGAGCTACGAGCTCCTCTGCTTCCTCGGCGAGACCTGCTCCGGCTACGTGGATGAGTTTGAGGTCAACGCCCGCACCACCATCGGGCTCGACATCGACACCTCATCGGGCACCCCCGCGTTGGATGCGACGGTCGGCGCGATCGAGTTCGACTATGCGCTCGACGCCTCTGACATCGTGCTCAGCGGCTGCTCCATCGGCAGCATCGAGGAAGTCCTCTCGCTCTTCGGCCTCTCGCTCTACGATCTGATCCTCGACCTGGTGGATCCTTTCCTCCAGGACGCGCTGGCCGGCTTCATTCCAGACCTGGAGACCCAGGTTGAAGAGGCCTTCTCCGCCGCTGTCATTCAGCAGGAGCTCGACCTCAACGGCACTGCGCTGCGGATCAACCTCTTCCCGAGCGGGGTGGACATCACCCCCGAGGGGCTGCGTCTGGTGATGTCCGGTTCGCTCGACGCCGATCAGGCTGAGTGTATCGAAGACTATGACCCAGGTGGCTCTTTGGAGACCGTGTCGGCGGCGCCTGGGATCGGCGAGGTCGATCCCACCGGCCACTTCGTCGTCCAGGTGTCGGATGACTTCACCAACCAGGCCCTCTACGCTGCATGGCGCGGCGGGATCCTGTGCTACACGATCGAGCCCGGTGGGAGCCTCGACCTCCCGATCTCCCTGGATACGACGCTGCTCTCCGGGCTGACCGGCGGCGTCTACGACCCGCTGTTCCCCGAGTCGAGCGCCGTGACCTTACGCACCCTCCCTCGGGCGGCGCCGACCCTGGAGCTGGGCGGTAGCCACGATCTTGATCTACGGCTCAACGACCTCGATCTCGAGATGTTCGGCGAGCTGGACGGGCGGATGGCGCGCTTCACCTCGGTCACCCTCAACGGGCCGGTCGGCGCGGACCTCGAGCTCGACCCGGCCACCGGCGAGCTGGGTATCGCGCTCGACCTTGACTTCTCCGTGCTCGACGTCACGCTGGCCTACAACGAGTTCTACCCCGGAACCGACACGACCGTCGCGGAGGCGTTCAAGACCTCCATCGGCGGGTTGATCGGCCCGATCCTTGACGGGGTGCTCGGAGATGCGCTCGCGTTCGCGATCCCGTCGTTCTCGGGGCTGGGTCTCACAGAGATCAACATCTCCAACGCCGATGATTGGCTGATCGCCTCCGCGCAGCTCGGTCCCGTAGCCTACGGCGACCCCACCGCCGGTTGTGACTCGGAGGGGGGCTGCGCGGGTGGATGTGACGAGGGCTGCAGCGGGGGCTGCAGCTCGGACGGCGCACGCGCCAACCTGGCGGCGGTCCTGGGTTTTGGCCTCTTGGTCCTCCGGCGCCGGCGCAGCTGACACCCGGCGCGGTCTCCCGCTCCAGAACCCCGAGCGGCTCCGCGGCTTTGGAGCGTCCCGCACCATCCCGAGGAGCGGGTCCAGACGCGTCAGCGGATGACGGGCGGGGCCCCCAGGCCGATCGTCGGGCGATAGGCCCGGTCTTTTTCTGCTTCGACGCCGATTCGCGCCATCAATCCGTCCGCGATGGCCTGCGGGTCGCCCCAGGTCGCCGCCTCGCCGGCCAGCACCGGCTCGCCGTACCATACTCGCAGGGGCTCACTCTGGCGTGGGCGCAGGTTGCACTTCATCTCTTCGGCAAAACTGTTGCTCAGACCTGCGACAAAGTAGGGGAGGATCACCGTCTCGGGATGGGTGCGGCTCACCATCACCCCAACCCCCGGCCGCGCCGGTAGGAACCGGTAGGGATCGGGGTCCTGCGAGCGCGTCCCCTCCGGGTGAATTCCCACCATGCACCCTTTCTGATCCAGCACGTGAAGTGTCTGGGTCACGCCCGTGGGGTTGAGCAGGGTGCGACGCTCATCCCGAAAAACCGGCGGCCACATCGCGCAACCCGAGATCGCCAGGTTGACCACCAGCCCCAGCGGGTTGGTATAGAAGAAGTTCGAGCGCACCGGAAAATGGAGCCGGGTGACGAAATCGGCGTTGACGTACACCCACGAGAGCGCGACGTACATGTCGAAAAACGACCGATGATTGGACAATACGAGGATACCGCGCGCCGGATTGAGCTTCCGGACGTGATCGGCGCCGTGGACGTGCAGGCGCCGTCGAGTGACCTCGTAGATCGCGGGGCCGCTCAGGTACCGGGTGAGCATCAGGAGCGGGCCGCGCGGGTGACGGTTGCCGTTGATCAGCGTGCACAACGGCACGGAGACACGCTCGAAACCCCGGAGAAGGCTAGAGTCCATCCACGGCACGGGTGCCAGGAATTCTGATGGAACCGGGAGGCGCACGGAGTCTGGTTAACCCGCCGTGACCAGTTCGTGACAAGCCCTTGAGGCGCATGCCGGGGGTGGACGTCGGGGCCGCGCGACCCTAGCTTGGCGCGGATGTCCCGCCCGCCGCTTCGTCTGCTCCCTGTCGTGACGCCCCTGGATCCCGAGCGCTGGGCCGAGGCCCTCAAGGAGGAAGCCCGGACCTGGTTGCGCCATACCGGTTTCCGGAGAGGGCAGGGGACACCGCAGACGCGGCTGGGCGTGTGGGACCAGGATGGGGTGCGTATCGTCCGGTTGGAGTTGGATCTTTCACGCCCCGCCCGTGAAGTCTGGGCCCTCGTGAGCGATCCCGCACGGGAGGCGGAGTGGCGAGGCGCGCAGTTTTCAGGGGAGCGCTTGGAGCGGCGGGGGGGGCCGGCCGGGCTGGAAATTTGGAAGGTGCAACTGCGGGATCTTCCTTCGCCTTTCGCGCCGCGCGAGCAGGTTCGCCTTCACGCCGCCTGGCCCGAGGAGCGGCTGGTGGTCGCGCGCTCCGTCCTGGATCGACGTGCCACCCGTCAGCCGGGCGTGGTACGCGGCGAGCTGTGTATGTGGGTAGCCCGGATTGATGAGGATGATCCAATACATAGTCGCCTCACGCTGCTCTGGGCGGCGCGGGACGGCCTACCCGGCTGGCTCACGCGCTGGCTCGCAGTCGGTCGCGCCCGGCGCCTCGCGGCCGCCTTCCGCGCTTGTGTCGAACGCCTACCGCGTTGACCGGCGACGCCGGAGAAGGACACCGAGCCCAATCACGCCCAGGGGCGGGTTCGCGCCTGGCGCGCCGACGCAGCTACATCCGGCGTTAGCGCTATCTTTGTTGCCGACTCCCGAAGGTGCCGCGTCCCCCGGCGCGCTGTCATCCACTCCGGACCCACTGTCTGCCCCGCCAGAGCTGACCTCAACGTCGAAGAACGCGTCCACACCGGCGCCGCAGGGGTCGGTCACGGTGACCACGAGCCGTCGCGCGCCCGCCGAAGGCCAACTCACCTCTACGACGGCGGTGTTGTCGGCACCGGCGAAACTACCGTCCTGGATATCCCAGGCGTAGGTGGAGCCGTCTGAGGCCGGCACGGCGTATTGGGCCAGCGCCCCGACGGGCACCGAGTCCGGTCCCTCGATCGGCCCGTTCGCCGGAGACCAGGCGCGAATCTCACGTGTCTCCTCATCGTGCCAGGCCCCGGCGTCCGTCCGCAGCGCGACGGTGTAGCTGCCGGCGACGCTGAGATCGAGCGAGACCGTGCTGTCGCTCCCCGCAGCGACGCCGTCAATCGTCCACGCGATCCGATCCGCGCCGACGCTGGCGTCGGTGAGCGTGAGGCTCGCGCTGCACACATCGGCGGTGTCGGGAACGAAAGCCGCGACCGGAGCGTCCTGGCCCCAATAGGCGTCCCACAGCGCCTGGTGGATGAGCTCGTAGCCGGTGCTGTTGGGGTGGATGCAGTCCGACATGTAGGCGGATGGACTTGGATAAAGGATATTGGGCGCGTCGGAGATGCCGCCCGCCCGCTGGAGGGTGCCCCAGACCGAGTCCACGTAGCTGAAGTTCGGATAATCCTCCGCGATCCTGGCCATGGTGAGGCCGATGTCTGTGAGGAAGATCGTGTTGATCTGGTAGGTGAGCGTGCCGACCGGGAAATAGGTCCACGCCATCAAGATGCACTCGTTCGACTGCTCAAAATTCACGAAGTCGTAGCCGAAGTTGACGATCTTGATGTCGGGGTTCGCCGCGAAGGCACCGTCGAGCATCGACCGCACGTGGCCTTCAATCTGGGCCGCGTTGGTTGAGGCTTCCCCGGCGATGTAGTTGCCGAAGGTGTCGTTCCCGCCGATAGAGAGCCACACCCACTCGGCGTCCGGGTTCGCCAGGATGGCGTTCGGCAGCGCCGCGGGATCAACAGTCGCCCAGTACTCGGCGGTAGTGCCCCCCACACCGCGCGGATCTACGTCGAGATCCGACCGTCCGTGACTTTGAAGCACACCTTCGAGCTCGTCGGCCGCGCCTTCGGCCCAGGAGTCCCCAAACACGATGACCTCAGCCGCCATCACAGGCGCTATCCACCACATTTGCCACCTCCCGCCGACTCTACGGGACGCGGGCGGCCGCTGCAAGACCACAGGAGCTGCGTTACGGTGCCACAATGTGGTTCCTGTTGCTTGGATGCGCCGACCTCCCCGTCGCCTTCGAGGGGGCAACGCCAGTACCTGGCTTCGAGCAGAGCGGTTGTCTGGGGGAACCCTCGCCCGCGATCGCCGCTCACGGTACGATCACCTCGATCACCGGCGGGGTCGACGTCTGGCTGGCCGACCTACCCTTTCGGTGCGAACAACGCCTTGAAGCGTTCATGCTCGTCGAGGAGCGGACCGAGGTCTCGCTCCTGGTACAGCCAATCGACATGGACCCTGAGGAGGTCGCAAAGTGCGACTGCCTCTACGAGGTGACGGCCCATATCGTGCTTACGACCGGCCACTACAACATGGACGTGTACATCCGCGGAGACCATAGCTCGGGCCATGACAGCCCCAAGCTGGTCGCCTGGGGCCCGTTCGAAGTTCCCTGAACCGTCTCCGCTCGCCGGTGTGTGCCGATCAACCGGCGTGTTTCCGCATGCGCGCTACGAACCACTCGCCGCACCAGCGCGCCATACCCTCAAACGTGGCCTGGATTTCGCTGTCGCCCATCTTCTCCAGCTCGGCGACATTGTTCACCACGCCGAACACCCGCTCTGCGACGCTCGGGTCGCCCAGCGAGGCGGTGCAGGTATGGTGGGCAGAATAGATCCGATCTCCGTCGCTTTTGTACATCCGCATGCGCATGTCGTAGGTGAACTCGCCCGCGGCGCCCAGGTAGGGCACGTACACGCCGTAGGAGAGGATCTCGATCTGGAGAACAGCGTTGGCCTCGTCGGCGTCGTTGTACGCAAAGGGCGGACCCGAACCTAGGGTCTGCGCAAAACCCTGCTCAAACGCCCCAGCTACTGCGTCGGGCCGCACCGCCTGGCCGATACGATCCGCTACGTCGTAGGAGCGCACGGCCTGCACGACGTTGACAACGGCGGTGGCCGCTTGAATCAGGGGAATGTCGCTGGAGGTATCGAGATACCCAAGCTGAACGGTGGGACCGCCGATCTGCAACATCTGGACACGCGCGTTGCCGACAGAGGGAGCTTCGCGCTTGAACTTGGCGTGGCAGCCCGCGAGCAGGACGACGAGGATAGGGAAGAGGGAGAGGCGAGACATCGGACTCCAAGGGTTGAGGTGCAGTTCCTACGGTCCCGGCGACATTCCGATTCGACCGAAGTTGGCCGCGACGCGAGATCCCGTGATATCACGGCGGCGGCTCCCAGCCGGAATCTAGGATGACCCGACCACTTTTAGGCTCCGCTGTGCTGAATGTCACGTGCGGCCCGAGGACCTCTCCGGGCCCGAACCAAAGCGTGAGCTGTGCCTCGAGCAGAGCGCACAGCCCGCTGCCTCGATCAAGCTCGCGATGGACGACCACGTGCGCGATTCCGGCGCGCACCAGATCGTTGGTGTCCACCTGCTGCACGCCGTCCAGAAAGGAACCCAACACATCGCGCCGAAGACTCTGGGGGAGGGAAGGGGACATCAGGAGAGCACCCGGGAGGACGTGGAGCAAGGGGCTGGTGAACACCCGTACGTCGGGAACGTAGGGAATAGGCCGGGAATGTACGGTCTGGTCGTAGAGGTACCTCGAGCTGGCCATCGTTCTCCCGACCTCGCTCGGCAGGTCCAGCACGCCGCCGGTCCCGCCCGCGAGGCGTTCAGCGGCACGATGATCCTGGGCCGGAACCATCGCCAACGGCCAGGGCGCCGGGCCCAGCACGAGACCATCAAAGAGCACTACGACGAGGAGGGGGAGGCGATATCGTTGGGGAATCCGTGACAGTCCGACACCCGCGGCGGCGGCACAGAGCACGATGGCCATGTACGAGAACCGTTGGGGGTGGGTGAGGGAAGACGCCGGTAAGAGCTCCAACAGGGCGCGGTAGGGCAGAGCCAGCCGCGACCCCGATGCATCGCGCCACCAGTCGCCATCCCACCAAAGCCAGGGTCCGAGGCTAAGGAGCACCATCCCCGCGGCAGCGAACAGGACGCGGGGCCGGAGCGACAGCAGCGCTAGCGCAAGGGCGAAGAGGCCAAAATAGGAGCTATGGTAGAAGGGCTCGCCCCGAGCCAACAGATCGACCGACTGGAACGACCCCGGCGCGACGAATGTACGCGGATCAACCGCGTTATGCGCCTGCAACGAGAGGAGGTCCTCAGGCCGCCACGTGGAGTCTGGACGGTTCACCAAAGCGGACTCCCCGTTCACCGAGCGCTCGATGGCCCAGTAGACCGGATAGACCAGCGCAAGGCACCAGACGGCCCCAACGACCGCGAAGGGGAGACGCGCCCAGAACTTACGTTGTACCAGGCTCGGGAGGGAATAGAGCACGAGCGCCAACGTCGCGGCGATCCCGTAGTAGTAAGAGCCAAGGGTGGTGAGCGCGAGCAGCGTGCCCGTTCGTATCCAGGCGCCCAAAACCGGAAGGTGACCGCGAGCAGCGCCGAGCGCCAGCGCGTCGATACCCGCCGACAATGCGAACACTCCCCACGCGACCCCCAACGCCTCGCTCACGCCATTGTGGAGCTCGGAGACCAGATATGGGGTGGCAACCGCCGCGACGCCGGCCAGCCGCGCCCCGAGAGGCTCCGCGCCCAGGCGGGTGGCCAACCCGCGCGCGGCGGCGCTGGCAGCGGCAAGATAGACCACGACCACCAGATTATAGGCGAAGGCAGCGCCGAAGATGAGCACAAACGGAAAGCCCACCAGCGCGCCGATCGGGTCGATGTACCAGAGCGTGCCTCCGTCCGGCCACCCGAGGCGGTCCGTGAAAAAGGGGAGTTCTCCATTACGGAGCTGCCAGCCGAACCACCACGCACCCCAAGCATGGTTCCAGACGTCCGCGTCTTCGTGGCCCACGAGGCGCCATGGCGAGAACACCATCGGCGCGCTGACCACGATCGCCACCAACAGATCGAGCGTCCGAGCACGGGTGATGAGCCCACGGAATCGCTCGCTGAGTCGCCCGAGTTGCGGTGGGCTCACCGCCGCCGCAGCCAGATGGCGAGCACCGGCCTGCCTTGCTCCCGACACTTACGTTGGTAATTGGTCTCGACCTCGTCAGGCCAGGGCGCGCCGTCTGTCACGATGTCGCGCCGCACGTCCAAAACCTCGAACGCGCTCGGGCCGGCGAGATCCAGCAGTCGATCCACGTGCGGGGCAAAGTCGGTCTTGGTTCGCCACGTTCCACCGGGCACAACGAGCCGTTCTGCGAGGGCGACAAAATCCGCGTCGATGATCCGGTGGTGCGCCTGACTGTGGTGAGACCAGGGGTCCGGGTGATGGATGTGAAGCCCGGCGACGGTGGCATCACGAA
This sequence comes from Deltaproteobacteria bacterium, assembly GCA_947486185.1. Classification (GTDB taxonomy): domain Bacteria; phylum Myxococcota_A; class UBA796; order UBA796; family SXON01; genus CANKTH01. Next base: position 10,692 of record CANKTH010000111.1, read on the forward strand.
AGATCTCGTGGAGAAAGAACCAGTTATATCGTACAATCTTTGCATTCCGCACTCCGGCTGCCCGCACCTTTCGTGCGGCGACCTCGACCCGCTTGAAGCGCAGCTCGAGGCCGAGCCAATCCCGCTCCGGGTGAAGGCGCGCCATCCGGGCGATGTATTGCCCGTTGCCCGCCCCGAGCTCGAGCTCCAATGGGGCGTCGCGACCAAAAAGACCTGTCCAGTCTCCCTTCTGTGCCTGAGCCTGGTCCGCAGCGATCAGCTCGGGGCCAAACTCCCGGTGCGACACCACATAGGGGTTGGTCTCCCCGATCATCTCGTGACTGTCATCCACGAACCCGGCGGCGAGCCGATGAGTGCCCGGCCGGGTGTTCATGCGCGATTCCCGACCCAGGAGCTGCCATCTTCGTAGTGCTCCCGCTTGAAGATCGGTAGGCGCTTCTTCAACTCCTCGATCAGGTACCGGCAGGCCTCGAAGGCCTCGGCCCGGTGCGGTGCCGCCGCAGCGACGATCACCGCGGCCTCCCCGATGCCGAGCCGACCGATCCGATGGGCCACCCAGGTTCCGACCCCGGGCCAGCGTGAGGCGGCCTCCGCTTCGATCTGGGCCAGCTCGGCGAGGGCCATCGGCGCGTAGGCCTCGAACTCCAACGCGACGACACGGCGCGCCTCGTCGTGGTGGACGCTCGTGTCACGCGCTACGCCAACAAAGCTCACGAGCGCACCCCGCGAGGGTGCGAGCACGGCGGCCTCGGCTTCAGCCAGGCTCAGCTGGCCAGGATCAAGGCGGCCCATCAGCCGCCCCCCAGCGGAGGCAGGAGCGCCAACTCGTCTCCGTCGAGGAGCACCTGGTCCGACCGACAGTGCTGAAGGTTGATCGCGAAGCCCACGGGCACCCGCGGCGCCGGGAACAGGCTGGCGTAGAGCGCCGCCGCCGTGGTGCCTTCCGGCACCTCCACGACCTCCGCGTCGGTACCGCGACGCTCACGCAGGGTGGCGAACAGCCGCAGAGTGACGCGGGCCAGGTTCGGCTTCGGATCGCTCACCGTTTATTTTTTTTTCCCGCACCCTTCTGCGCTTTGCTCGCGCTGTTGGCCGGGCTTCGGAAACCGGGGCGCGCTGCGGCGTCGGAGGGGCGGGTGAGCGGGGAGGGGGGACGGACCGGGCCGGGGGCGGCCGGGGCTTCGGGAGTCGGGGTCTCATCGGACATGGCGCGGCGTTTAACGCGACCTCGGCCGCCAGGCGAGGCCACTTGTCGGGCTCAAGCTCGGCACGCCAGCGAATCCAGGCGAACGCGCGGGCTTACCGGAACCGCACCGTCACGTCGGACAACACGACTACACGCAGACCGTCACCTGCGGTGTGGACGTCGTAGTAGTTCTCCACACGCTGCGGCAGGTGCGCAAAACCGGTACCACCCAGATTGATCTGGACATACTTGGCGGGGCGCCAGTGAATCCCCAATCCGCCCCCCAGGTCGAGCGACTCGGCCATCTGGGTGGGCGTACCCACGGACGCCGAGAGGACGCCGGGCAGGTAGTAGCCCGAGGGCACGACCCGGAAGGACGTGTAGTCGACCGCGCCGAAGAGATCGAAGGAGAAGCGCGCGCCCGTGTCCGGGTGCGTCGGAGTGCCGATGTCGACGCCAATACGCAAAGCGCCCTGACGCCCCTGATCGAAATCCTTGCCGTTGGTCGTGGTGCTGTCGAAGATGACCTCCCCAGAGTCCGCCTGCACATTCCGGTCGTAGGCGTTGTTCTTGGTGAGGGCCACGCTCATGTACGGCGCGGAGTTGCCAAAGTTCTTTGAGAACGCCGACGAAAGCCGCACTGCCGGAGCACCGGGGCCCGCGCCTCGTTTCCCGGCCGCGTCTACGTAGTAGGTGTCCTGCTTGTCCCCGATGCGAAACCCAAGATCCAGGAGCCAGGTCGATTTGTTGTTCCGGCCGGGGAAGGCCTCCGAAAAGGGCGTGCCCCGCGCGCCCAGCCAGACGCCGCCCAATCCGGAGCCCGCGTACTGTTTGCCGCTCAAGTCCGCCGGCATTCCTTCGTAGGTCCCCGAGCCGCTGGCCGGATCATAGACCATGTTTGAGGCGCCCTCGAACTTCACAAAGCTCGATTGATACGGCGGAATCTGAAGGTAGACCGCCGCGCCGGGCGCCACCGCAAAAACCGCATCGATCCGGACCGTGTGCGCGGTGACCGAGCGACTCCCGACGTCGACACGCTCAGCGCCTCGGGTCTCCACCAGACCCGAGCTGAGGGTGTCGAGATCGTAGCCGAACGCCAGATCTCCGCGTAGAAACGGAGGAAGTTCGGTGACGGGGGCCGCCAGGGCCATGGACAAGAAGAACAGCATGAGCCTCGTTTCCGGACCTGCCGAGAAGGGTACGCCGCGGCTCCTGACCCGTCAAGCTTGGCCGGGCGCGTCGCACCGCACGTGGCCCACGAGCTGTCGCGCGAACAGCGGCGGCGACCGCGGCGACCCGACGGCGCGCCACACGTGAAGACGGATGAGACCCGGGGCGTGATCCGGACCACGCCCCCGGGCGCGAAGCATACGTTACTTGACATAATACATATTATCGGAAGTCATACGTGGTAGGAAAAGGGCAGTTTCTCAGGCGCTCTGCCACCCCGCCGTGCGCTTGTCTACGCACGCCCAGCCCGCGCCAGCCGACGCGACTACTGCCAGGAGCCGATGCCCGACTGGCTCTCGACACAGAACAGCGGCTCCTCGGACGGATAGACCACGCCAACGCTGGTACACATCTCCGTTGGAAACTGCATATCTTCGCTGGTGGTGTTGTTCCACTCGCACCGCGTGATGAAGCTGTCGCCCGCGCGCATCACCACGTCGCCGTCGGCGAAATTGTACATCACCGGATAGTCCCGGTACTCGGGTAACCAAGGATAAACCTCGTACACGGACTCCTGGGAGCCATCCCCGTGCTGCCACGTGATCGAGTAACGGTGGCCATTGAGGTGCATGTGCCCGAGGAGGCTCAACAGCGTGACGTCGGTCTCCCAAGTACACGCGAACTCCTGAACGCTGGTCGTTCCGGCGGTCACCACAAAATCACCCGCATCAAGCTGGAAGCTCGACGCCCAGTGCTCCACCTCATCCCACTCGACGAAACCGAGGTTGACCACGTCGTTCACCCGCACCGTCTGGTCGGTCGTGTTGAGGAAGTGCATGTCCATCACCCAACGCTGACCGCCCCGGAGCTGAACGGCGATACCTTCGGGCATACGGAGCCAGTTCTCGTCCACCTCGTCAGCGGTGATTCCCACGCCCTCAAACAGCGGCGCGTAAGGCGCCATCGATCCCTCGGGCTGCGGACAATCGATCAATTCGCCGTCTTGATGCGGGTCATCCTGGGGAACCTCCTTGAGCTGGTTGTGATGGGCGATGCCGGTGGCCTGTTGTGGCTGCATGTAGATCACGCCCACGTCCGCGCCCTCATACCTGCCAAAAAAGCACTTGAGCACCTCGGAGTTCGGCGGGATCTCGAACTCGGGCGACCGGATCTGGAGGCCGAAAGGCGGCGGGTCGTCCCACTCTTGCGTGAGATCCAGCACATCGGTGGCGGTGGTGCTCGCTTCTTTGGTAGGACCGTCCGGGGAACATGCCACAAGCATCAGGAACAACCGGACCTCCGTTCGCGCACCGCTTTGTTGTCGCACAGCCCTGGCGCTTCGGCAAGCGCACCAGAGCGCCGCACAGCGCGCTACGTAGGCCGCTCCCCCAGAGGTCCGAGCCGTGTCGCCGCGAAACGTTAGTACACGACGGCGCTCGGCCGAGGTCTACGGCGTGGAAGCCGAATGGTATGACAAGATCTACGCCTGGAAAGACTACGCCACCGAATCGGCGGAGGTTGCGCGGCTCCTCCAGGCCTACGGCGTCGCGACCGGCAGCCGTTTGCTCGATGTCGGCTGCGGTACGGGCCGGCATCTGGCGCATTTGGGCTCCAATTTCCGGGCAGAGGGCCTGGACGGCAGCCGGGAGATGCTCGACATGGCGTCCCGCCGAGCCCCCGAGGCATCTCTGCACCTTGCGGATCTGGCGGGTCCCCTACCCTTCCTGACCGCGTCGTTCGACGCGGTGATCTCCCTGTTTGGCGTGATCGGCTACATCGGGCCCGCGGCGCGTATGCGACGCGCGGTGCACGAGCTCGCGCGGGTCTTGCGCCCAGGCGGAGTGTTACTGATTGAACCTTGGCTTACGCCAAACCGAGTCGTTCCAGGCCGGGTGATGTGCCAGACGTATGATGGCCAGACGTTGAAGCTGGCGCGTATGTCGCGCCTGGAGCAAAAAGGGTCGCGTTCTATTCTCCACTTTCACTGGATGGTAGGGCGCGAGGGCGAGCCCGTCCGCTACGTGCGTCAACGCCACTGCCTGCACCTCTACTCGGAGGAGCAGATGCGTGAGGCGCTGGTCGCCGCTGGACTCCGTCCTACCCACCTCGCCGAGGGGCTCATGGCGGATCGGGGCCTGTGGCTCGGCGTGCGGGAGGCGCAATGCAGAACACCCACCTGAGCGAGGGCGAGCGGCGGGAAGCAGACCTGATGCGTGGCGCCCTTCGAGATGGCGGCTTCACAAGCCGAAAGGTGGCGCAGGCCCTCGGCTTCATCGCCTGGTCGGGCGCGGCGCTCGACAGCGCGTGGTGGCGGCGTAGCCCGTCCGCTGGCGGCGCCCTCGGCCCGCTGATCGACGTTTTTGTGCGTGGCGAGGACGTTGGTGAGGCCGCGTTGGTCACCGCGCTGGGCGCTCGGGCGCACGCCGCCGGCACTCGGCTCGGCCTCATCGAAGGGGGGGCCAGCCCGCTCCTGCTACTGCCGCTCGGAGAGGATCTCGTGTTGATGGATCATCCCGCCCGATCTGGCCAAGACGACGGCATCTTCCTGGCTGATTCCACGAGCTGGGCCGCGCGACGGATGGTGCTGGGGCCGGCTGGGCGGCACCTGGACCTGGGCTCGGGCGGCGGGGCGGTGACGCTGGCCGCGGCACGCACGGCGACGGAGACCGTTGGCCTCGACATCAATCCACGCGCGGCCACCGTCCTGGCCCTCAGCGCCGCGCTGTCGGCCGTCAACGTTCTCCCGACCACGGGTGACGCGCGGGCCCTCGACGGCATCGGCACCTTTGACCGAGTCTCTTTCGTACTGCCGATGCTGACCCGTCGCGTCGAGATGGCCGACGCGCCGGTCCACACCCTCGGCCCCGCCAACCTGCTCGAGTCCGTGATTGACCAGCTTCCGAGCTTACTGCGTCCGCAGGGCCTCGCCATCCTGTACAGCCAGGTCGTGCTTCCCGGGGGGGAGCTGCCGACCGTCCTCAGACGCGCCTTCGCGCGTCGCCGTTTTCGCGCGCGGCTCTGGGTCGACTGGTGGAGCGATACCGAAGTCGGCCCGGTTCGCGGCGGGATCCTCGCGCTGCGCGCCGACGCGGACGGCGGCTTTGACGAGGTCGAAGCGCCCCCGGACCGAC
>CANKTH010000112.1 GCA_947486185.1 Deltaproteobacteria bacterium
CCAGGAGCATGGGGTGGACCTCGTGGTCATGGTGCTGACTCCGCATGTCCTCGCCGATGAGCCAGGTTGTCCCTCGCGTCACGCGGAGCCGAAGATGTGTGAGGGGGCGAAACTGGCGTACCAGCGAATCACGAGCGTGCTGGCTATGGCCGGATTGCCGTACGTGGATGGGCTGGCAGCGTACCAGGCGAGCGGGCAGCCCGCCTTTTTCCCCGAAGGCCGGGATGACCCCGATCATCCCAACCCGGCAGGCCACGGGATCCTGGCGTCCGCGGTGGCGCCGGCGGTGGCTGCGCGGCTGGTGGCCCGAAAACCTGTGGAGGAACAGAGGGAATCTCGTCGGCGCCGGCCTCCGGAGCCCTGAGCGGGTGTGGCCGGCTCGGCGCGCGGCCAGGCAGCTGAGCTCAGCCCTCCAAGAAGTTACCCGCAATGAGGTCCTTGGTGGCCAGATGCCCGATGAGCCGGCCCTCCTGGACCACCGGCAGCTCACCGATCCGGAAGGCCTCGACGAGCTTGAGCGCGCCCGCCAACCCGAGCGCCGCTTCGACCCGCCGTCCCGGCCGCGTCATGACGTCGGCAACCGGCACATCAAGCGCCCCGCCTCCGTCGAGATGTCGGCGTAGATCGCCGTCGGTGAACACACCCACCAGGGTGCGTTCCCCCGCGGTGACGTCTACCACGAACGCGGCCCCGGTCCGGCGCAGCGTGATCTCGCGGAGCGTGTGCCGCAGGCTCGCGTCGGCGGTGACCATCGCGGTCTCCGCCAGCGGCCGCATGAGGCTGTCGAGTCGGCGCAAGCTGCGGCCCAGAGCCCCTCCCGGATGCAGCCCCGCGTAGGCTTCCGTGTCAAAATGGCGCTCTTCCATCGCCGTCAACGCGATGGCGTCGGCCGCCGCGAGGAGCATGGTGGTCGACACGCTCGGCGCGAGGCCAAGGGGGCACGCTTCGGCGGCGGGACCGAGCGCCACGACGAGGTCGACGAGCCGGGCGAGCGGGCTCCCCGCGTCGCCGGTGAGGAGGACGGTGGGGTGCCCCCGATCTCGAAGCAGGGGGAGCAGGGTGAGCAGCTCGTCGCTCCGGCCGCTCCACGAGAACGCGACCACGAGGTCGCCGGCCCGAAGTCGGCCGAGATCGCCGTGTAGCGCCTCGGTTGGCTCGATGAAGAAGCCCGGAAAACCGACGCTCGCCAGGGTGGACGAGAACTTCCGTCCGATGATCCCGGCTTTCCCGACTCCAGTGACCGCGATCCCGGGAGCGCCCAGCACACGATCCACAGCGTCGAGGAGCGCTGGCGGGGGCGCCGCGGCCAGGCGGGTCAGGGCCGACGCCTCTGCGGAGAGCACACGCTGGATTGCCCGAAAACGGTCGTTCATCCGGAATAGTTCCTCGGGGCGGCGGGCGGGTGGCTCACCCGGGGTTCCTCATCTTCCACCGCATCCGGCGGAACATGCCGCGAAGGACCACCACATCCTGCGCGTCGAGCTGGGCGCGGTCGAGTATCTGCCGAAGGGTCGAGGCCACCAGCACGGGCTCATGGTTCTTCATGTAGTTGGCCATGGTGATCGACTCCAGCCACTCGGCGACGAGCGGCTCACGCGCCGCGACCTCCACCGGCACGGACGGGCGGGTCGCTACCGGCGCCGCCCCGCGTGCCGGCCCGCCGCGCTTGCCCGTACCCTCCGCGATCGCGTAGTATCCGCGCGCGCGTGCTTCGGTAAAAATGGCGTTTGCGACAAGGAGGCTCGCCTGCGCAAGATTCAGACTGGCGTGCGTGTCGGTAGGGATGTGCAGCAGGCTGTGGGCGTGCGCGAGATCCTCGTTGACGAGGCCCGAGTCTTCCGGGCCAAAGACGATCGCCGTGGTACCCTCCCGATCCAACAGCGCGGTCGCCATCGCCGGAGGTTCGGCGGCCGGCCACTGGAGGTGTCGTCCTCTGGCCGTCGTGGCGATGACATGGTGGCAGTCGGCCAGGGCGGTCGGCAGATCGGCGACATAACGTGCTTCATCGAGGATGTTCATCGCCCCGGGAGCCATCCAGCGCGCCTTGTCGATGTCCAAGCCCGGCGCCCCGACCACCACGAGGCGCCGGAGGCCCATGTTGCGCATCGCGCGCGCGACCGCGCCGACGTTCCCCGGTTGTAGGGGTCGGACCAGCACAAACACCACGCGCTCGCCGAGCGCCTTCGCGAGGGAGGCACGGTCGGGGGCCGCCCCGTCGCGGGGATCGCTGGGCTCGCGGCTCATAGACACAGGCGTTGGGGGTGCTCGCGCCTACTTGGAGAAGAACAAGCCTGCAAACCAGCCGCGGACCCGATCCCAGATGGAGGACGGGGCCACCGCGGTGCCGGGCGTCGTCGGAGTCCCGGCCGCTGCTCCCTGGGGAGGGGTCGCTACGGGCGGGGTCACGGGCACCGAGCCGACCGGCGGCGCGCCGCTGCCCTCGGCTACGGCTTCGGCGGGGGCGTCCCGGTTACGGCCTCCAACCTCGGTGCCCCGCTCGCCGTCGAGTTTGGCGTGCTTGCCGGACTGCTCACCCGTGCCGATCGTGGTTGGCGGCTCTTCGGCCTCGTCGAGGTTGTCTCCGAGGTTTCCGAAGGTGCTGCCCCCGGTCATCTTGAAGGGCGCTGGGGCCGCCGGGGCGGGGGCGGGCGCTGGCTGTTTGGGCTGGGCCGTACCGATCTTGAGGGTGGACTCGACCGTCTGACCGGTCTTGCGGTCCTTGGCGGTGAGCTTGAGGATGCCCTCAGAGTCGATGTGGAGCGAGACCTCGATACGGACGCTGCCCTTGTCGCCTGGACGGATACCCGAGAAGACGAAGGTGCCCAGGAGCTCGTTTTCGGCGCATTGGCTACTGTCGCCCTGGTAGATCCGCAGGAGGATCGAGCGCTGGTGGTCCTTGCTCGTGGTGAGCGTACACTTCTTGTAGTCGGGGAGCGGCTGGTTCTTGGGGAACAGCACCTGCATCGAGCCGTCGGGTTTGCTGATGCCGATCGGCATCGGCAGCACGTCGAGCAGGGTGACGTCGTCGCGCTGGCTCGTCGAGGCCAGGGAATGGGCCATGATCGCGGCCCCAATGCCCACCGCCTCGTCGGGGTTGACGCCCTTACACGGCGGCTTGCCCATGTACTCGGTGAGGCGCCGCTGCACGAGCGGCATCCGGGATTGCCCACCGACGAGCAGGATCTCTTCGATCTGCTCCCGCGTGCTGCCGGCCTCTCTCATGATACGATCGACGTTCATGACGGTGCGCTCGACCAGGTCGTGGGTCAGCTCTTCGAGCCGCTCGCGGGAGAACTCGATGTCGAGGTCGATTGGGCCGGTATCACCCGGAGTGATGTACTTGACCGTGATGCGGGTGCGAAGCACGCTTGAGAGCTCGATCTTGGCGGTCTCGGATGCGTCCCGGATGCGTTGGATCGCCGAGCGGTCGTACGACAGGTCGATGCTGGTCTGCTTGAAGAACTGCTCAAGGACCCACTGCATCACCCGGTCATCAAAATCAACGCCACCGAGGAAGGTGTCGCCTCCCGTGGCGATGACCTCGAATACGCGGCCCTTGATGTCGATAATCGAGATATCAAAGGTACCACCGCCCAGATCGTAGACGGCAATCCGTTGGCTGAGGTTGCGCCCCATGCCGTAGGCGAGGGCGGCCGCGGTGGGCTCGTTGAGGACCCGCAGCACCTTGAGCCCTGCGAGCTTGCCGGCGGTGCGGACCGCCTGACGCTGGCGGTCATTGAAATAGGCGGGGACGGTGATCACCGCCTGGTCGACCTCGGCGCCCAGGCTCTCCTCCGCAACTTCCTTGATCTTACGCAAGATCGCCGCGGAGATCTGCTCGAGCGTGAAGACCTGCCCGCGCACCTTGACCAACACCTCGGAGGACTCACCCTCGACGAGCTCGTAGGTAAAGACCTGCTTGATCTTCTCAATCTGCTTGGAATGGAAATTTCGGCCGATCAACCGTTTGGCGGCGGCGACGGTGTTCTGCGGGTTGAGGGACGCTTGGTTTTTGGCGTCGTGGCCGATCAGCGGGTTGCCTTTGTCATCGAGCGCGAACACCGACGGGATCGTCGACTGACCGCCCTTGTACGTGATGACCCGGGCCTTCCCACTCTCGACTATCGCGGCGCAGGAGTTTGTTGTGCCGAGGTCGATGCCGATTGCCTTGCCCATTCCAGCTACTCTCAAGGTCGTTGGGCGCGCTTTATCATGTTGGCCAGGAGGCGGTCAACGTGACGCTGGCGCCACATCGCAGCCGGCCTATCCCAAGCACTCCGGGTCCGCCCGTCTACGCCGCGGAATTCTCGGAATCGGGTAGCTCTCTCGCGTGAGTCACCATGATCTTGGCGTCGGTGCGGTCGGTGGACTTGACCAGCGCGTCAAGTGTCGCCTCTGGGCGGTACCTCCGCGTGATCATGCCCTCAACGTCCAGCCGGCCGTTCTCCAGGAGTCGGATGATCTGGGGGAAACAGCCGCCACCGGAGTGGCCCCGGGCGCCGACGATGCCCGCTGCCTGCGTCACGAGCACGTCCAGGAGCACCGGCGCGCGGGCGCCAGTCCGGCCGAGGTACACCATCCGGCCTCCGGGCGCAAAACTTCGTTCGATCGCCGGCATGGTGAGCGTAGCCGCGCCCGCGGCCTCGACGATCATGTCGGCGCCCCAGCCGCCGGTCAGCTCACGGATCACCTCATCCGCCGGCGTCTCGCGCGGATCAAAAACCGCGTCGGCGCCGAGCTTCCGGGCGACCTCACGCCGCTCGGCACCGACCTCGAAGCCGATCACCTTCGCGGCGCCGGCAGCTCGCGCCAGAGCGATGGCGCCGAGCCCGATCGGGCCACAGCCGAAGACCGCAACATAGGACCCGGGCCGCATGCCGCCGGCTGAGACGAACATGCCGTTGTAGGAGCAGGCGATCGGCTCGATCAACGCCCCGACCTCGCAGGCCCGATCGCGCGATCCCAGGCGCTCGGCGAGGCCGTTGAGCTTCCAAAGGAAGCGCTCCTTGGCGCGGACCAGCTCAGCGTAGGCGCCCGGCGCCGAGAAGCCCAACATCTCGAGATGGGGACACTGGTTGGGGCGAAAGCTACGGCAGGCCTCGCACACGCCGCAGGACAACATGCCTTCGCCAGCGACGAGGTCGCCTACTTGGAGCTCGCGCACGTCCTTGCCGACCTCAACCACCTCAGCCGCATATTCATGGCCGCAAATGACTGGAAGTCGAACCGGCCCCGAGAAGAGCACATAGCCGGCGTCGTCCGTTTCGTAACAGTGGGTGTCGCTGCCGCACACTCCGCAGGCGCGCACCTGCAGAAGCACCTCATCCGGGCCGGGCCGAGGATCCGGCACCTTCTCCCAGGTGAAGCTTGGCCGACGCCACACGTGGCAGGCCATGGTGGCCTTCCCCGAGCTGAGCTCCTTCGGCGTTGGAACGTAACTTGGGCGTGGGTCCCACTCGGCGGAGAAGACTACGGCGTTCATCGGCGCTCCCTGGCGGCGCTTAACCGGTCGTTCAGGCGCCCGGCCGGCGCCCGGTCGCGTGGATGGTGACCTCCAGGATGGCCCGCTCATTCCCTTTCGCTACGGTGAAAGCGTAACTTCCCCAGGTGAGGCGTTGTCCTGGGCTCGGCACGTGCCCGAACTGGGCCAGCAGGAAACCGGCGAGGGTGTCGAACTCGCCGTCGGGCAGCTCGAAGCCGGTGTGGGTCCTGAGTGGCCCGCGCTCGACCCGGGCGCTCGCCAGCCACTCCGACTCGGCGATCCGACGGATCAGTGGGGCTCGCCGGGAGAATTCATCATCGATCTCGCCAACGATCTCCTCGAGGATGTCCTCGATGGAGATCAGCCCGACCGCGCCGCCGTACTCATTGACCACGATCGCCATTCGGGCGCGCCGCCGGCGCATATCGAGAAAGAGAGCGTCTACGGTGGTGGTTTCGGGCACGAACATCACCGGGCGCATCACGGCGCTGATCGGCTGGTCCGCGGAGAACGCCACCTCATGATGGCTTACGACGCCGACGATCCGGTCCACCCGCTTCCGGAACACTGGGACCCGGGAGTGGCCGACCTCCGCCATCAGCGCGGCCGCCTCATCGCAGCTCACTGTCTCGGCGACCGCCTGCACCTCGATGAGCGGCACCATCACGTCGCCCGCGGTGGTGTCGGAGAACGAGAACACACGAAGGATCATCTCTTTTTCTTCGGCGCGTATGTCCCCGGACTCGGCGTTGTCGATGAGGAGGCGGATGTCGTCGCGGCGTACGGTGTTGACCTTGGCGTCTCCCATTCCGATAGCGTTCATGAACGACCGGGTCGCCACCCCGAGGAGCGCGATCGCCGGCGCGAAGAGCCGAGCGCCGAGGCCGACGAAAGTGGCGGCGTAGGGCGCGAGCTGGTGGGCGTACTGCTGGCCGACGCTCTTGGGGATCATCTCGCTGAACACCACGGTGAGCGGGGCGTAGGTCAGGACCACCAGGATCTCGGGGTTTCGTTCTACGAAAGACAGCAACTCGGCGAGTTGGCCTTCGGCACCGGCCCCACGCGCGAGCCCGAGCAACAGACCGGTCACCAGCGTAGAACCAGCGACTGAGGCGAGGTTTGCGCCGATGAGGCAGGTGCCTACCACCGGGGCTTCGTTGGCGACCAGGGCCAGCACCCGTCGCGCGCCGGCGTCCCCCCCCTCGGCGCGACTCCGTAAGACGAGGCGGTCCGCCCCGAACAGGGCGTACTCGGAACCCGAGAACAGGCCCTGCATCGTCACGCAGGCGGCGATCGCCGCCAGGTAGAGGAGCACGTCGGCGGCGATCATGCGGGCTGATCCGAGGGCAAGGTGACCGTCGCTTCGGTGATCCGTCGGCCTTCAATCGCGGTGACCCGCATCACGATACCGTTATGGCTCACCTCGTCGCCCTTCTGTGGGGCGGCGCCGAGTTGGTGGAAGATGAAGCCGCCGAGCGTGGTATAGTCGCCTTCGGGGAGCACAATCCCGAGGCGCTGCTCGAGGTCTTCGATGTCCAGCCCTCCTTTCACTCGCCAGCTCCCCGGCGCGATCTCGGTGACGTCGGGGTCGATTGCGTCGGTCTCATCGAGCATCTCACCGACCAGCTCGGTGAGCAGGTCGTCCAGCGTGACCAGGCCGTCGATCGAGCCATGCTCGTCGACGACGATCGCGATGTGGATCTGGCGAGCCCGGAACTCGCGTAGCAGGTCGGCGGCCCGCTTGGATGGCGGCACAAAAAGCGCCGTGTGAAGCATCTTCTGTAGCTGCCGTGCGTTCGGAGGAGGGGCGTGGCGGAGGCGAAGGAGGTCTTTGACGTGCAGGATGCCGAGCACGTTGTCGGGCGTGCTCTGCCAGATCGGCACGCGGCTGAAGCCGGCGTTTCGCACCCCGGCGAGGAGCTCGCTCCAGGGCGTGGTCAGCGAGAGGGAGAACACGTCCGGCCGTGGGGTCATCAGCCGTGAAACGGGAAGATCCCCAAAGTCGAACACCCGGTGGATCAGCTCCTGCTCCATCGGCTGGATCACCCCGGTCTGCAGGCCCTGATCGATCAGGGTGCGGAGCTGATCCTCCTGCACGCCCTCGGATTCGGGGTGAGGGGTGATGCCGAGCGGCCGGAGCAGGGTGTCGGCGAGCCACTCCAGAGATGCCCGCAGCGGGCGTACGAGGTGGATCCACAAAGAGAGCGGCCGGATGATTCGGCGCGTGAGTTCACGCGGTGAACGGAGGGCCAGGGTCTTTGGCACCACGTCGCCGAAGAAGATGAGCAGGGGGCCGGCGACCAACACTGACGCCCACGGGTACTTCGGGAGCGCGAGCGCGAAGGCCCCAGCGACCGTGGCCGAGAGTGCCGTGTTGGCAAACTCCGAGCCAAGCAAGAGGCCCGCGAGGAGCTTGCGGCGGTTGGAGAAGCAGTCCTTGACCTGGGTGCCGATGTGTGGGTCTTCTTTCAGCGCCTCGCGGTCCACCGTTGGCAGGGAGAGCAGCGCGGTCTCCGACAGCGCGAAGAACGAGCAGACCAGGAGGATGGCCACCATCGCCGACGCCGCGGCGAGCACCTCCATCGTGTGGGCACCCTCGGGCATCACGCGGCCCCGAAATGGCTGAACAGGGCGGGGGGCCAGCCCGGGGCTCCCAGCAGCACGGGTGGGGCGGTCCCGGGGGTCAGGTGGCCGACGAAGGATAGTGGAGTATCGGTCATCGCTGCTGCTGACTCTACGACATCTGCGCGGATCGGGGGGACCGCGAACAGGAGCTCGTAGTCCTCCCCGAAGGAGATTTTCCAGTTCAAAGGACGATCCCCGGGGATGTTTGCGGCGATGATCGTCGCGGAGCAGGCCGAACGGCGGCAAAGCCGGTGGAGGTCGAGGCTGAGACCGTCCGAAAGGTCCATCATTGCGTGGACTTGCGGCGCAATTGCGAGAGCAAATTGGAGCCGAGGTCTTGGCCTGCGTAGCCAATTGAGGCTGGTGGCGCGAGGTTGGGACGAGAGCAACGCCTCGGCCGAACGGCCGAGCTCTCCGGTGATGTAGAGCCGATCCCCCGGCTGCCCGCCGCCACGATCAGCGGGCGTCGGGGCGTATCCGCCGACCGTGAGGCTCAACGTTCGCACGGGGCTCCGTGTCGTGTCCCCTCCGATCAACGACAGGCCATACTCGATCAGCGCCTCCTTCAACCCCTGGGAGAATCCCAGGATCCAGGCGCGGTCAAGCGGTCTTGGTACCGAGAGGTTGAGTGTGGCCCACCTGGGCTCGGCGCCGGCGGCCGCGAGATCGGAGACGTTGACCGCGACGAGCTTGTAGCCAACATCTGCAGGATCGAGGCGGCTGTCCCAGTGTACGCCCTCGACCATCGTGTCGGTGGAGATACACAGCCCGTCGTCGAAGCTCGCGGCGTCGTCCCCGATGCCTCGCCGCAGTCCCGGGAAGGGGGCCGTTGGGCCTAGGGTGTGAATCACGTAGTCTTCGTCGGGGTCGTCGGGCATGAGGCGCGGCGTCTTAACCCGATTTACTCCGGCGCGGTCACCGCGGCCGAGATCGGTACGATGCCGTCTGGGGTGACCGTCAACACGCGCCACGTGCGCTCCGCGGCACGATCGGCGGCGAAACCCGTCATTCCCGAGACCGGGTCGGCGAGCTCCGCCGCGATGAGCGCCAGGCTGAGCTCGCCCTGGAGATCGACCGCCCGATCGAGCACGCGGACCGTATCGTAGGCTACGGCCTCGAGCGTAGTGGGGGGCGCCCCGGTGCTGGCTTCGAACCGGGCGGCGAAATCGCTCGCACCCGCGGCGCTCCGTGGGTCGAACGCATCCACAAAGATCGAGTTTTGAACATACTTTCCACCGCGGCGAACCAGCTCGTCGTTGTTCCACCCGGACAGGCCCAGGAGCGGCAGCGGGACCGCGTCGCGGTAGGGCTTGAAGCTGCCGACGGGAAACTCCTCGAACGCGAGGGCGGAGGACAACAGGGAGACCTGCTTGTAGCGGTCCGGGATGAAGATCGCCTCGTAGTCGATCAGCGGCGGCAACGTCACTTTTCCGGGATCGTCAGAACCGGCTCTAAGGCGGGCCAGCTCGGCGCCGCGGGTCTTGGTGTCCTTCTTGCCCAACACCTTGCCGACCGAGCGGAAGTCCTTGGCCTCCGGGTCGTACGACAAGCTCGCGGCGATGCTCCCGCCGGCGGCGACCACCTGCGCCTCGAAAGCCTTGGCGGCGTTCTCGCCGTAGCTGTTCTGGGGGTAGAGCACGGCGTAGCGCAGGAGGCCACGAAGGCGTAGGGTCTCCGCCAATAAAGCAGTGATCTGCTCCGAGGTGGTGGGGGTGGGCCGGAAGATCTGGTCGCCGGTCGCGAGGGCCTCCTCCCAGCTGGTGAGCGTGAGCATCGGCACCCTCAGGGTCTGGGCTGCGGGGGCGCACTGCTGAGCCTCCTCCTTCAGCAATGGGCCGATCACGGAGGCATACCCGCTATCAATCACCATTTTTTCGAGCAACGGCACGCACTTCGTGGGGTCGCCCGCGGTGTCGACGAACTCGAGGTGAAGGTCGGTGCCCGCGGCTCCGGCCTCGAGGGCGGCGCGAACGGTCCGGCCCGCTGGGGCGTAGGTGCCCGAAAGCGGTAGTAGCACGAGCACATTTTCGCGGACCGTGGCCACCGAAGAGCTGGCGCGCCGGCCCGCATACTCGACCTCACGGAGCGAAGCGGATGCCGGATAACGTTCCTTGAAGGTGGATACAGCGCTGAGCGTGGCGGAACGGTCGCCCCGGGCCAGGGCAGCGCGGACGGTGAGGAGGGCGGCGGCTTCGGAGTCGGTCGTGTTGGTGCCGCCCGGCTCCGCGGCCCCTCCGCCCCGTACAGGCGGTGCGTTGAGGCTGTCGAGGACGCGCTCGACCCTCCGCTGCGTTCCGTCGTCACCTGTTGCGTAAGCTCTCGATTTCTTGGCGTACTTTTCGAGCGCCCCGACGTCGCCTTCGGTGGACGCGAGCCGCGCCAGCAACAGGTATCGTTCGGCGTCGAGCGTAGCGGGTGCGACGCCGGCAGCGGTGCCCTCGAGGGTGGCGCGGCTGTTACCCGACATCTGGTTCTGGTTGCTGTCGATCACCGCGATTCCGAGGGCCGCGGCGCTTCGTGCGGGGTGGGCCGGATGATCCGCGATCAGCGCCTCAAAGCCTGCCCGGGCCGCGCTCGGGTTGCTGTTCAGGCGGTCCACCTCTGCGCGGTAGAGGAGCAGCCAACCCAGCTCTGTTTCGGCGGGTGAGCGCGCCAGCGCCGTGTCGAGCACCTGGGCCGCCGACTTGCGGTTTTCGGTGTCGAGGCTTTTCTGGACCGCCTCGGGGAGCGCGGTGTCTGGCGATCCGGCGAGGGCAAAACCGAGGATACACGTGAGGAGACTCATGAGCGGCCCCCGGGGTGGGGTGGACGTGAGCGTAGCGCCTCCTGCCAGGCGGTACGCCGGGGATGCGCGGAGGCCGACAGCCGCTCGGAGAGCGCCCGGACGGCTTCTCGATCGGCGGCGTCGAGCCCAGTCGGCACCTCGACGCTGATCTTGACGTGCAGATCGCCGCGCCCCGCGCCTTTCACGGTGCCAAGGCCGCGCGAGGGCAGTCGGAAGGTCTGGCCGGATGCGGTGCCCGCGGGGATACGGATCGTGGTGGTACCGTCCAGCGTTGGCACCGGAATATCCGCGCCCAAGGTGGCCTCTGCGAAGGTGACAGGCACCTCGCACAACAGGTCGGTGCCGCGACGCCGGAACAGCGGGTGCTCCTCGACCTCGACGATCACGTAGAGATCGCCGACGCCGCTCTGGCCCTCGTGGCCCTTTGCCTTGACCTTGAGCTTCTGGCCCGTGGCCACCCCCGAAGGGATCCGCACCTTCAAGCTGTCTTCTACACTGCTTCGGCCCGTCCCGTCACACGGGCGGCAGGCGCGCGCGGCGATGTACCCCCGGCCCTGGCAGTCTCCACAGTCGGTGCGTAGGAGCCGGCGTGCCGGCGACCGACCCGTGCCTGCGCAGGTCGTACAAGGCTGCCGATCCGCCGGGTCGTCCCCGACTCCAGCGCACGTGGTGCAGCGCACCCGCCGCAGCACCACCACCCGTTGCTCCCCGCCCGCCGCCGCGAGCTCCAGAGAGATCGACAGGTTGAAGCGCAGATCCTCGGGAGGGTTACGCTCGCCTTGCCGCCGGAAGAGGGAGCCGAGGCTCTCACGCAGGGCCTGCGCGAGGTCTTCGGTAGACGGGGGCCGGCCGCTCTGGGTGTAGAGCGGGCCGAGGCGGTCGTAGCGCGCGCGGCTCTCCGCATCGCCCAGGACCTCCCAGGCCTCCGCCACCTCCCGAAAACGCCGGTCTGCTTCGGCGTCTCCGGGGTTGCGATCCGGGTGGTACTTCAGCGCGAGCGCGCGGAAGGCCTTACGCAGCTCGTCGGGCGAGGCGTTCTTTTTGAGCCCGAGCACCGTGTAGTAGTCTCGGCGCGCCACCTCTCCCCCTTTGACCCTGGCGGTAAAACCCAAGCCGGCACGGCGTGTACCGGTCGGCCGGAGTGGCCGCTAACCGACGGCCCTCGATGCGGCCCGCGTTGACCGAGACGCGACCCGCATCGCGCCGCCCGGTTCAACCCTCGTCGTTCACCGGAGCTTCCGGATCCCCGTACCCTCCCCCCAGCGCCGCCGCTTCGGCCGCGAGCTCGGGATTGGCTTGGAAGGCCGCGTAGATACCTTCGGCGAGCCTCTGGGCCAGCACGGTGAGCTGCTCGTGGCTCTTGGCAACCGCGAGGACATCGGCCCGTTCGACCGCGCGTTCGGCGGTGACGAGCGCGCTCCGGATCGCGTGCTGATCGGCTGGCGGCAGGGCCTGGCCATACTCTTCGAGGCTCCGGCGCGTCGAGTAGATGAGGCCGTCCAGGCGGTTCCGGTTTTCAGCGGCATCGCGCCGCGCCCGATCCTGCTCTTGGAAGCGCTCGGCATCGGCCACCATCCTCAAGATCTCCTCTTCGCTGAGGCCTGAGTCGGAGACGATGCGCAACGACTGGACCCGGTGCGTGCCCTTGTCCTTGGCCGACACGTTGAGGATACCGTTGGAGTCGAGCTCGAACACCACCTCGATCGCCGGGAGCCCGCGTGGCGCCGGTGGCAGGCCATGGAGCTCGAGGAACGCCAGCGACTTGTTGGCGTCCGCCATGTCGCGTTCGCCCTGGAGCACGTGGACCCGCACCATGTCCTGGTTGTCCATCGCGGTGGTGAAGACCTTGGACTTCTTACACGGCACCGTCGTGTTCCGGCTGATGATCGGCTCGAACATGCCGCCCGCGGTCTCGATGCCCAGTGACAGCGGGGTGACGTCGAGGAGGAGCACGTCCTTGACCTCGCCCTTGAGCACCGATCCCTGGATGGCGGCGCCGATCGCGACCACTTCGTCAGGATTGACCCCTTTTTCAGGCTCGCGCCCAAAGATCCGCCTCACCCGATCCTGCACGGCGGGCATGCGGGTCATGCCGCCGACGAGGAGCACGGCGTCAAGCTCTTCGGCTCTGAGCCGGGCATCGGCCAGGGCCTTGCGGCAAGGCTCGTCGAGGCGCGCGATCAGGGGGGCGACCATCGCCTCGACCTGGGCGCGGGTCAGGTCCGCGGAGAGGTGAAGGGGGCCAGCGGCGCCCACTGCCACAAACGGCAGGTTGATCTCCGTTTCGGTGGCGCTGGAGAGCTCGTGTTTCGCGCGCTCGGCCGCCTCCTTGATTCGCTGGATCGCCACGACGTCCCCGTCGAGGGACACGCCGGTCTCCTTCTGGAAATTATCGAGGAGCGTCCTCGCGATGACGTTGTCGAAGTCCTCGCCGCCCAGGAACGTGTCGCCGTTGGTGGCGCGCACCTCGAAGACCCCATTCTCGATCTCGAGGATGGAGATGTCGAAGGTACCGCCGCCAAGATCGAACACCGCGATCCGTTCGTGGGTCTTGCGGCCGAGGCCGTAGGCCAACGCCGCCGCCGTGGGCTCGTTGATGATGCGGAGCACCTCGAGGCCCGCGATACGGCCTGCGTCTTTGGTGGCCTGCCGCTGGCTGTCGTTGAAGTAGGCGGGCACCGTGATGATCGCCTGGCTCACCTCCTCTCCGAGGTAGTCCTGGGCGATCGTCTTCATCTTATCGAGCACCACGGCCGAGATCTGCGGGGGGGACCAACGCTCGTTGCCCACCTGCACCCAGGCGTCGCCGCCATCCGCCTCGACGATGCGGTAAGAGGCCAGGCTGACGCTACGTTGAACCTCGGCATCCTGAAAGCGGCGGCCGATGAGCCGCTTGGCGACGGCGATCGTCCGGTCCGCGTTGGTCACGGCCTGACGGCGCGCGATCTGCCCGACGAGGCGCTGGCCGTCGCGGGTGAACGCCACCACTGACGGGGTCGTGCGGCTGCCTTCGTCATTGGGCACCACCAACGGCTCACCCGCCTCCAAGACGGCGACGCAGGAGTTGGTGGTTCCCAGATCGATCCCGATGACCTTCGACATAGACACCCCGGAGGGAAGAAGACAGGTAGAAAGCTGAACTAAGCGGACCATTCCGGTGTCCGCCGCTCAGGACGAAGAAACCACGACGCGTGCGGGGCGTAACAGACGGCCGCGGAACCGAAAACCGGAGCTGAGCTCTTCGACCACGTGGTTGGCGGGGACGTCGGTGCTGGCCCGGTACATCACCGCCTCGTGGACCGCCGGGTCAAATGCGCCTTCCGAGGCGTGAACCCGCTCCGCGCCGCTCCGCTTGAGCCAGTTGGTGAGCTGGTCATGGATCATCTGGAGGCCGGGCAACACGTGCTCCGGGTCCGACATCGCGTGGAACCACGCGCGATCAAGGTTGTCGTAGACGTCCAGCAAGGCGCGGAGCATACGCTCTTCGGTGGCGCGCTCGGCGTCCTCCCGATCGCGGCGCATGCGGACTCTGAGCTGCTCGGACTCGACCGCGCGCTCCCGCAGCTGCGCCGCGAGCCCGCGTGACTGTTCCTCCAGTTCCTTCCGCGCCGCCTCAGTCCGCTTGAGATCGGCGTAGAGCTTGGCGATCTGCTCGGACTGGGTGTTGATGCGCGCCTCGAGCGCCGCGGTGTCGTGGGTGGAGCGTTTGTTCGCGCGGTCGACCGACGCGACGGCTGCGGCGAGCAACTCCTCGTCGATCTGGAGCTCCATACCCTGGTCTTCGCCGTTGGCGTCGCCCAGGAGTGCGTCCAGCTCCACGCTCTGATCCTTTTCTGCCATCACCCTACTCCGCGGCCCGACATGCTACTGCAAGCCGACGAGGGGCTCATCGTCAGCGGCCTGAAGACCCGATTGAAGCCGCGTGTATCCTGTCGGTGATGCCGTCCGCCAGGAGAAATGCGTGGCGCCCGAGCCGTAAGGAGCCATCCGCGGTGCTGAGGAGGCCACCCGCGGTGAGCGCGGCCGGAACGATCAGCTTGTGCCCCGTCGCCGCTTCGAGCCAACGGATCGGCGTACCCTCGACGTGGCGGAGCGTCGTCCACAAGAGGTCGTGGAGCCGGGCATCGGGCTCGGGCACCGCCGCTTCGATGAGCGGCAGGCTCCGGTGCACGGCGTCGATGTACGCGACCGGCTCGGCGATCGCGACGGTCCGTTCGCCCGACGGCCGCCAGCCGTGCGCCCCAGCGCCGATGCCCGCCCAAGGCCGCGCGCGCCAGTAGTGTTCGTTGTGTTGGCAACGGTGCCCCGGACGCGCAAAGTTACTCACTTCATAACGCTCGAAACCGTGGTG
Organism: Deltaproteobacteria bacterium; assembly: GCA_947486185.1. GTDB lineage: Bacteria > Myxococcota_A > UBA796 > UBA796 > SXON01 > CANKTH01. Next base: position 15,244 of record CANKTH010000112.1, read on the forward strand.
ATCGAGTCGCTCCAGCGCGCCTTCGTAGAGCTCGGCCCAGCGGTCATCGTCCACCCGCAGCTCGGGACGCCGGCCGAAGGGGGTGCCCTCTTCGAGAGTGAGCCCGTAGAGGGAGATATGATCCACCTCTGAGGCGGCGATCTCGATGTCTTCTCTCAGCGCTTCCCAGGTCTGCTCCGGCGCGCCAAAGATGAGGTCCACCGATCGCTTCTGGACGCCCCGGCTCCGGGCCAGCGCCGAGCGCCCAGCTTCGGCGGTGCGTGTGCGGCCGAGCCGACGACCCACCCGCGCATCGAAGGTCTGCACCCCTAAAGAGAGTCGGTTGATCCCTGCGTCCAGCCATGAGGCAAGCCTCGACTCCCCGTCCTCGCCGACGAGGTCTTCCGGGTTGGCCTCCAACGTGAGCTCCGCGTCGGCGCGCGCGCTCAGCCCGGCGACCAGGCGGGCGAGCAGCGCCCCCGGGATCAGCGACGGGGTGCCGCCGCCGAAAAACAGGCTTGACGGCGCATCACGGAAGTGCGGCGCCTCCTGCTGCCAGTGGAGCAGGAGCGCGTCGACGTAGGCCGGCCACAGAGCGTCGCGCACGGGATAGACGTTGAAGGCGCAATAGGGACAACGGACCCGACACCAGGGCAGGTGCACATACACGCCGTAGCTGGGCTCGTGGGCTCGGATCTGGGAAGTAATCATGAAGAAGCAACGTATATGGAGCAGGATTCTCAAGATGGCGCGGCAACCCGCGCGGGATGCGCGTGGCCGACCGGTCTCCGGCCGGATGGGGCGGCTCTTGAGC
>CANKTH010000113.1 GCA_947486185.1 Deltaproteobacteria bacterium
CGATCCGTGGATCACCGCCGGCGGCGGGAAGTGGTGGGCCCGGCAAGATTTGAACCTGCGACCAGGCGGATATAAGCCGCCTGCTCTGACCGCTGAGCTACGAGCCCCCGCGCGCCGCTTAGCGCGTCGCCGGTCAGCTTTCCATAAACGCGCGGAGTCGTTTAGAACGGCTGTTGTGCCTCAGCTTACGTAGGGCCTTCGCCTCGATCTGCCGGATGCGCTCGCGCGTGACGTCGAAGTCCTGGCCGACTTCTTCGAGCGTATGGTCGGTACGCTCGCCGATGCCGAAACGCATCCGGAGCACCCGCTCCTCCCGGGGGGTGAGCGTCGCCAACACCTTCCGAGTCTGCTCCTGGAGCGAGTTTACGATCACGTTCTCGCCCGGGGAGGACGCGGCTTTATCCTCGATGAAGTCCCCGAGCTGGCTGTCGTCTTCTTCGCCGATCGGGGTCTCCAGGGAGATGGGCTCCTTGGCGATCTTCATGATCCGAAGGACCTTCTCGACCGGCATCTCCATTTTGGTGGCGATCTCTTCGGGTGCCGGGTCCCGCCCGAGCTCCTGTACGAGGTGCCGCTGGGTGCGGATGAGCTTGTTGATGGTCTCGATCATGTGCACGGGAATTCGGATCGTGCGTGCTTGATCCGCGATCGCCCGGGTGATGGCCTGTCGGATCCACCAGGTCGCGTAGGTCGAGAATTTGTAGCCGCGCCGGTACTCGAACTTCTCGACGGCCTTCATCAGGCCGATGTTGCCCTCCTGGATGAGGTCGAGGAACTGGAGCCCGCGGTTGGTATATTTCTTGGCGATCGACACCACGAGGCGCAGGTTTGCCTCGATGAGCTCGCTCTTGGCCTGCTCGGCCACCCGTTCGCCCCGACGGAGCTCCCGGGCGAGGTACCGGAGCTCCTCGCGGTCCACCCGTACATCCTCTTCGACCTTCCGGATCTTCCGCAGCTCCCGCCGCACACGGCTGTCGAATTCCACCCAACGTTCTTCGGAGATGCCGGTCTTCTCGAGGATCTCGGTGCCGCCACGATCCGGCGTGCGGCGCACCCTACGGATGCTCCGGCGCAGGTCCCGCACCGGCAGGTTGGCCTCCCGCGCGACCCGCTCGATCTCGCGCTCGCAGGTGTGGATCTGCGTCCACGCGGAGTGGATCGTCTTGGCGATCTCGGCGACCCGGGCCTTGTCGATCTCCAGGGACTCGAGGAGCTCGAGGATCTGGTCGTCGTGCTCCGCGCTCGGGCCCATCGCCGGCGCTTCGTCCGACTCGCCGTCAGGGGCCGGGCGCGCCGCGCGGCGTAGCTCGTGCAGGCTACGAAGGTCCCCGCACACGACGTCGAGGGTACGCCCGTCTTTCGCCCTGGTGCGCCTGGGCTTCTTGCCCGCCTTCATCGCTCGGGAGAGGCGCTCCTCCTCCTCGTTGACCAGGCTCTCGGCGAGGTGAAGCGCCAGCGTCGAGGTGAGCGTGACGCGACGAACGAGGAGCTCACCCTCTTCGATGCGGCGGGCGATCGTGATCTCGCCCTCTCTCGAGAGCAGGCTTACCGCGCCCATGTTTCGCAGGTACATCCGCACCGGGTCGTTGCTGCGCCCGGTCGGCGCGACCTCACTGACCTTCTTCTCTTCGGTGCCGCGACGCTCGGCTTCGGCCCGCTTACGGGATTGGTTGACCACCTCGATGTCGAGCTCGGAGAACATGATCATCACGTCGTCGAGGTCGTCCGAAGAAATGAGGTGCATCGGCAGGAAGTTGCTGACCTCCTCATAGGTGACCCAGCCCCGCTGCTTGCCGATGTCGATGAGGGCCTGGACCTCCTTCCGTTCTTTATCCTTCAACATACACGCCCCTGGCCCGGGTTCGCGGCGGACTCTCGACGAGCGGGCCCAAGGCCGGAGGCCTCGGGCTCTCCGCCACCGCGGGCCGTCTCGCGGGACCTCTCAGCGTCTAAACCATACATCGGGCAGATTCCTTGATGGCGGGGGGCGGCGTGGGACGATCAGGAGCCCGGACGCCCGCGGCGTACCGCAAGCGCGCCGAGCTGTGTGCGGCGTTTCTGGAGATCAACGATCAACCGGGTGAGCGTTGCATAACTTGACTTGTCGCCGGTCGCATGGCAACTCGCGATCTTCGCGTTGGTGGCGAGAATATCCGCCTCGACCCGTCGAAGGGCCATGCGGGCGAGGATCTGCCGAGCGGCAGTTGCGGCGCTCTCATCCTTGTAAAGGACGGATTCTGCAGCGAGTCTCGTGAGCAGGCGCGACAATTCCGGGTCGGCGCAGTCAGCGGCGATGACCGCGGGAGAGACTCCCGCGGCGAGCTGAGAGATCGCGCCCAGGACGTCCGGCCGGGTCGAGACGTCGTCCGGCTCTACCGTCTCCAGCTGGGGCGCCACGGTCTCTGCGTGGTGCATCACGAGCCACAGGAGATGCTCCAGGTCGGGAGGCGGCGTCCAGGCGCTCCGCGGGGGCCGCACCTCCGGAGCTCGCGGGGCCGGAGTCCGGCGAAGCCAGTCCCAAAGCTCATCATCACGGATTCCCAGGGTGCCCGCCACTTTGGGGATCTCCTGCTGCGCGACCGCGTCTGGGAGGCGTCGTAGGATAGGCACGAGGAGCTCCAGGGCGCGCGAGCGAGCGGCCGATCCGCTCCCGGCCTCGCGAATCTTCCGCCGCCAGACAAGCTCTACGAGGGGCTCGGTGTGCGCCAGCTTCTCCTCGAAGGCCGCCGGCCCCGACTTCTGGATGAACTCATCGGGGTCCTTCGCGTCGCCCAGCGCGAGGCGCGACGCTTCGATACCCGCATCGAGGAAGAGCTCCATCGACTTGACGGCGGCACGTTGGCCAGCTTCATCACCGTCAAACTGGGCGATCACCTTCCGCGTCAGCCGCTTGAGCACCTCGGCGTGGGCGGGGGTGAGCGCGGTGCCGCATGTGGCGACCGCCTCGCCGAAGCCCGCCTGCCAGAGCGAGACCGCGTCGAAATACCCTTCTACGAGGATGGCCCGGTCCCGCCGTTGGATCGCGCCCCGCGCCTGATAGAGTCCATAGAGTGTCTTCGACTTTTCGTAGATGTCGGACTCGGGGCTGTTGAGGTACTTGGGGCCATCGTCGCCGGGGAGGGTACGGCCGCCAAAAGCGACCGGTCGCCCTCGGTCGTCGAGGATCGGGAACAGGATACGGTTCCGGAAGGTGTCGTAGCTGCTCTGGCGCTCTCCGCCTTCGTTACGGTCCTTCTGCTTGACCAGGCCGGCCTTGAGCGCGAGGGCGACCGGCACCCGCTGCCGCTGCAGGTGGAGCGACAGGTGGTTCCAGCCCGGGGGCGCGAAGCCGAGCCGGCAAGCCCGGGCGGTGTCCACGGAGATGCCCCGCGTCTCGAGATAGCGGCGACCGACCTCGCCTTCGGGGCGCACCATCAGCATGTTCTCGTAGAAGCGGCTGGCGGTGTCCACCGCGTCGTGCAGATCGGCCCGCTCCCCGTACTTCCGCCGCTCTTCCGGGGAGAGCTCCCGTTCGGGCAGCTTGATACCCGCGCCTCCCGCCAGCTCCCGGACCGCGTCCATGAAGCTGAGGCCGCGCATCTTCTGGAGGAAGGTGAACGCGTCCCCCGAGGCGCCGCAGCCGAAGCAGTGGAAGATCTGCTTTTCGGGGACTACGTGGAAGGAGGCGGTTTTTTCGGTATGGAACGGGCATAGGCCCGTCCAGCTGCGCCCGTTCCGACGGAGGGTGACGTGACGCCCGACCACCTCGGCGATGTCCGTGCGGCTCCGCACCTCATCGACCACTTCCCGTGGAAGCACGCCCACTACCTCCTGACGCTCCCGCGCCGTGACCAACCCGTTCCCGAGGCCGCCGCCTCAGTAGTACTTCTCGTAACGTATCCGGCGGCGCTCGACGCCGCGCTCCTTCAGCGCGGCTCGGAGCTCGGTGACCATCGCCGCATTGCCGCACAGCAGGTACTGGCCCTCGGATACCGGTTGTTCGAGGAGCGCTTTGGACGCACGGCCGCAGAAGCCGGTCCAGCTGGGGCCCGGCTGGGAGAGGCAGGGGTAGAGGGTGAGGTTGAGCGAGCGGCTGAGCGCGTCGAGGAGGTCGAGAGCGAAGAGATCGGCCTCGGTCCTTACGCCAAAGTACAGATAGAAGGTGCGATTGTCGCCGGTGTTCGCCGCGTGCTGGAGCATAGAGTGAAAAGGAGCGAGGCCGGTGGCCGTGGCCACCATCGTGACCGGATTCAGCTCCTGATCCAGGGTGAAGACCCCGTACGCACCGGAGAGCTGGACGGTGTCGCCGACAGCCAGCCGCCTGAGATGTTCGCTGGCGCGACCGCCCGGGAATAGCTTTATACAAAGCTGAAGTATTCCGTCAGTCTGCTCGGGCGCCGACCAGACGCTGTAGGACCGGGACACGGTGCTGCTGCCGTCGGGCACGGAGAGATTGACGAACTGCCCCGCGACAAAGGGGATGGGGGGCTCGACCTTGAAGGTATAGAGCCGGACGTCCGCCGTCCATTCGTCGATCTGGAGCAGGGTGGCGACGGAATACGGCGGCATCGGACAGGCGGCTCAGACGGCGCGTGCCGCTTCGACGGGGCGACCTTCGGCGGCGCGGAAGACGTCGGCTCCCAAGGCGCCGAGCTTCTCTTCGAGACGTTCATACCCACGATCGAGGTGGTAGAGCCGCAGGACCTCGGTGGTGCCGTGCGCCGCGAGGCCCGCGAGCACCAGCGAGGCCGAGGCGCGCAGATCGGTGGCCATGACGGTGGCGCCGCGCAGGCTCGGGGAGCCGGTCACGGTCGCCGTGTTGCCTGCGATCTCGATCCGGGCCCCGAGGCGGTGCAGCTCGGCGGCGTGCATGAACCGGTTTTCAAAGATGTTCTCCCGGATCACCGAGGTGCCGTCGGCGAGCGAGAGGAGGGCCATGACCTGCGCCTGCATGTCGGTGGGAAAGCCGGGGTGGGGCTGGGTGTCCACGTCGGTGGCCAGGATGGGGCCGGTCCGGAAGGCACGGACGCCGTCGGGCCGCAGCTCAATCTCGGTGCCGGTGCGCCTCAGCACCTCGAGCACCGGCGCGAGGTCGTCCGGGTCGGCGCCCAGGACGGTGACGTCGCCTCCGGTGATCGCGGCCGCGGCGAGGTAGGTGCCGGACTCGATACGGTCTGGCAGGATCGCCCATGCCTTTCGGGAGGCGCGCAGGGCGGGCATGCCGTCGATGACGATCGTTGGGGTGCCGGCGCCGGTGATGCGCGCACCCATGCCGCCGAGAAAGCCTGCGAGATCGACGATCTCCGGCTCACAAGCCGCGTTTCGGAGGATGGTGGTGCCTTCGGCGAGCACCGCGGCCATCATCACGTTCTCCGTGCCGGTCACGGTGGTGATGTCGAAGCGGAAATCGGCGCCGCGTAGGCGGTCGACCCGGCCGTGTACGTAGCCACCGTCAAGCTCGAACACACAACCGAGGGCCTCGAGGCCCTTGAGGTGCTGCTCAATCGGTCGGACCCCGATCGCGCAGCCGCCCGGCAGGGAGACGTGGGCCTCACCGCAGCGGGCGAGTAGCGGGCCAAGAACAAGGATTGACGCCCGCATCTTGCGGACGAGATCGTAGGGCGCCTCGTTGAAGCTGACCCTCGAGGTGTCGATCCGCACCGTCGGACCCACCAGTGAGGGGCAGCCGATACGGCCGAGCAGCGACAACATGGACGAGGTGTCCATGAGGTCAGGCAGGCGGCTGACCTTGTGCTCGCCGGGGGCGAGGAGGGTAGCGGCAAGAATAGGGAGCGAGGCGTTCTTGGCGCCGGAGGCGGCGATCGTGCCGCGTAGCGGGCGGCCACCACGAATGACGAGCTTGTCCATGAGGTTCCTGGAAGGGGCGTGGGGTGGGGAAACGTAAGGGGGTTGGTCGCGGGGGAGCACGACGCGCGGGGCATGCGAGCTAACCCGGCCGGGCGCGCTTTGCCGCCATTGTTTTGGCGTTCTCAGCGTCGTTCTGCTCCTGACGCATTAGCAAGCCCTGTGCCAGCGCCCGCCCGGCGTCACAAGGCGCGGCGCAGGAACCGTGCGAAGCCCAGGCTGAACCAGAAGAGGCCGACCGCCGCGGCGTGCGCCACCGCGACGATCATCTCGTGCAAGTCGAAGCTCCATAAACGTCCCCAGAGGCCCGACCACGTGAAGAGCTGGAACAGATCGAGGAGCCGTCCGGGCAGCGTGGGCGAGGTGTATTCGTCCGCGATGGAGACCAGGATCGGCAAGGCGAGGTAGGTGAGGATTGCCACGAGCCGCGCTCCGTTGGGCGACGGGACCACCTGAGAGGCGAAAAGCCCTATTCCAAGTGCAGGAAGTGCATAGGACAGGGACAGGAGCCCCCGAGTGGCGAGGCTCCACACCAGGGGGCCGGGCGCGACGGCCACCATCAGGGTCTGGCTCATGAGCAGGGTGACGAACACCCCCACTCCTACGGCGACAACGCCAAAAAGCAGGTGTCCAAGTGCCTTTCCGCCGACGATCGCCAGTCGGTCAGCTCGCACCAGGAGGTAGCGGATCGAGCGGCTCTGCACCTCGGTCGCGACGGAGCCAGACGACGTGAACAAGAGGAGCAGTGGGATCAAGAGCGTGCCCACCGCCGAGGCCCAGATCGCCAGGATCGGGTCATCCAAGAGCCGCGCGGCGTCCGCTTCGCCGACAAAGGGGGACAACACCTCGGTAAGCCGGCCGCTCTCTTGGAGCGCGCCCAACATCGAGCCGGGGCGGCGCGTGGTGGGCACGCCGAGCATCTCGGCAAACTCCGCCTCCATCCTATGGAGGGCGAGGATGAGCGTGGCGTTTCCGGCGCCGATGCCGCCGACGTAGACCACCACCGCGATTTGGAAAAGGCGGGTTCTCAGCGCTTCGCTCACCTCGTAGACCGCGACCCAGCCGGTGTCGCGTAGGAGCCGCAGCGCGTCTTTGAGCATCCCGGTCATCGGGCCACGGGGTCGTCGAAACCCTGCAGCTCCACGAGGCGCTCCACGGCGGCGGCGTCGAGGTACGAGAAGGGATCACGTGCTTCATCGTCGATCTTGACCCCGTCCGGCAGGAGCTCGGCGAGATCGTCGTCCGCGGCAATCACCGTGTCGAGCGAGACCGCGGCGATCTCCATCATGTCGCGGCGTTCGAGCGTGCCGCGCTCCAGGGCGTCCTCCACGAAACGGTCAACTTCAACCTTGAGCTTCCGGTTCATCTCGTCCATGATGGCGTCGACCTCGGCCAGCTCGTCGTCGCCGAGGTCGGCCTGCTCGGCCAGGGCGGCCCGGGCCTGGCTACGCCGCACGGCCAGGGCATCGGCCATCATCTCGCGTTCGTCCTCCAGATCTTCGGGGGCGAGCGGGGTCGGAGTCGCGCCTTCGGCGGAGGCCTCCGGCGAGGTGCCGTCGTCCGCGCCGGCGTCGTCCGTCGCCGGAGCGTCCGCGCCCGGCGCGTCCTGTATTCCGAACCTCGTTTCCGGCGACAGTGCCGCGCGATCGCCGCTCAACATCGACCGCACCCGGTCGGCGGCTGAACGTCGGCACGGCTGCTCCGCGAGCGCGGCGAGCTCGGCGCGCGCGGTGAGCAGCTCCCCGCGGGGCTGCCACGCGCCGAGCACCATTCCGAGGGCGAGGGTGAAGATAGCCGGGAGGAAGGGTCGCATGACCCGCCCCGTATCCGGCGGGAGCGCGGGCGACCCGGCGCGAAGGCTCGGTTAGGACCCGGGCACGCGCAGGCCCTCATGAGAATCGCCCTGTTACAGCACGATATCGTCTGGGAAGATCCCGCCGCCAATCATCAACAGGTCGCCGTCCACCTGGAGCGGGCGGCCCGCGGTGGGGCCGAGCTCGTGGTCCTTCCTGAGATGTTCGCGACGGGCTTCTCGATGGCGGCAGAACGAGTCGCCGAGCCGACGGACGGCCCGACCCGACGTTTCCTGGCCGCCGCCGCGCGTGACCTGAACCTCGGTATCCTGGCGGGGATCGCCGTACATTCCGCGGAAGGCCGGCCGCGGAACTGCGCAGTGTTCCTGGGTCCGGACGGGGCCTGCTTTTCCCAGACCAAGCTCCATCCTTTCTCAGGCGCCGACGAGGGGCGGTACTTCGAGCCGGGCGGGGCGGTGGGCACTTTTCAGTTCCGGGGCCTGAGGGTCACGCCGTTTATCTGTTATGACCTGCGATTCCCCGAGATCTTCCGGGTGGCGGCGGATCATACCGACCTCTTCGTGGTGATCGCGAGCTGGCCGGCGCGGCGACGGGCGCACTGGCGGCCGCTGCTGTTGGCGCGGGCGATTGAAAACCAGGCTTATGTGGCGGGGGTCAACCGGATCGGCGAGGGTGGCGGCCTCAGCTATGCGGGTGACACCGTGCTCTACGATCCGTGGGGTGAGGCGCTGCTCTCGCCAGAGCCGGAAGTGGAGTCGCTCGGCTTCGCCGAGGTGGATCCCGCGCGTGTCGCCGAGGTGAGGGGCAGCTTTCCGGCTTTGAAAGACCGGCGGCCCGAGGCCTATCGGGTCGAGGGCGCGCCGCCTCGCCCCAGCGCTCCGTGACGTCGACGTGCATCCGTCGCCCCGATTCGCGTTCCCCGCCGAGGTCGGTTAGCTCCGCGCCGTGCTGATCCGCCTGTTCGTCGCGCTCCTGCTGATCCTGAGCCTGCCCACCCCTGGGGTTGCGGCACGTGCGCAGCCCACCGCCGAGGAGATGTACGAGCTCGGCGTTCGATACATGAAACGCGGCTCCCCCACCAAAGCGCTGGAGCAGTTCAACCGGGTCCGCACGTACTACCGGGACGATCCCTTTGCGCTCCGCGCGGAGCTCGCGATCGCCGACCTCCAGTTCGAGCGCAACGAGTGGGATGCCGCGCGGCTGGGCTACGAAGATTTTCTCCGTGCGCACCCACGTTATCCCGAGATTGACTACGTCATCTACCGCCTCGGCCTGACCTGCTACAAGAAGGCCCCGAGCTTCGCCCAGCGGGACCAGACCTGGACCCAGCAGGCGGTCAACACATGGACCCGGTTCAACTCCCGGTTCCCCGAGAGCGCCTGGCGCCCCGAGGTGGACGAGCTCCTGACCAAGGCCAGGGAGCGTCTCGCGCGAAAAGAGCTCCGGATCGCCGAGTTCTACGCGGATCGTGACGCGTGGGCGGCGGTAGTGGGCCGACTCGAGCCGATGTTGCAACACTTCCCGGCCACCACCGAGCGGGCCGCCGCTCTCAGTCTCCTGGGTGAGGCGTACTCCGAAACTGGCCGGGTAGACCTGGCGAACACCATGCTCGAGCGGCTGCGGGCCGAGTCGCCACAGAGCCGAGAGCTCCGGAAGCTCACCCGGGCGTTGGAGTAGGGCGCCGCCCGGCAGGAAGCGCCGGGGTGCCTACGCTTCGGGCCGCCTGGCGGCCGGGTTGCCCTTGACGTGTCACCATCCAAATCTACAGATGATGACATGAATGAAAGGAATCGTTACTCGCTCACCACGTCTGCGGGCGCGACCGCGGCGTCGGCGCCCCACGACAACAACATCCCGCCGACCATCCACAAGACGGCGACGAGCAGGAAACTGTTGAGAAGAGAGGAGGTTCCAGTAGTTTCTTCGTGTTTGACGACGAGGGAGCGGGCCATGGGTACACCTGTGAGGAGGCGGGGGAGCGGCAGCATGAGGGCGGGGAGAGGGTGCGGCTCGCCTCCGCGCGCCGTCACCGACATCCATCACAGCAAGAGCCGTGCCAACAGCCGTCAGGGGGGAGGCGTGAGCCCTGGGTGGCCGAGGAGGCGGAGCAGCCCGTCGAGGAGCGTCAGGGGGTGTGGTGGGCAACCTGGCACATAGAGGTGGACCTCTGGCAGCTCGGCGCCGGTCTCGGCGGCCGGGCTCACGGCGTCGAGGCCCCGGAGCGGCGTGACGGTCCGAAAGGGGCCGCCAGAGATCGCGCAGGCGCCGACCGCGATGACCAGCCGCGGGGGGGCAGTGGCCAACCAGGTGCGGCGGAATGCGGGCGCCATCGTTGGCGTGATCGGGCCGGTCAGCAGCACGCCGTCGGCGTGGCCCGCCGCGAGGACCAGCTCGATGCCGTAGGCGGCGAATCCTTCCGCGGCCTGGAATAGGGCTTCAACCTCACTTGTACAACCTCCACAATCGCCAGTGTCCACCACGCGGAGCCGCAGGTTCCGACCGAGCTGGCGGCGGAGCAGCTCGGGGAGGGCGGTCGCCAGCACCAGGTCTTCGCCCCGGCGCACCAGGGCGTCGCGGCGGCTGGTCGCGGCCCGGGGCTCGGCGGTGGCGGTCAACGCGCCGGTCGGGCACACCCGGGTGCACGCCCCACAGCTGACGCAGGCGCCGAGGTCGAGCGAGAGGCGTTCCAGGCTCAGCGCCGCTGTCGGGCAGGCCTCCAAACAGGCAGCGCAACCGGTGCGACAGCGATCGGGGTGTACGTCGAGGCGCCCGCGCCATGGGGACGTCGGCCAGCCGATCCGGGGAGGGGAGGCAGGAGCCGTCATCGATCGTAGCCCGCTGGTGACAGATTGAAGCTTTGGAGGATCGCCGGGATGTCGGTCGGCTCGGCTCCGCGGAGAGCGAGCTCGACGCCGGCGACGTTCTTTACGGTCGGATCGTGGACCTCCACGCTCAGGAGCTGGCCAGCCGAGTCGGTCACCGCCATCAACGCCAGCTCACCGCGCGCGCTCTCGATCAGCGAAATCCCGAGGCTGTCGGGGAAGATCCGCAAGGGCGCCGGGGCGGTCGCCGGCCCCAACCGCGGGAGGACGCCAGCCAACCAACGTACCGAAGCGCCCAGCTCGGCCAGGAGCACCCGCACCCGCGCCAGGGTGTCGCCGACCCCCTGCGACTGGTTGCGGATTGGGTGCTCCCACCATGCGCCTGTGGGGAAATGTACCCGTATATCCTTGTCTGAACCGGAGGCACGCGCGGCCGGGCCGACCATTCCGAGCCCCTGCGCCTCTTCACCCGACACAATCCCGAGCCCCTCGAGCCGGGACATCGACCAGGTCGTCTCGACCAGGGCCTCCGCCTCGGTGAGGCCACCTTCCAGGTCCCGCAGGCGGTCGGCGAGGCCCGCCGTGTTCAGGTTTCGGACCAGGCCGCCGGGCCACAGCACGCCGCGTCCCAGCCGATTGCCCGTCGCGGTGGCCATCATCTGCCGAAGCTGCTCGCGCAAGCGCCCAAGGGCGACGGCGGCCCGTTCGTGGCCGATCGCCTCCATGACCGCCCCGAGGGTGCCAAAGTGGCTTCCACAACGTTCAAGCTCCAACAACGTCGCTCGCGGTAAGGCGACCTGCGGCGGCACCTCTACCCCCGCGAGGCCCTCCAAGAGCTCGCACCACGCCAGCGTCGCCGCGATCACCGCGTCTCCTGCCAGGCTCCCCGCGAGCGCCACGGCCCCGGGGGGGTCGGCGTGGCGGAGGGCCTCGACCAGCCCGCGATGACAAAAACCCAGCTCGATGGACGCGACTTGTACGTTTTGCGGGTTGTCCAAGCGGAGCACCATCGGCGCGCCGCTTCGGCCGTGGACCGGGCCGAGTCGATAACCCGGGGTCGGCGGCTCGACAGGCGCGGGCGCCGGGGGGCCGAGCGCGCGGGTGGCGATGACCCGGTCGTCGGGCGTGTCGGGGTCGAGGGCGCGGGAGAGGGCGGCGGCGAGATCGGCTTCGTCGGGGCGCACGGGCCCAGGGAGCGGTCCGCGGTCGGGCTTGAGTCCGGTCAGGCGGGGGAGGGGCCGCTCCATCTGGCTCGCCGCCGGCCAGCGGGAACCCAGCATCCGGATGCGGTCGCCGCGCACGATCACCGAGGTAGCCAGGAGCCGCCGGGCGCTGTCTTCGGCCACCACCCAGATGAGCTGCCAGGAGTCGCTGCGGCGGAGGGGCAACACACCGACGGGCCGCCGGTCGAGCAGGCGCGGCAGCTCACGCGCCCAGTCTCCGCCCTCCCGCGCGGGCAGCCGGGCACGCGCGACCCGGCGCCCGTTCGGGATGGGCAGAAAAATCATGAGGCGGCAAGCATAAAAAGTGGGCGTGGCCCCAGGGCATGGATGCTACCGAGGCGGTAATAGGTGGCCACGGCGGCGTGAAGCGGTCGGTCCGCGAGGGCAGCGAGGAGCGCCAGGCCGCCGACGCCTGCCGCGTAGGCCTGGACCACGGCGGCTTCGGCACCCGGCGGCGCAGGCAGGGCTCCGGCGAGTGGCGCCCCCAGGGGGAACCAGCGATCCGGGGCGCGACGCGCGGCGATCCACGCGGAGGCGCTCAGGTCCGGGCCCTCGTCGGGCGCTCCGTCGGTGAGCAGCGCCACCAACAGCGCCCAGGCCTCGTGCCGGACGTGCCCCTGCGCGTGCTGCTCCTCGATCAGGTGAGTATATAGGCGGGCGGCCAGGAAATCGCCGCGTGCATCACGAAGGGCCGCGCCGAGCAGCAGCTCGACGTGGTGCGCCGGGTCGAGGCTATCGAGGAGCGCGATAGCGCCAGCGGCGTCTTGTTCGATCAGGCACTGGCGCAGCCGGATGCCGGTCTGGCCCGGGAGCGCGCCGTTGGGGGCTGGGCGTGCGGGAACGAGGCGCCTTTCTCCACGCGGTGCCGCCGCAATGAGGGCGACGGCGGCCGACCAGGGGTCGCTCATCGGCGGCCTCGTCGCCAGGGCCGGCGCTCGCGGCCTGGGCGGTCGTGGACGGCGTCTGGGCGCGCAGCCGGCCCCGCGCCATTCCCAGCGCCGCTGCCCGGTCTGGCTGCCGGAGTTGGCCAGGTCCGTGGGGGGCAGCCTCCCGGAGGTGATCCTGACTGCGGCTCATCGGCCTTGCGGGGCTCCGACATCTGCTGGGTCTCCATGTTAGGCGCCGGCCCCTTCAAAGGAGCCAACATGAACATCACCGACTCTCGCGCCCTCGTCACGGGCGGCGCCAGTGGAATGGGCCGTGCTTTTACCCTCTCGCTCGCGCGGGACGGTGCAACGGTCGCTTTTTGTGACCTCAATGACGCGGCGATCGCCGAGACGCTCGCGGCGGCCGAGGGCCTCGCCGGCAAGGTCTACGGTTTCAAGGCCAACGTAGCGGTCGAGTCCGAGGTTGTGGAGCTCATCGCCAAGGCCCGCGACGCGATGGGCGGCCTCAATGTGCTGGTGAACAACGCTGGTATCTTCCGTGACGGCCTCCTCGTGCGGAAGGACAAGACCAGCGGCGAGATCAAGAGCATGAGCCTCGCGCAGTGGCAGCAGGTCATCGACGTCGATCTCACCGGGCCGTTCTTGTGCACCCGTGAGTTTGCCGCTCACTGCCTCGCCACCGATACGAGGCCGGGCGTGGTCGTCGCGATCTCTTCGGTGTCCCGCCACGGAAACGCCGGGCAGGGCAACTACTCCGCGGCCAAGGCCGGACTCATCGCCGACACCAAGCTCTGGGCCCTCGAGCTCGCCCGTGCCGGCCTCCGTTTCGGCGCGATCGCCCCCGGCTTCATCGACACGCCGATCCTCCAGGGCATGCGCCCCGACGTGCTCGCGGGTGTGCTCAAGACCGTGCCGCTCGGCCGCGCCGGCGCTCCGGAGGAGATCTACCTCGCGCTTAAATTCATCATCGAATGCGACTATTTCACCGGTCGTTGCATCGACGTGGACGGCGGCCTGGTGATCTGAGCGCCCCCCTTCCACTCCGGTCCGTTTGTCGGGCCGGGGTGAAGGAGCCGGTACGGCGCTCATGGGGATCCGGGCTTTGTCGCCCGGTCTCCGCTCGCCCTGGCGCTCAGCCGCTCGTGTAGGCCCGACGCGCGTAATCCGCCACCATCCGGTGGCTGTTGAAATCGCGCGTGCAGCTCTCCAAGCTTCGGCGCATCCGTTTGAGCCAGGCGCGGGGCGTGCCGGTGTCGTCACGCTCGTAAAACTCGGGGATCACCTTGTTTTCCAGCACGTCGTAGAGCGACTCCAGGTCGGCGGCGTCCTGCTCTTCCTGGTGTTTGTACTCGAGGGTGTCGCCGATCGCCCAGCCGTTGCTGCCGTCGTAGGCCTCGGGCCACCAGCCGTCGAGGATGGAGAGGTTGATGCCAAGGTTCATCGCCGACTTCATGCCGCTGGTGCCGCTGGCCTCTCTTGGACGGCGCGGGTTGTTGAGCCACACGTCCACCCCCTGAACGAGGCGACGGGCGAGGTTCATGTCGTAGTCGGGCAAAAAGACCACGCGCCCCCGGAAACGGTCGTCGCGGGTCCAGCGGATCACGTCGCGGACGATGCCCTGGCCGGCGGCGTCCCGCGGGTGCGCCTTGCCCGCGAAGATGAGCTGCACCGGTCGGCCGCTCTGCTCCAGGAGCCGCTGCAGCCGCTCGGGGTCGGTGAACAGGAGGTTCCCACGTTTGTAAGGTGCAAAGCGGCGCGCGAAGCCGATGGTGAGCGCGTCGGGGTCGAGCCAGTCGCGCCCGAGGAGCCGCCGAGCGTAGCGCACCAACTTGGTACGAAGCCGGCTGCGAAGCTGCCATAAGGTGTCGTCCGGCACATCCCGGAGCGTTGGCACCACCCCGTCGCGCCAGCCGGGGGAGTGGTCGTCGAGCAGTCCCTGCACCCGCGGGTGCATCCACGAGGGGGCATGAACCCCGTTGGTGACGTGGCTGATCGGCACGTCGTCCTCTTTGAGACTGGGAAACAGATCCTTCCACATCCGCCGGCTGACCTCGCCGTGGAGCGCCGAGACACCGTTGACCGCCCGGCTGCCGCGAATCGCGAGCACGGTCATACACAGGGTCTCCTGGACATCGCCGGGTTTGACGCGCCCGATGTCCATGAACGCGCCCTCGGGCAATTTCATCTGCTCTCGGTAGCCGCCGAGCGCCTCGCTCTTGAGCTCCCAGGTGAAGCGGTCGTGGCCCGCGGGAACCGGGGTGTGTGTGGTAAAAACGCACGTCGACTTGGCGGTACGAAGGGCTTCGGCGGGACGGAGCCCTTTCGCGAGCTCTTCGCGCCAGCGCTCGAGCACCACGAAGGCACAGTGGCCCTCGTTGAGGTGGAAGACGCTCGGGCTGATGCCCAGCTCCCGCAGCAGGCGTACGCCGCCGATTCCAAGCAGCACCTCCTGGGCGATCCGGGTGGACTCGTCCCCGCCATAGAGCTGACAGGACAAGGCGCGGTGCTCGGCGCGGTTGCCCTCGACGTCGCTGTCGAGCAGCAACAGGCGAACGCGGCCGACCTGCACCTCCCAGGCGGTCGCCTTGTAGGTGTGGTGGCCGTGCGGCACCTCGACCTCGACGTCGAGCTTTTTCATCGGCGCGAGCTCGATAGGTAGGGGCGGCCACGCCATCGCCTGGCGACCGTGGGCGATGATCTGGGTGAAGTAGCCCTCGCGGTAGAGGAGCCCGATCGCCACCAGCGGGATGCCCAGGTCTGACGCAGATTTGAGATGATCCCCGGCGAGCACGCCCAGGCCGCCCGAGTAGATCGGCAGCGACTCGTGGAGCGCAAACTCCATCGAGAAATAGGCGACAGGGTTGATCAGCTCAGGCAGCTCACGCGCCGACCAGCCGCGGGTATCCTCCATGTACGCCTTGAAGCGCGCCTCCGCCGGGGCGAGCCGGCCATTCGCCCGGGCTTCGAGCTGCTCGTCGGTCAGCTCGCTGAGCAGCGCGATGGGGTTGTGGTGGAGCTCCTCCCACCGCGACGGGTCGAGGCTGGCGAAGAGCGCGATGGTGTCGGGGTCCCACGACCACCACAGGTTGGCGCACAAGGTCAGGAGGCGTTCGCGCAGCATGGGGCTCCAGGAGGGGCCCGGAATCTTGCCCGGCGGCGGTGTCCGCGCAAGGGGCGGCTTGTTGGCGCTGGCGTCTCGACATAGCGCCAGCTCACCATAGAACGCCGGCTTCTGCCCAACATCGTCGCCATCGGCCTCGACATCGCCATGGACATCGACATCGAAGCGGCCGAGCGCGGCATCGATATCGATGCCTTGAACCTCGATTCCGATGTC
>CANKTH010000114.1 GCA_947486185.1 Deltaproteobacteria bacterium
AGCTGGCGATCGGGCCGACCTTGGCGCCCTGTTGCATCAGGACGGGCTCCAACACGGGCGCGGCGCCGGCGATCGGCGCGCTCTCCAAGGTGCTGCAGCCGGTGAGGGTCAGGAGGAGGGAGCCGACAATCAGGGAAGAGCGAGCCATGAGATTCTCCAACAACACACTTGAAGTAGCTGACACCCCTCCGGCGCGCCCCTTACAGCTGGCTACACCAAGACTACAGGCGCCTACAGCCCGGGCCCAAGGGCCGCCCGGTGGGGGCGGTGATGGTGCCGCCCGGTCCGATCTCCCGGTGGGCGCCGCGGCGGTGCCGTCATCGCCCCCTGTCGGCCAACCTTTCTCGAAGCTCGGGAACCAGCAGCTCGGCCAGCGCCGTGCTTCCCGCGCGCGTCAGGTGGTTCTGGTCGGCGAGCGCGTCGGGGACCGTCGCGAGCGTGGTGCGGAGATCCAGGCTCTGCTGGCCGGTCTCCGCGGCCACCCGCGCGACCATCGCCGCGTAGGGGTCGAGGGTGCGGGCCATCTGCGGGTCGGTGTGCTCCACCATGAAGATCACGGTGATACCCGCAGCTTTCGCCGCCTCGGCGATCGTGCGGTGGTTCTGTTCGGCGTGGGCCAGCGGAACGCCGGCGACCGAGAGCCCGGTGTTCGGCGCCCGGGTCGCCAGACTGAAGCCGCTCCAGAGCCGAGAGAAGCCCCTCAGGGCCGCCGCGGCGCGTGCGAAGGGTTGTTGGCGTTGTTCCCAGGCCTCTCGCCGCGTGATGTGTTGGTCGGAGGTGAGGTCGTTCACCCCGAACCAGGTGAGGATCACGTCGGGCTGCCAGGTGGCGAGCACCGGCGCGATCCAGGTCGCGAAGGTGAAGGAGTCGCGGCCGCTGTTTCCGAGGTTGACGGTGCGCAGGCTCAGGGCGGTGTCGGCGCAGAGCAGCGCGTGGGCCTGCCCGGGGAAGAAAGCGCCCGGCTCGCCGGCAAACTGGTAGGCGCCGCCGGTGGAGGAGCCGCCGAACCAGGTGAGGGTGTAGCTGGGGTTTCCTTCCTTTTCGCAGGTCTGCTCGTAGTAGGCCGTGGGCTCCTCTACGCCCAGGTCGTACCGTCCCGGATCCCAGGCCTGGGCCAGCCAGGTTGAGCGGACGGCGATCTCCGCCGCCGGGATCAGGCTCATCCACAGGATCAACGCGGCATCGGCTCCGGCGCGCGGCGCGCGCTGAAGGAGGGTTGGAGACTGCACGCCGAGCTGGGTGAGCCGCAGCACCGTCGCGGGCAGGAGCGCGAACGGGCCCCCCAGCGCCACCAGCACCAGGCTCGGTATATCGAGGGCCAACGCCCGGACCTCGTCGAACCCGGCGCGCCGTGCAGTCCACCATGGCAGCAGGAGCCAGGCGCCCAGGAGCAGGCTCCCCGGGATCGCTACAGCCGGCGACAGGCCCCAGAGCGCGAGCCCGGTGGTCACCGCGACCGCGCCGAGCCACGGCCCGGTAGCCCGGACCGGGCGCGGCCTCACGTTAGCTACGAGCCGCGCGAACGCGAGCACCAGCAGCGGGGTGGCCGACGCGATCAGCCCGATGCGGCCGAGCTGCCACGGGGCGAGTCGTACGAGGTATAGGCGCTCGACCCAGCCGAGCCAGGTCTCGGTGGTCCACGTCGAGACCCAGAACACCCACGCGGCGAGCGCGAGCGGGAGGAGCCCGGCGAAGAGGCCGCCCCCCGCGAGCGCGGCCGCGAGTCCGCCGACACAAGCACCCAGTATCAGACCCCAGGCGCGCGTGAGCTCAGCGGGTGTAGCCTCAGGAGTGACGCTTGCGATGGTGCTACCGTCCACGCCCCGCACGGTCAGGCTCCGGATCCTCGCGGTGCCCTCGGTTGCGGCGAGCTCCAGCGTCGAGGGGGTGATGGTCCCCAGCGTCCGGGTGACCGTGCCGTCGTCGAGCTGGCTCTGTAGGCCAAAGCTGAGGTTCCAGGGCGCGTTCGTGGTGCGGCGAAACGACTCAGAGCCGGTCTGGGCGCTGAAGGGGCCGAAGGTGAACGACGTGGTGCCGCGGACCATCAGCCGCACTGGCGCACTGTCATCGTGCAGGCTCAGGCTGAGCGAGCCGATGGGGTCGCTCTTGACCGGGCGGACCACGTCGTTCCGCCGAAAAGCGTGGGGTACCAGGAGGAGCGCGTCGCCCTGCACGTAGACGCCCCGGCCGCGGTCCGGCGTGTGGATCCCAGCCAGCAGGATCGGGGTCACCACGTGCCAGCTGTCGGCCTCGAGCTCGGTGGGCTCGGCGTAGACCTGACCCCAGGACCCGCCCGCCAAGAGGCCCAGCGCCCCGCCCCCGATCACGCCTACGGCGACGCGCCCGACAGGTCCGAGGATCGGCAGGCTGCGACGGCCCATCAGCGTGCGCCGCCCGCGTTCAGAAGGGTTTGTAGATCGCCAGGGCTCCCGCGATCACGCCCAGTACCGGCAACACGAGCCATACGGGCCGAGCGAGCGCGGGTGCGCGCCGCGGGATCAACACCACGAGTCCGAGCAGGAGCCAGATCAGGAGCTTGGGATGGACCCAGGCGGGGAATCCCAGCTTGAGCTTCGCGAGCATGCCAAAACCCGCGACGAGCATGAACAACATGCCCACGCCATGGCTCACCAGCGCGAGCCTGCGCGCTCCCGACGGGCGCGCAGGCCCCTCGGCGGGCGGGCCCATGGCCGGAGCGAAGAGGCCGCCGATGCCCAGAAAAACAAGCATCAAGCCGAGAAAGTGCAGTGCTTTGTAAAACTCGTAGCTCATGGCAGCTTGTCCACGCGGATGCTCCGCACTTTTCCTTTCAGCGCGCCGGGGCGGCCGAAGGTCCACCCCGTACCCTCGGCAAGCGTCGCGGCAAAATCGTAGCTCTCCTCCATGTCCGGGTCCGTGCGGCGGGCGTCGAAGCCAGTGAGGAGATCCAGGTCGGGCACCCGGATCCGCGCCATCCCCTGCTCGCTCACGCCGCTCGTCCCTTTACGTAGGATGAAGGCCCGCCAGGGGCGCTCCTCCCACTGTTCGTCATCTAGCCCGGCGGCGGAGAAGACAAAGCGGGTCTTGAGCGGCCCCAAGAGGATCAGCGATCGGATCGGCTCCGGGAAATCCCCTTGCCGGCCTCCATATGCGTAGATCTCGACGACCTTGCGCTCCCCGGACAGGTTGAGGCCGGTGAAGCCGACCACGTCGGCGCGGAGCTTCGGTGCGATTTGCCATTCCATACCCGGCCGCTAACCGGGTGGGCCGCCGGACGCGCCGATTTTGGTGAGGTCGCCGCCCGCACGGCGGCGTCTGGCTCGGGTCAGGGCCCCCGACGCAGCATCTGATCGATCTCCAGCTCGGCGGCGGCGGCGGCTTCGGCCTCCCGGCCATCTACCTCCAGACGGGTGATGTTGGCCGCGAGGTGCTCCACCGCCGAGTCCGCATGGTTGGGGTCTACCAACCGCGCGAGCTCAGCGATTTCGCCCAGGGCCTCCTGCACCTCAACCAGCAGCCGCGCCGTACCATCGGCCGGCGGGGGCGCGGCGCCGTCGGCTGCCGGGTCAGTAACGACCACGAGCGTCGAAAGGTGGTCGGCCAACCACGTGAAGTTGTCAGCCAGATGGTCCATCTGCTCCCGCAGGTGCGTGTAGGCGCCCGCGACCTGCTGGTGCTCCGCTTGTACCGCCGCACGGATCGCCTCATCGACGTCGGCCGAGAGCGGCGCCGACGGAGAGGTATCTCCCAGGCTTCGACTTCGATCCTCGACTTCTTCGGCGTAGTGTCGAGCCGCGTCGGCGGCCTCCTTATAGCGGCTCGCGGCCTGGTGGAGCTCTTGCGGGAGCTCCCCGGCGGCGGGCAACGGGGGAAAAGTAGGCCGCCGGCGCGCGGTGATCGCGAGGTGTACCCGGAGCAGCAGGATCGATCGCGTCTTCCATACCAATCCAAGCACCCGTCGCATGCCCTCTGCCCGCCGCTTGAGCAGCGCTTCGTCTTCGGCGTACCGGCGGAGGAGCTCCTCTCTACCGGCCTTGACGCTGATCTCCAGCGCGCGCTCGTGTACGAGTTGGAGCTGGTCCTGCACCGCGCGATGGCGCAGCTCCAGCGCGTCCTCGAGCGCCTCCAACTTTCGGGGATAAGCAAGCAGGTCGGCGCCTTCTTCGGGCTCGGGCTCGGACGGCGGCAGCTCTGGGCGACGGCGGCGCGGCAGTGGGAGGCGCGAGACGTTTCGTCGCGTCCATGCCAGGAAGCCTCCGGCAACGGCCGCGCCGCCGAGCAGCACGCCGATCGCCATAAACAGGAGCGCGATGACGGTGGTCACGGCCGCCCGGTGGCGCTCAGGCCTCGACCGGAGGCGGGCGGCTGGGGATGTGGATGAGGATCAGGGTGATGTTGTCCTTGCCCCCACCGACATGCGCGGCGCGGATGAGCTCCCGCGAAGGCACCCGGTTGTCTTCATGGTGATTGAGGATGCTCTCGATCTCGGCGTCCTCCACCTCCCCCCACAGGCCGTCGGAGCAGAGCAGGAGACGATCGCCCGCCTCGAGCTCCACCCGGAAGATGTCGATCTCAACGTTCCGCTCGGTGCCCACTGTGCGCAAGAGGATGTTGGAGTGGGGGTGGTTCCTGGCTTCTTCGGGGGTGAGCCGGTTCTGCTCCACCATCCGCTGGACCAGCGAGTGGTCCCGGGTGATCTGGTGCAGCTGGCCGTTCCGGATGAGATAGCCCCGGGAATCGCCGACATTGGCGCACAACGCCACCTGATCGTCCACGACCATACACGCCACCATCGTCGTGCCCATGTCGTTACCACGGGCCTCGGCGTTGCTCTTGATCGTGTTGTTGCCCTCCTGGAACGCTTCGTCCAGGATGTTCTCCAGCACATCGAGCGGCGGCCGCGGCGTCACGTTGACCCGGCGTCGCGCCGCGGACAGGAGCGTGTCGCCCGCCAGCTTGCTCGCCACTTCGCCACAGTCATGCCCGCCCATCCCGTCGCACACGACAAAAACCTCGACCCCGGGGCAGAGTCGGCCCCAGCCCCAGTTGTCCTCGTTGAGCGGACGGTGGAGCCCGACGTCGGTCATTCCCGCGTGCTCGGTCGTGGTCTGCCTGCCGTGTTTGTGGAACTCCTGCTGGAGCGCCTGCCCGAAATCGGCGGTCGTCGGGTAGGTACCCTCTTCAACCTCGGCAAAAAAGTCCTGCCAGCCCTGATCTTCGATCGGAGTGTAGCGCCGGAGCAGTGCGCCGAGCTGCTGGATCTGCTCGGCGATCGCGTCGGGTTGGAGCGGGCCCTCCGAGACAGCGCCCACCTCGGCGTCGTAGAACAGCGCCTCCCCGTCCTCGCGGAGCAGGAAATTGGACCGGTGGAGCCAGCCCAACCGCACGCCGTTGAACGCGAACATCGCCAAGAGGCCGATGGTGCGCTGGGCGATGTGGATGAGCTGCTCGATCGGGAGCGGCGAGGGCTCGTCGAGGAGGAAGGTCTCGTTGTTGTACGGCACCACCGAGCAGATCTGCGTGGGCGCGTCTTCGGGGTAGGGGAAGACGTCGCAGGGCGCGAGGAAGGCCGGATGGGCGAGCTGGCGCTGGAAGAACGCGAGATAGGCCTCGAACGAGCTACGTTCCCAGCGTGTCGACAGCACAAAACGCCGAACGGCCAAGGACGCGCCGCACGAGCCGCAGTGGGTGGCGTCAGAGGCGTTGGACTCGTCTCCACACTCCCAACAGCGCCGATGGGGCCGGTCGGGGCGATGGTCGTTGACCAGATAGTACATTCGCCCTTCGGCCAGTCGCACCAGACGTTCGACCTTGTAATAGTCGGAGAGGTTCATTCCGGGGGGGAACACCGGAGGTCGGTTGCGTGATCCGCTGGCCATGGGAGGGGGGTCCTAACCGATGTCCGGGGAGTGTGGAGTGCCCCAAACGTGGCGCACAGTGTATGCTCGCGAGGGAGGTCCGCGCAAACACGCAGGGATCTTGGGCGCTTTGCGGAGATCCTTTAGTTTCTTCGTGCGACAAGCGCGGTTGGGGCGCGCCCGATGTTGTGTGAGGCGCCCCGTTTGCTTCGCCTTCTGTAGCGGGGAGCCGCCCCGCCGGCCCCGGAGGCCGATTCGTGATAGCGCCGCGGCCCATGACATGCCCGGCGCCTTTCTTCGTAGATGCGGAAGATCCCTGCGGCGCTCGCGCTGGCAGACTTCAGCTTGGCCGCGGAACGATCCAGACGCCGGTGTTCATGCCAGTCGGCACTCAGGGCGCGATTCGTACGGTGTCGCCGCTCCACCTCGCCGAGACGGGCGCGCAGATCATCCTCGCCAACACCTACCACCTGTCGCAGCGGCCGGGGGAGGCGCTCGTGCAACGCGCGGGCGGGCTGCACAAGTTCATGGCGGTGGATCTCCCGATCCTCACGGACTCGGGCGGGTTTCAGGTATTCTCGCTCGACAAGAAAGAGATCACGGAGGATGGCGTCACCTTTCGATACGAGGTGGATGGGACCGCGACGTTCTTGTCTCCCGAACGCTCGATGGAGATCCAGCAGGCGCTCGGCGCCGACATTGCGATGGTGTTCGACGAGTGCTTGCCCTTTGGCTGCGACCGGAAGTACGCCGAGGCGAGCGTAAAACGTACCACGCGGTGGGAGCGCCGGTCTAAAGCTGCACATACGCGAAGCGACCAGTCGCTGTTCGGCATCGTCCAGGGGGGCTTCTGGCCAGACCTACGCCGCCGCTCGGCGGAGGAGATCCTCGAGCTGGGTTTTGATGGTTACGCGATCGGTGGCCTGTCCGTTGGTGAGGGTCACGCCAACATGTGCGACGTGCTGGATGTCACAACCCCGCACATGTCCAAGTCACACGCCCGTTATCTGATGGGCGTGGGCAAGCCGCTCGATCTCGTCGAGGGGGTGGCCCGGGGGATCGACATGTTCGACTGTGTGCTGGCTACCCGGCACGCGCGGAGCGGCGTCGTCTACACCAACGCGGGGCGAATTCGGGTGACCGACGCCCGTTTTCGCAAAGACATGTACGCGCTCGACACCTCGTGCGACTGCTATGCGTGCAAGAACTTCTCCCGCGCCTACCTGCACCACCTCTTCCGGGTCGGCGAGGTGCTGGCGGCCACCCTTTGCACCATCCACAACTTGCGGTGGTTCTCCAGGTTCATGACCGATATGCGCAGGTCAATCACCGATGGCACTTTCGCGGAGTTCCGTCGCAACGTGCACCAACTCTACCCCGAAGAGGTTCGGCCCAAGCCGGTGGCGGGCCGCGGCGGCGGGCGCTGAGCCACCACCCGTCGCGCGACGTCGGCTACCTGCGGGCGCGGGTCGTTGATCCATCCCGCGACGTCCCGGCCGAGCGCACCGAGCACGCCGACTCCGTTCGCCACAAGCAGCTCGGGCGCGCCACGTAGGCCGGCTTCGACCTCGGGGATCGCCGCAGGACCGAGACGGAGCAGGGCCTCGGCGGCGGGCAGGTAGAAGCCCCCCAACGCGGAGCCGTGGGTGTTGCCCAAATAGCCCACCAGCAGCGGCGCGGCGCGCAAATCCCCTACTTCACCAAGTGCTACGAGGAGATTGGTCCGGACCGGGTATTGGATGCCCAGACCGGCTCCGGGTCGCCCCTCGAATTCCAGCGCCTCCTGGGTCAGCGCCCGGCTGAGCACCCGGCCAGCGCTCACCAGGCCCAGTTGGCCGAGCCCGGTCGCGGCGAGGCGTCGCCACGCGAAGCCGCGGCCCGGATCCACACGGGTAGATTCCAGTGCTTCAACGAGGGTCTCCTGGTGTCGTGGATCGCCGTGGAGGCCGAGCGCGATGAGCAGGCCGTGCTCCCCACGCCGGCCGGCCTCAGAGAACAGCCGGCGTAAGACCGGGAGATCGTCGGGGTGACCCAGTACGGCCAGCGCCCAGATCGCCTGCGCGGCGCGCGCGTCGTCGCCGTCGATCTGTCCGAGGCGCCGGGCGCGTAGCGAGTCCAGGGCCTCGCCATCGCCCCAGGCCAGGTCAAAACGGAGGACCGGGCTGGCTTGATCGAGGGCCGCGGTGGGTTGGCGCGGCCCGCCGCAGGTCTGGAGCACACGCGAATGGTCGGCGGCGAGTCCTTCTCGGAGCACCGAGACCGGGCCGCCATGCCGCGCCAGAGCGAGTCCCAGGCGGATCCGACCCTCCTCGGTGGACTCGGCGCGCCAGGCTTGTTCGAGGGGAGCACACCACGCGGGGCGCGGCGGCAGCGCGCTGAGCCCGAAGGCCGCCGCTCGCCGGACCGCGGCTCGTCGGTCGCCCAGGGCCCCAAGCAACACGGGCCCCGCGTCCAGGTCGATCAGCGCGAGCCGGCGAAGCGCGCGCACCTCCCAAAGCTCCGCTCCGCTCCTTCGCGCCAGCCCCAAGCCGCGACGGAGCGCGGCGGCTGACGACCGGTCGGGATCGCCCAACAGGCGGTCGGCCAGCGACATCAGTGGGCCACGCCGGCAGCACGGCAGGCCAGGGGAACAAGCATCGGGTGAGGATAGCCCTTCGGCGGGGCTGCGACGCTACATTCCGGCCATGAGCTTCTGGCTGCTCCTCGCCTGCGGACGGGACCCTTCGTTGGAGTGGACCCCCGTTCGTGCGGCGCCGGAGTGGCCCGACGAGGCTGGGGCCCCGATTCCGTTCGCGCGCGATCCGGACTGGCTCGCCGACGTGTCACGTTACGGCTTTCGCGGCCAGATCACCGGGCGGAGCAGAGCAGGGAGCTTCGGCGTAGCCAACGGGGAGGTGTTCGGGCTCATCGGGCTGGACACGCCGATCAACACCCTGACCAATAGCATCGGGCCGGGCTACCAGGTGGAAGCCGGTTTTTTCGGTGACAGTGGCATCGAGCTGACGCGTGACGGCGAGCCGCTCCCGGTCGACGAGTCGGTGGCCCAGCGCCCACGCAGAAGCCTGGTGGTGCGGACGGAGAGTCGCAGCGGCGACCTCAGCCTCGTCACGACCGACCTCGCGGTGCCCGACCAGCCCGTGATCGCGCGGCGGGTGACGGTGGTGAACACCGGCGAAGAAACGCGTGTTTCCTTGGAGGTCTCCCTCGCCCGAGGCGCTGAGGAACCGGGCGAGGTGTCAGGCGACAGCCTGGTACAACAGCGCGGCCGCCGCCGGCTCTGGGTGAGCTGTGAAGGCGCCGCGCCCGACGTGGAGGGGAAAGGGCTCACACGTGAGCTGCTTCTGGCGGCTGACTCCGAGGAGACCGTGCTGTGTACGTACCGATATGGCGAGGACGATGATCCAGGTCAGTCAGGAACTTTTGCGGACTGGCTGGACCTCTCGCAGCAGCGGAGCGTCGGATGGCTGGAGCGCGCGGCGACTCTGCGCCTGGCCGACGCCAAGGTCAACGACCTCTACGAGGGCATGTTGCTGACCTTGTACGCCCAGACGGCCGAGAATGGGCTGGTGAGCCCGATGAGCCGCTACACCTGGGGCTGGCTCCGGGACAGCGAAGGGCCGGTACGCCTCTACCTCCAGGCCGGTCTCCTCGAAGACGCTGCGAAGATCCTGGATACGACCTACCTGATCGCGCTCGACGGTGCGCGGATCGGGAACTCCTTTTCGCTCGACAGTTCGACCGGCGGCGACCCGCCGGCGGACCCGGAGACCTTCTGGTACGAAGCCGAGTTCATGCCAGGGCGCGAGCCGGTGGAGGCGCCCTCGTACCCGGTGATCCTCCACGCGACCTACGCGGATTTTGCCGGGACGCCCGCCTGGGACCCCTCGCGCCGGGCCTTCTTGCGCGCTTGCGTCGAGCGGCAGGAGGTGGAAGCGGGATTGCTTCGTTTTTCGGGAGATGAGACCTGGCGTTATCCCATGGGTCTCCGTCTCGGGCAGATGCCTGAGGATCTCGGCTGGTCGGCCGCCTCCGCCCTGCTCTACCTTGGGGCCGCGGAGTCCCTTCGTGCGCTCGGTGAACCGGCGCCGGAGACCCTGTCGGTAGAAGAGGCGCTCGCGGACTTTGAAGTTGCCGGATTTACGAGCCCGGTGTTGACCTGGGAGGGTGAGCCCGTGCCGACGCCTTACGAAGACGTGAGCGCGCTCGCGTGGTGGCTCACGCCGTGGGTGGTGCCCGAGTTTGCCGACCGGGCCGCGACGCTCGCTGCCTTGGAGGCGGTGTTCGACGCGGGCGCGACGGAGCCGCTGTTCGGCTTCACCGGGTTGGCGCCCGGGCTCATGTTGCAGCTCGCCCAGGAGGATGCCGCGGCGCGCGGCCGCTGGTTCCAGGCGCTGGACACCATCGCGACGCCGTCGGGGCACTTCGAGGAGCTTCATCAGTTGGAGGGTGTGTTGTCGCTGGCGCACGCGCCCGACGGGTTGGGGGCGGACGCCTCCGCCCGTTTCCGGCCCTGGGAGGGTGGTGATACCGTCACCGCGCTTTTGACCTCACTTTTTGGCTATGCGCCGCGCGCTGGCCGCCTCGTCCTGGCGCCGCGCCTGCCGCCGGGGGTGCCATACGCCGAGATACGGGGCCTGGCGCACGGGGCCAACCGGATTCGTGTCTGGGTAGCGGCATACGCTGAGGGCCAGGTGGTGGAGGTCGAGGCGGCTGCGGAAGCCGAGCTCGATCTGTGGCTGCCCGAAGGAGAGCTCCGGCTGTCCTTCGGCGGAGAACCGGCGTCGAAGGAGAGGGAGGGCGCGTGGTTGCGGGGACTGTCGGTGGGGCCGGGGCGGGAGCTCCGCGCCGTGGTGACCCACCCGTGAGCCCGCGTTCTTCTCACGCAAACAGGATGGGGAGAAAACTGTAGCCGGCCGGTCCAGCTTCGGTTCGGCTGGCCGTTGTTTCGGGAGGAGGAAGGATGCTCACACTGCTGATGCTCTTGGGATGTGATGGCGGGGACAAGGAGATGGGCTCGACCTCGACCGTCACCGAGGATGGCCTTCGTACGCTCGACAGCTGCGTCACCACGGTCGGCGAGGGGGTTCCCGCCTTTTTCTCGACGTTTTTCAAGTGCGTCGCGCTGACGCAGGAGGGGGACAGCACCCTCATCTCCTTCAACGGGCTGCCGCCCCACCGCAGCCCCTACTACCCCGACGACGACCCCAACTGGGTCGAGTTTGATACCTCAAACGGTCGTTTTCAGAATCCTAATGCCATCGCGGAGCAAGACCTGTTGGTACGGATCGTCGCCGACCCTGTCCCGCTCGGGCTCACCATCTCGGAAGCAATGGTCGATGAAGAGGCGGGCGACCCTGAAGAGTTTCACGCGGAGCGGACTGACGGCGCCGTCGGCGTCGCTCTCGACGGTGTAGGGTACTTTCACGGCGTCGCCGCGCCTGGCGATCTGTTGAGCGTGGAGGAGGAGACCTTCGACCAGTATGACGCACACCCTGAGATGACCGGGGTGTACCACCACCACGGCACCAATCCCGCGGCGCTCGCGGTCCTCGCGGCGGAGGGCTTCACCAGCTCCATCGAGCCCGGCGAAGCTGACCTCGAGATCTATGGGATCATGTGTGACGGCACTGTCGTGCTCGGCTGTGTCGAGATGGACGGGAGCGACCCCGAGAGCGACGATCTTGACGCCCAGAACGGCCACGTCCACGATCTGGAGTCCGACTCGGGAGAGCTGTGGTTCGCTGAGAGGTACCACGTTCACGCGTGCGGGGACGGGCGCGTGCCGGTGCGGACCTACGCCCCCGAGGTCCAGTATTATACGCTTTGTAATCGATTATGAGCCTCGGCTCACCGCGTCACGGCGCGTAGCTGATCCGCTGTTCGTAGGCGAGTGAGCTCGAACCTGTGCCGCTCGGGACAAAGCCGAGGGAATACCCGGTGTACGTGTTGCTCCACGCGTTGACGGCAAAGTAACCGAAGCCGAGGTCGACGCTCGGGAGCGACGAGCCGGACTGGCCAGAGTAGGTGGCTGTACACTCCCAGCCAACCCCAAGTATGTAGTACATCCCTGGGGTTGTGGTGACGCCGGAGATCGGGCCGCTCGAGGCGTAGCCCGTGCCCGCGAGGGTGTAGACACGGCTGGACCAGAGCAGGGTGCGTGTCCCTGAGGTGGAGGTGGCGCTATAGAGGTACCAACCGAGGTAACAGTTGGACGCCAGCCCCAGGTACTGCTCGACCTCGGCGATGTCCACGGTGTCGCTGGCGAGGTAGACGTTGGCCCGGTAGTAAGAGGCGGCCGTGTAGGAGGTCGTATGGTTGCCCACGACCACACTGACCTCAGGGACCACCGACGCGTCGGTGTCGTCGGTGTCGCCTTCGCAGATGGCATAACCGTCCCCGTCTGCATCGGCTTCGTCGGCGGGTAGCGTGCCGTCGCAGTCGTTGTCGACCGCGTCGCAGAGCTCTGTAGCGCCGGGCCAGGTGTCTTCCAGCGCGTCGTCACAGTCGCTGTTGTCTTCGATGTATCCGGCGGGCGCGTCGCAGGAGCGGGTGGCGTCGGCGCTGTCACCGAACCCGTCTTCGTCCGCGTCGGCGTACCAGGTGGTGGCGCTGCTGGCATCGAGGCTGGGGTCGATATCATCGGTAAAACCGTCACAATCGTCATCATCGTTGTTGCACACCTCGGTCGCACCCGGGTTGACCGAAGCGAGGTAGTCGTCACAGTCACCGCCAACGGCGACGGTGCCGAGGGGCGCGCTGCACGCGGCGGTGGAGATACCCGAGTTGCCGTAACCATCACGGTCCGAGTCAAGATAGTGGGTGTCGCGGGTGGAGCGATCGAGGCTTGGATCGTTGTCGTCGGTGCGCCCGTCGCAGTCGTCGTCAATGCCGTTACAGACCTCACTCGCGGCGGGCGACACGTCCTCGTCGCCATCGTCACAGTCATCGCCGGCGCTCAGGGTGCCGACCGGCTGCTCGCAGGCCTCGACCACGCTCGCTTCGTCTCCGTAGCCGTCTCGGTCGGCGTCGGGGTGCCAGTCAGAGGTGGAAGCGGTGTCCAGGCTCAGGTCGTCGTCGTCGGTCAGGCCGTCACAATCGTCGTCGTCACCGTTACAGACCTCGGTGGCGTCGGGCGAGATCGCGGCGTCGGTGTCATCACAGTCGGCGTCTCCCGCGACGGTGCCGGGCAGGGCCGTGCAGGACACAGAAGCCGCCCCCGCGCCGTGGCCGTCGCCGTCGTCGTCGTCGTACCAGGACCCAAGCGTAGACCGGTCGAAGTCCGGATCGTCGATGTCGATCAGCCCGTCGCAGTCGTCATCAGCTTCGTTGCAGGCTTCGGGAGCTCCCGGGTAGACGTCGGAAGCGGTGTCGTCGCAGTCGCCGTCGGCGAGGTCGGCGAGGTCGACGTAGCCGTCGGGGGCCCCGCAGGCCCACACCTCATCCGCCGGATCGCCGGCCCCATCGAGGTCCACGTCGGCGTACCAGGCCGACGCCGTCGAGAGATCGACGTCGGGGTCCGCGTCGTCGATGACGCCGTCGCAGTCGTCGTCCACCGCGTTGCACCGCTCGACGGCTGCGGGGTGGATCGAAGCGTCCAGGTCGTCACAGTCGTTCGGATCGCCGACGAAGCCTGCTGGCAGCGTGCAGGCGAGGCGGGGATTGTCGGCGTCCCCCGCGCCGTCACCATCGGTGTCCGCGTAGAAGGTCGTTGTGCCCTCCGCGCCGTCGTCGTCGGCCAAGCCGTCGCAGTCGTCATCCAGCCCGTTACACACCTCGGTGGCGGATGGCGAAATCGCAGAGTTCGAATCGTCACAATCGCCCGCATCGGCGACGGTTCCATCCGCCGCGTCGCACGCGATCCGGGGCGCGGCGGCGTCGCCCGCGCCGTCCCCATCGGCGTCGACGTACCAGGTCGCGCCTTCACCGCCGGCCAGGGTCCCCAG
This sequence comes from Deltaproteobacteria bacterium, assembly GCA_947486185.1. Lineage (GTDB taxonomy): Bacteria > Myxococcota_A > UBA796 > UBA796 > SXON01 > CANKTH01. The sequence goes on from CANKTH010000114.1 coordinate 13,781, forward strand.
AGCGGACTCCGCCGCGTCATCCAGGCCGTCACAGTCATCGTCCAGACCGTCGCAGCGCTCAGCGGCGCCGGGGTGGATATCATAGGTACTGTCGTCACAATCGGTTGCGTCTGCCACGGTGCCTGCCGGCGCGTAACAGGACCACCAAACGGTCGCGGCGTCACCGTAGCCGTCGAGGTCCGCGTCGCCGTACCACGCCGTCGATCCCATCACGCCCGGGTCCGCGTCGTCGATCAAGCCGTCGCAGTCGTCGTCGAGGCGATTGCAGGTCTCGGAGGTGGCCGGTGACACGTCGCCGTTGAGGTCGTCGCAGTCGGTCTCCGGGGCAGAGAGCCCGGTCTCGCCTGGGTCGTCACAGTCGAGGTCGGCGGAGTCGATCGTGGCGCCCGAAAGGGGGGCGTAGCCGTCTTCGTCCTGGTCGGTAGCGCAACGTTCGTACCCGTCGCAGTTGTTGTCGAGGCCATCGTCGATGACCTCCGGTGAACCCGGCGAGATGGTGCGCTCGCTGTCGTCACAGTCTGCGCCCGCGGTGACCCCGGAGGCGGGGTTGGCGTCGCCGTAACCGTCGCCGTCGGAGTCGGTGGTACACGCGACGCCATCCACCGCGGCCGCGCCTGGATAGGTGGCCGGATTGGTGTCGTCGCAGTCGCGGTGGTCGGTGACGCCCGCGCCGTCCGAGCAGGAGAGGGTGCCGGGATCGTTGACGTCACCGTATCCGTCGCCGTCCGAGTCGGGGTACCGCGTCACCGCGCTGGCGGGATCGAGGTTGTCGTCGGCGTCGTCGATCAGGCCGTCGCAGTCGTCGTCGGCGTCGTTACACTGCTCCAAGGCGGCGGGGTTGACCGCGGCGCTGCTGTCATCGCAGTCGCCCTGATTGCTGACCTGGTTCGCGGCGGCCGTACACACCGGGACCGCCTCTCCCTCCGCGCCGAAGCCGTCCGCGTCGTCATCTGCCCAGACCTCGACGCTGTCGACCGCCTGGTCGTCTACCAGTTCATTACAGTTATCATCGAGGTTGTTACAGAGCTCTTCGGCTTCGGGATGGATCGCGGGGTCCTGGTCGTCGCAGTCGACCCCCGCGGCGAACCCGTCCCGATCCGCGTCCGCGACCGCATCCGAGATGTCGCCCTTTCCACTCGGCTCTCCCGTACACGCCACCGCCCATAGCCACGCCGCCCCCACGCCGATCCGCATCGTCTACCCCCGAGCCGCCACCCTATCCTCAGGCTCAGGCGACACGCTCAGATGTTGGCTCCAGGCTCGCCTCGGGCGGACCGGTGCACATACTTGGGGGATGCCCACCAGCGTACCGCCGTCTCGCGCTGATCTTACCTTTGTGGAGGGTGACGGGTCGGCCTCGCCGCCCTCGGCCTCGGCCTCCTCCGCGATCCACACCTACTCCGGCCGTTATTCGGTGCTGCCGCTCGTCGAGTCCGACGGCAGCTTTGACGGCAGTTTCGCGCCGCCCAGCCCGCCCCGCCTCCGTTACGAGAGGGGCGACCTCCTCGGCCGCGGGGGTATGGCCGAGGTGGTGTCGGCCCGGGACGTGGACATCGGCCGCAAGATCGCGCTGAAGCGGCTCCGTCCGGACCGTCGGCAGCGGGACGCGATGTTGAGGTTCATCGATGAGATCCGTACGGTGGGCCGCCTCGAGCATCCCAACATCGTGCCGATCCACGATGTCGGTGTAGAGGACGATGGCTCCTGGTATTTTGTCATGCGGCTCGTCCCCGGTGAGTCGCTCGCGGAGATCATCGAGCGCCTCGCCGCCGGAGATCCTTCGACCCACGCCCGTTTTGGTATCGAGCAGCGAATTCGGCTGTTCATGGAGATCGCCGAGGCCGTCGCCTTCGCGCATCAGAACGGCGTGTTGCACCGAGATTTGAAGCCGGCGAACGTGATGGTCGGGCCCGATGGGGAGGTGTTTGTGGTCGACTGGGGGCTGGCCCGCGCGATCCGCCAGGAGGGGGGCAGCGTGGCCGAAGGTCGGGGCCTGGAGACCCAGGCGGGCACGATCGTAGGCACGCCGCTCTATATGGCCCCGGAGCAGGCTCGCGGCGAGCCGGCGACCGAACGGAGCGAGGTGTACGCGCTGGGCGTGCTGCTCCACGAGATGCTGTACCTCAAGCATTATCTCAA
>CANKTH010000115.1 GCA_947486185.1 Deltaproteobacteria bacterium
GCGCACCCTGCGCTCCCCTGAGCGGCGGAGTCGCTACGATCACCAACGCCAGGTTTCGGACGAAGAGCCTTCCGACCCGGGCCTCCCCCTCCCTCCAGCGCCCCCTCGTCTGAGCGCGCCGGTCCGAAGCGCCGCAGTTGTTCCCGGCGGCCTCCCGCCGGGGATTTCGGTCCCCCGTGAGAGCGAGAGTGCCGGAGCGGCTTTGCCGCCCCGCCCGCCCCCAGTTGGTGATATCGGTGCACGAAGCGTCAATCTGACGACCGGACCCAACGCCGTTCGGCCGACCCCCCAGCTCGTCGTCGACGGCCCGGGGGTGGTCGTGCTCCGGGTTGGGACCCGAACCGTGACCCACTCGCTCAAGGTCTCCAACCCCGGCGGACGGCGTATGCCCGGGCGAGTGACCTGTAACGAGCGCTGGCTGGAGCTCCCGCGGCCGGTGCTCGACGCTCAGGCGCGTGAACAGATCATCCCCGTACACATCCGGCCGAGCCGGATGCCGGGCCAGCAGGCCGACGCCGTGGTGCGCATCATCACCGACCACGGTCAGCGGGCCGAGATTCGATTCGTGGTCCATCGGCGTTCGTCACTCGCGCCGGCGATCGCCACGTTGGTGGCGCTACTGCTCGTCTCGGCCGGTGTGTTGCTCTACCGCGGCCAAGCACCAGCGGTGCCCACCGGCGTCTTGAGGTTGGAGATCTCGCCCGAATCCGCCCGTGTGACCCGAACTGCACCCGACGGCCGGGACACCTCACTGGGCAGCGGCAGCCAGCACGTGGTCTCGCGTGCGCTCAATCAGGGCGTCACCCTGACGGTCGAGGCTACCGGGTTTCTCCCGCAGACCGTCACCGTCGGCCCTGACCCCGCGTTGGAGCTAACGCAGAAGATCGAACTTGAACCTGACTCACCGATGGACTACGTCCCCAAGCCCAACGTCCGTACGGGTACGCTCTCGCCCTCGCGTGTGCGTGAGACCGTCGAGAAGAGCGCCGATCGTGTCGCGGCGTGTTTTCCACCGAGCACCACCGGCACCGACTACGAAGCGGCCTACAAGGTCTGGGTCGTACGCACCGGTCTGGTGGAGCGGGTCGAGGCCCTCGAGCCCAACTTCGACGTTGCGGCGGTACAACCATGTCTCAACCGCGTCTTTCGAGCGATCCAGTTTGGCGAACTCGGCGAGGACGTTGTGTACGCGGTCGGAGTGACGCCCAAGCGCCTCAGCCTCAGCCCCAAGGCGACGGCGACCACCGCCAATTCCCCTTGACAGCGGCGCCCGGCCAGCGCATATTGCGCGGGCTTCGGGGGCATACCCTCTTGGCAACGGCGCGGGGTGGAGCAGTCCGGTAGCTCAGCGGGCTCATAACCCGTAGGTCGTAGGTTCAAATCCTACCCCCGCACCCAAATCCAAGTCAGCACCTGGTACAGCAACGTACCCGGACAGACGACAACCAACAGCCGCCCCTCGGGGCGGCTGTTTCGTTTCCACCACCGCTCAGCGAGGCGAGAAGGGCGCAAGGGGCGGCTTGAGCTCTTCGAACCCGCGCTGATCGGGCGCCCCTCGCCCGTCGTCCTCACGCCCCGCCGCGCTGCACCAGGCATCCGCCGCGGCGAGCAGGCGCGGCACCACCTCGCCGCTCGCCCAGGTGGGCACCGTCTCTCCGGCGCACCAGGCCTCGGCCCCTACCCTCCCTCGATGGTGGATTGCGCCGATCTCGATCTCCATCCAAGCGGCAGAGATACAGTGGGCCCGCAGACACCATGCGGGATCCACCGCCAGGTCGCGCATGATCCGCCCGCGGAACCACGCTCGCCAGTACTCCCGCCCGGACCCCCGGGAGACAAGCCGCGCGGAGAGCTCGTCAAACTGGCGGTCCACCTCGGCCATCTCCAAATCGAGGCTCTCCGTCGCGAGCATACCCATGATGTGGAGCTCACAGTTGGCGGCGTAGGCCGACCCCGTGCACCGGGCAAGCGCGTCTTCGAAGCGTCCACGCCGGGCCAGCCGCTCGGCGGCGAGAAAGTGGCACTCCGCCTGCCAGCGCCCCTCCAGGCCAACGCAGTCGCCCAGCTCATTGAACCGTGCGCGCACCGAGACCTCGCAGTCCCCGCGGAGCTCGGCGTCGCGCACCTCCACGCACGCGCGCAGGGCCGGTTCGAGCGCCGGCTCGTGAAGCGCGGTGGTGTAGGCCAGTCGGTCGGGCGGCGGCGCGCACGCCACCAATCCCAGCCACAGGCTCAACGTCCAGCGAACGTCGGCCCCCGTTTACCAAGGAAGGCGGCCATACCCTCCTTCTGGTCCTCGGTGGCGAAACAGAGGCCGAAGAGGTTGCGCTCGGCCAGGAGCCCGCTCCGCAGATCCAGTCCGTCGGTGTCGAGCACCGCCCGTTTCGCCAGCCGCACCGCCACCGGGCCCATCTCCGCGATCGACGAGGCCATCGCGAGGCTCGCCCCCACGACGTCGTCCGCCACCACCGAGTGGACCAGCCCGATACGGAGCGCTTCCTCGGCGTCGATCACGCGCCCCGTGAAGATCAGCTCTCTGGCGCGCATTGAGCCGACCCGGCGAACCAACCGCTGGGTTCCGCCAAAACCCGGGATCACCCCTAACTTCACCTCGGGCTGCCCAAAGCGGGCGCTCGAGCTCGCGAGGGTGATGTCGCACGCCATCGCCAACTCGCAGCCGCCGCCCAGCGCAAAGCCGTGCACCGCCGCGATCACCGGCAAAGGATGATTCTCGATAGCCGAGAGCACCGCCTGCCCCATCGCCGCAAAATCAACGGCTTCCATCGCTGAAAACGCGGACATCTCCGCGATGTCCGCTCCGGCGACGAAGGCCTTGTCGCCCGCCCCGGTGAGCACCACGGCCCGCAGGTGCGGCGCTGCCTCCAGCGCGGAGAACGCCGCCCCCAGCTCCGCCAGGGTGGCCCGATTGAGGGCGTTACGCGCCCGTGGCCGGTCGATGGTGACCAATCCGACCGAGCCGCGCTCTTCAACACGTACGAATTCCATAGCTTAAACCTGCCGATAGTCGTAAAATCCTCGCCCGCTCTTCCGCCCCAACCAGCCCGCCTCGACGTACTTCCGCAAGAGCGGGCACGGCCGGTACTTGGTGTCACCCAGACCGTCGTGGAGCACCTCGAGGATCGCCAGGCAAGTGTCGAGGCCGATGAAGTCCGCGAGGGTGAGCGGGCCCATCGGTACGTTTGTGCCCAGCTTCATCGCCGTGTCGATGTCTGCGACGCTCCCGATGCCCTCGTAGAGCGCGAACACCGCCTCGTTGATGTAGGGCATCAGCACACGGTTGACGATGAAACCGGGCATGTCACGCCCAACCACGGTGGTCTTGCCCATCCGCTGGGCCAGCGCCTGGGTGGTGTCGAAGGTCTGGTCCGAGGTAGCGAGGCCGCGGATGAGCTCGACCAGCTGCATGAGCGGGACCGGGTTCATGAAGTGCATGCCGATCACCCGCTCCGGCCGGTCGGTGCGGGCCGCGATGGCGGTGATGGAGATCGACGAGGTGTTGGAGGCGAGGATTCCGCCCGCCGCGACCGTACGCGAGAGGGACTCGAAGATACGGTACTTGAGCTCTACGTTCTCGCTGGCAGCCTCGACCGCCAGCTCCACCGCGCCCAGAGCGCCGATATCGGTGTGAAACTGGATGCGACCGAGGATGTTCCGGGCCTCTTCGGCGCTCATCTTGTCCTTCTTGACGAGGCGGCCGAGCGAGCCCTCGATGGTGGCGCGCCCCTTGTCGAGCGCGGCCTGGCTCACGTCGGTACAGATCACGTTGAGACCCGCGGTCGCCGCCACCTGGGCGATGCCGTTGCCCATCTGACCGGCGCCCACGACGCCGAGAAGCTGAATGCTCATCCTGTGCTCCAGAAGTGCGCCCGCATATCAAGAAAGCCGCGCCGGGGCCGGGCGCGAGGGGGTCAGCGTGCCAGCGTCCAGGCCACCAGGCAGAGGGAGAACACCACCGACAGGCTCACTCCGCTCAGGTACAGCGCGCACCGCCAAGCCTCCCCGGGGAGCAGCGCCGGCGCCTCGACTCCGCGAAGCCGGGTCATGAGCTGCTCCCTGGCCTTTTGCCTCAGGCGCGGCATCCCCAGCACGTCACAGAGCGCGTTGTAACCATCCCCGGGGACCATGAAGGGCCACAGGTTGATCGCGGCCAGGACGAGGCTGATATCCGCCGCCAACCAGAATACATCGCCCCAGGCCGGAAGCGGCGCCAGGGCGAGCGCCAGAGCGACCGCCGCCGCCGCGGCGACGAGGTTGGCCGCCGGCCCCGCGAGCGCGACCCGGGCGTGCGCCGACCGCGTTGAGAGGAACATGTCGGTACAATCTACATAAGGGAGGGGCACCAGCCACTGGGCCGAGATGCCCACCGCCCGCACCTCCCGATCGGAGGCGAACACCGCGAACGCGTGGCCCAGCTCATGGATGACCAGAAGCACGCCGGTGAGCAGGGGTGTGAGCAGCAGCCAAGATAGGAGCGGCATCTGCAGATCGGGGGGTCGGAGCGCCACCCAAGCCACAACCCCGAGGACACCGCTGGTCACCCACACGGGGTCGAGGCCTGGACGTATCAAGGGCCGAATCCACTCCGCGCTCCGCTTCAGCCAGGCGCCCGCCGCGACCCAGCGGATCTCCCAGCGTAACCAACGGTTCAACCCACGAGCGACGGCGCCACGCAGGCCAGGCTCCTCCGCGCCGGCCTGAAGGGCCAGGGGCCCCCCTGGGTGCCACTCCACCAGCCCGAGCCGCCGGGCGGCCTGGAGCAGGCCCACGATCCCCTGCACATCGATCGAGCCGAACTGCAAAAACCACGCGAAGGCCAGCTCGCCTACGCTGGTCCGGCCATCGACAAAGCCCAGCGCCTGATGCTCGGCAGGGCTCAGCCGAATGAGCTGCTCGCCGACCTTGATGACGTGTACGATGCCGTTCCGCTCCTCCACGACCGAGCGTTGGACCTCCACCCCCGTGACGCGCCAGGGCCGGAGGCCCAAAAAGGCCTGGGTCGCCTCGACACGCACCACCCGGACCTCGGTGCCCTTCCGGACCACAAACTCGAGGGGCGTCGCGCCTCGAGGGCGGCCCGTCGTGTCCGGCGGGCTCTCCGGGATCACAAACTGAACTCGGGGCGCTTCAGCATCTCGGCGTCGAACCGCTCACCCATGCCCATGTTGCGGGCTTCGCCGGCTTGGGACTCCAGGCGTGCGAGCGTAGCCTCATCGAGCGCGTAGCCCTCATCACGCAGGGTCTCACCAACGTCGGACAGGAGACGGGAGCGAAAATCCGCGTCGGTCATCACACGGGCGACGATTTCCTGGAGGACTGCTTGCTGGGTCTTGTTGGACATATGAACTCCCGGGGGATGCGCTCCGTCGAGGAGCGTGGGTCTGCCGTAGCGCCGCGCGTTCGGCCGGACACCTACACCTACCCACTGGCCCCGGAAGTGGAAAGGGCCGAAACGAGGCGCAGCGTCGATATCTCACCCGCCAACTCCTCCACGCGCGCGTCGCGACGGTCAAGCAGCGCAACGAGCGCGGGCATTTCCAGCTTCTGGGCGAGGGCCCTCGCGCTCGTGTGCCAGGGCCCGGCGCGCTGCAGGAAAGATTCCAGCAGCGGCTCCCGAAGGAGTACGGCTTCAATATCCACGATCTCCAAGGGATGGTTGTCCGGTCGGCCGAGGTCTACCAGTCCGAGGCGCTCCCGGATTTGGGCGAGAAGGAAGGTCTGCCCACCCGCCCGCAGATCGCGGCGATAGCCCAGCACATCGTTAAAAATCCCATAGGATTTTCCTAATTCGTGGACGAGCTCGGTGACCGTCGCCGCCGCGACAGGCAGGCGCCCCTGGAGGTCGAGCACCGCCAGGAGCGGGATCTCCGCCAGGGCGACCTTCTGACAGTGAGCCTCGTACTCAAGGCTTGAGTAGCTTGTGCGCCGCTGGAGCGCGACGAGCTCCGCCGCGGCGGCGTGCTGGCTCCGCGACCACGCAGCCCGAGCCGCCCCCCAGAAGGCCTCAGAGAGCCCCAGCGCACGAAGCTCCGCAAGCGCGTCCCAGAACATGAGATTGCCGACCAGCAACTGGGGCGCGTGTCCTCGGCTCGTCGGCTCGTCGAGCAGGTTGTCCTGGATACGGATCAGGGCATACGAGAGGGCCGCGGCCATCAACACACGATCGGCCACCGGGGCGGGCAGGTCGCGCCCGAGCCAGAGAGGCATCTGGAGCAGGGGCGGCGCGTCGGAGAAGGAGAAGTAGACCCGCGAGGATAGCCCAATCTGCTGCGCAAATCGGACCGCCTCGGCGCCCAACGCTCCCGGCTCTTCGGCGACCCAGCGTTCAAGCGCCGAGTAGAGTCGCTCCAAGGCCTCCGAATCGGCGCTCACACGATCCCCGAGCCTGAGCTCCCGGTGGACCCTGTCGTCGGCGCCTTCGTGACTGAGCGTCGAGGCGCGCTCTGGGGATCGGCAGGCACTTCGGGGATCGCGGGCGCCGGCCGAATCCCTGAAACATCCTCCACCCCGAGCATGAAGCCGCCGGTCCCGGAAGGTGACGCGTCGCGGCGTAGGATCTCCATACTCGCCCGCGAGGACACCCGGCTCGGTTCAGCCGCCCCGAGGACCAGGACGTCCAGACCGTCGCTCAAACCCCGGACGCGGATACCGGGGACGCTCCGGAGCGGCAGTCGCGGCGGGCCGGGGAGGTCGGCGAGCACGTCGGGGCTCACCACAAGCTCGGTGCCCAGGTCCTTACAGAGCTCCTGGAGCCTCGCCGCAAGGTTGACCGCCGAGCCGATGCAGGTGTACTCGCGGCGCGTGAGTGAGCCGATGTTGCCCGCGACCACCTCCCCGACCGCAACGCCGATCCCGATCCTGAGTGTAGGCTCGCCCGGTCGCCGATCACGATTGTAGCGCTCCACCGCAGCGAGCACATCCGCCGCCGCCTCGAGCGCCGCGTGCCCTGGGTTCTTGAGCTCCACCGGTGCGCCGAACACGGCCATCAGTCCGTCACCCAAGAACTTATCCAAGGTACCGCGATGGGCGAAGATGACGTCCACCATCTCGGTGAAACGCCGATTCAGGAAGTCTACCACCACCTCCGGCGGCGTGACCGCCGCGTAGGGCGTGAAGCTACGGATGTCGACGAACATGACCGCAACCCGCCGTTTCGTGCTCTCCAGCGCCGCCTCATCATCCTGCTCGATGATCTTCTGGGCAACCTGCGGCGACACGTAACGACGGAGGTAATCCTGTTGACGCTCGATCACGCGGGTGCGGACCGCTTGTGTCGCGTGATCAAGCAGGATCGACCGGACCTGACGGCCAAGGGTGGCGGTCACGCCGCCCGTCACGAAGATCACGCCCAACAAGACGTACTGGTCGTCGAGCCCGATCTGCGCCGGCCCCCAGTTGGTGACCGTCCCCGTGACGACACCCGGACGACTGATCGCGTACTCCAGTAGCATCCACCTTGCCAAGGCCGATACCAGACCCGCCAACAAGGACGCTACGACGCTGTACTGGAGCAGCGTAGCGAGCACGAAGACGATGGTCAGGGCCGGATAGACCGGGGCGAGCATCACCTCGTACCAGCCCGAGGGATTATACTGGGCGGTCGTCGAGAAGGCCGTGATCATGGCCGTGTCGGCGACCACCGTGACGAGGCCCACCGCACCCGCCGAAAAGCCCCGCCACAGGGCCAGCAACAGCAGGAGCGAGCAGGCACCGTACACGTAGCCGACCCAGACGGCGAGATTGAGCGCCCGTGGGTCGTTGGAGTCCGCGACTGCGTACGCGCCGGCGATCCCGAGGATCGAGGCTACGAGGCGTATGATGTGCGTTGTATAGGCGCCGTCCCGGATCCGCTCGCGCAGCACCAACCGGACGTCCTGCGGCAGGCCCTGTTCGGACAACACCAACCAGTCCCACCAGCCGCGGATACCACGACGCTTCGGAGCGACCGTAGCGCCCGGGACCGCGATCCCCGGCGTTACCGCGGCGAGCCGAGGGGCGCCCGGAGGGAGGGACTGCCGAACACGACGCTCGCCTGTCACGCCCGCCACCTGTGATGGCGTGGACCCCGATTCTGCGCATCTTCTGGCCCCATCACCACCGCCTTCTCTACTCCCGTCACCCGAACCCGTCCGATGCCACCATAGCAGAGTCAGAAGCCGGGCGGGGCCGGCAGAGATGGCTCACCGGCCCGACAGCGCGGAGAAGCGTGGACAGACCACCAAAGCCAGACGTCCGGGGCAGTCACGCGGCTGGGCCTCCGGGCGCCGCCGAATCGAGAGGAGGCACGGCGCGAGCGACACCGCGCCGCACGACACTCTGGCGGCGGTGCCCAGAGCACGCTATCCTTCCTCGTGCTCCTCCTCCTGCTGGCCTGCCAGAATCAGCCACAAACCAACGTGATCTGGATTCTGACCGATGATCAGCGCGCGGATACTCTCTGGGCGATGCCCGAGCTGACCGCCAGGTTGGTAGGCGAAGGTGTCCGTTTCACCGACGCCAACGTCACGACGCCGCTCTGCTGCCCCTCACGGGCGAGCCTGTACTCGGGTGGGTACCTGCCCGCTGAGGTCGGCGTGCTCACCAATCGCGCTCCGAACGGCGGCTTCAAGATGTTCACGGGCGGCCCCACCCTGGCTGAGCGCGCGCGCGAGGCCGGCTACCGCACCGGTTTTTTTGGCAAGTACCTCAACGGCTCAGACACGCTCGAGCGGCTCACCGTGCCCGCGGGTTGGGAGCAGTTCACGATGCTCCGCAGCCCCTTTGACTACAATGAACCGCGCTTCTTCGAGGGCAGCGCCGGCGAGGAAGCGGTCCCCGTCGAACCGGGGATGTACCTGACCGACGTGATCGCCGACCAAGCGCTTACGTTCATCCAACAGAACGACGAACCCTATTTTGTGACCATCAACCACTTCGCGCCGCACACGCCGATCAAAGTGAACGGGCGTGACCGCGCCCTTCACACCGAGTACGAGTGGCGTCCCGAGTCCTTCGGAGAGGACCTGAGCGACAAACCGGCGTGGGTGCACGACGCCCAGCTCGAGGTCGGGGCGGAGGACGACACCATTCGTGACCAGCTTCAGGCGCTCGCGGCCGTGGATCGCGGCATTGGGAGGCTCCTGGACGCCTTGGCAGAGCGTGGCGACCTGGAGCACACGGTCGTGTTCTTCTTCTCCGACAATGGGATGTCGTGGTTGGAGCACGGGATGTGGGGCAAGGGAATGCCGTACACGCCCTCGCTGATGGTGCCGCTCGTGGTCCGCGCGCCGGGCATCGCACCGGGCGTGCACGACGGACTCGTGGCGGCAAACCTCGATGTTCCGACCACGACGCAGATCCTGCTCGGACTCAGCCCCAGGGGGCAGGGGCAGGACCTCCTACCTATGCTTCAGGGTATGCCGAGCACCCACTCGAGCTTGCCGATCGCGAACTTCACCGCGGTGCGCCCCTACTGGAGCGGCATCCTCACCGAAGATTGGAAGTACGTCGAATACACCACCGGAGAGGAAGAGCTGTACGATCGGCAGACCGATCCCGACGAACTTGACGGCAGCATCGATATCGACGCGCCGATCGACGATCTCCGAGCCGAAAACGAGGCGCGCCGCGCTCTGGTCCTGATTGACAGTGCCTTCGATGTTCCGTTGGGCTCGGCGTTCGAACTCCCGCTCCGCACGTGGGGCGGCACCCCGCCGCTCACCTTCTCCTCGGAGAACCTCCCTTCTGGAGTCACGCTCGTGGATGACCGCTTGGGCGGCGTGTTGACCGAGCCGTCGATGGTCCGCCTGACGGTGAGCGTGGTGGACTCCGGCCGCTCACCCTTCACCGGGGAGCCCCACCGTTTTGGCCAGACTATCGAGCTCTACCCCAACGCCGCCGCCGGCCCGGCCCAACCGCGCTACCGCTCGGATCTGGAAGGACCGCCCGAGCGTATCGGCGATACGCTCCTTGTGCGCCGGTATCACCCAGGCCCAACGTCGATCGAGGTCAGCCCCGACCCCGACTTCGAGCGTGACCTATGGACCAGCGCCGAACTCTCGGGGGCCGAGCTCCGTTTTGAAGAGGTCCCGCCGGGCTGGGTTCGGGTAGTCGGCCAGCCCGGCTTTTGGTACCGCTGAGCCGCAGCCGCTCAGGCCAACGCGGCGAGCAACGTGTTGACCGCCGTACCGATACCCCGATGGGGCGCATGCGGCAGCGCCTTCGCCCACCGAGTACCTTTCACCTTGCTTTTAGCCTCCTCGAGGCTCAACCCCTGCTCGGCGAGGACCCCATCGAGCTCTTCCCGAGCCCGCTGACGGGCGCGGAACAACATCATCTGGACCCGGCTGTGGATGTTCACCTCGCCGTCGCCGCTGGTCTCGATCGGCAAGAAGATGAGCTCGGGATAACGGGCGGTCACCAGGGACTGCACGCCGTCCGACACGCCGCCTGAGGGCATACAACCAAATGGTTTGACGCTCAGCACCATGTGAACCTGCTTCTTCTTGACCATCTTGATGACCTTGCCGACCTCCATGTGGCCTTCCCCGCCACGCACGTTGCGGTCGTAGTGGTCCTTTGCCAGCTCGGCGACCTCGTCCATATCGGGGAGCTTGTAGCCGCCAAGCCCAGCTGCGTTCGCGAGGGTCTGGAAGAACCCACGCATCGCCAGCTCACCCGCCCGCAGACCCACCAGCTTCTTCCAGGCGTCTTTGCCCTTGAGACCCTTGCGGCCGTCGTCGTCTTCGCGAAGCAGCATCCGCTCGCGCGTGTCGTGCCGCTGCTCCCACAGCGTGAAGAGCAGCCAAGCCACCATTGGCTGGATCTCCACCTCGGCGCCCTCTTTTTCGAGGAAACGCTGCAGCTTGTAGTTGCCGTCCCCCTCGGTGGTCATCGCCCAGAACTCTCCGATGATCGCCACCTTGGGCTTGGGTTGGAGGCGATCCACCTCCACCGCGCCCAGGATCTGGCCGGCGCGCCTGAGCGCGACCAGGAGGTTCCGCTGCTCCGCGAGCGTGCGGGCGATGAGCTCTTTGGACTCGTGCAGCGCCGCGTCGGTGGAGCCGGGCACGGTCTCGTAGGGGCGGATGCGGTAGCCCAGGAGGTTGATGACGTCGCCCGCAAAAAAGCCCTTCACGAGAGCATAAAAGAACGTGGCATTGAGCTCCAGACCGACCGGTTCGCCCGTCGCCTGCTTCAGGCCCTGCTGCTGGAACAACATGACGCGGAAACCGTCGAAGCCCGCGTCCCGTAAGGCCTTACGATACTCGGTGACGTACGTCCCGAAGCGGCAGGGCCCGCACGCGCCCGCGGTCATATAGACGTACTTCTCCAAGATATCCGCGGTCGGAACACCCTCTTTGTCACGAAGGTGGATCAGGTGTTTGACCAGGTTCCCCACCGTGAACCACGTTGGATTACACTGACCGCGATTGCCATATTCCTTGCCCACCTGCAACGCGGCGTTGTCGGGGCAATCCAACATCTGCACCTTGTAGCCGACACCCATCAGGGCGTGCTGCACAAAGTAATCCTGCGCCACGGTGAGCCCGGAGATGAGCAGCGTCGTGGTGTCACGCTGCTTACGCGTGAAGCGGGTGGACACCGACTCGCGGTATTGCACCGGATCGGCAGCCACCCCGAGGCGCGCCGCTTCTTCAGCCGCAAATGCCGCGAGCTGGCGCTCGATGTCGGGATCGGCAGTGTAGACGGGGTCGGACTGGTTCTCGTCGAACAACATGGGGCTTCTCTCGGAGTAGGGGTACTATTTGGCGGCGACAAAGCTGCCGTACTTCTGGGCCATGAGCGCCGCGCGCTTCTCTGCGATCCGCCGCTCCAGCTCAAAACGGCGGGCGCGCTGATCCTGGAGCTGCTCCTCGTGGCGTAGCAGGCGATGCTGGTAGGTCTTCACCCGGATCTTGATCGATCCCCCGGGTTTGTTGGCGTCGATGTCGTGGAGCGCGGCGTAGGGCGTAGCTGACGCCTTGATGATGCTGTCCACCAAGCCGTAGGTGGGCGCGTCGTGCCCACACTTGAAGCTCGAGAGGTCCAGCACCACCACGTTGGGGTGCCGCGCAGCGAACCGGGTCGCCCAGATCTTCTGCACCGAGTTGGCCGAGTAATTCTCCGGCCAGACATCACGGATGTCCCAGGGGTCCGCGATGCGCCCATCCGCGATGTCGGCGGCGAACCAGCGATTGAGCCACTCGCGGTCCTTGGGAATCGAACGGATCGAGAGGATCGGGTAGCCCAGAGCTTGGAACTCATCGGGAATCCCATGGTTCAAGCCGGGATCCGCGTGATACGGACGACAGAGCACGAGCACCGCAATTCGGCCGTCGCGCTCGACCTCGTCGAGGATACGCCGGCCTTTCTGCTGCAAGCCCAGATCATAAGCTTCCAGAGCTAGAAAGCCCTGATCCACCGCGTGATCGCTCTCGTCGCGCGTGAGTCGCAGCCGCGCGCCCCAGACACCGAAGAGCTGCTGTTTGAGCAGGTTCTTCTCGACCATCGTCACCGAGTTGTCGATGTACTCAATGCCCGCGCGCGCAAAAAAATCGACTTCCTTGGTGAACGCCGCCTTCATGACGTTGGGTGAACCTGCCACGATGGGGCAGGAAGCATTGTCCATCGTGTGCGACACGAACGAGGGGATGTGTGTGATGCACGGGAAGTAAAGGTAGTTCAGCGGCCCGGTCTTGGGGTCGGTGTGCCGGTGGAACAGGAGGTTGTGGATGTGGGATTGCACCACCTTGGAGGGAAAGCAGGGGTCCACCGAGCCATATCGGGCACCCTCGGCCCACATCTCCTCCGACGTGTGCTCGGACCAAACGACGTTCTCTTTAGGTAGACCCGCCGATTCGAAGTAGGTGCGCCAGAAAGGGCCCGTGCTGTACATACTCAGCACCCGTGGCATCCCGATCCGCGTGCTCCGCCGATGGGCCTCCGCCGCCGCTCCCGAGCGCTCAAAGACCCGGCCGACCAGCCGCCGCTTGACCCGACCGAAGAGGCCTACCGACACCTCGTTGTCGAGGATGCGGGTGCCCGGCGCCGGAAGTGGCGCGGCCACGAACCCTGGCGCGAAACAAAGTCTGCTCTCTTCTTCAACGAGATTCGGGAATTTCTTCTTGATCTCGGCGCTCTTCTTCGCGAGCACCTTGAGAGCGTCCTTGGACTCAACCGTGCCCTTCTCGCATGAAAAGCCGGAGATGTACCTCGAGGTATCGCCCGTCGGTGTCTGGGTGTCGATGAATGTGCGCGAACAGTTGTTGGGGCAGAAGGTGCAGCGCGTGCTCTCGTCGTTGGTGGTCGTGTACTGAATCTGAATCGCCGAGTCGATGCCGATGAAACGGGTCTCGCCGCGGCGCTTCACCACACGGAGGGTCTCAAACGCCGCGCCGATCGCGCCGGCCTCGCCCGTATGAGGATGAACCTTGATCACGGCGCCCGGGACCCGATCTTTGATGTAGTCCACCTGGGCCTTGACCGCCGCGAGGTTGTGTTGGGTGCCTCCCTGAAGCACGAACACCTTGCCCAGCTCGGCCAGGCGTGGGATCTGCACGACGTACTGCCAGACATTCTTGGGCAGGACCTGTGCCAGCCCAGCGAGCATCTCTTCTTTTCCGAAGCCCTCCTTCTGGAAGTTGACCCGGTCCGTGTCAAGGAACACCGCGCAGCCGTATGAGAAACGCGGTGACAGCTCGGCGCGAAACGCAGTGTCGGCGTAATCGTGGACGGCGATGCCAAACTGATCGGCCATCGCCTGCAACAGCATGCCGTTGCCCGCCGAACACTGGTTGGAGAGCCGGAAGTTCTTGATGTCGCCCGCCTCCAGCATCAGCACCTTGATGTCCTGGCCGCCGATGTCGCAGATGACGTCCGCATCGGGGACGTAAGCGATCGCGGAGGTCATGTGAGCGACGGTCTCGACGATGTTGACGTCGGCGCGCACCGCCTCCTGCAAGACATCGGCTGCGTAGCCGGTGGCACCGAAGCCGATGACGTCGAGGATCGCGCCCTGATCGTGGACGTAATCCTTGAGTCGGGCGAGGATCTCACGGGTGTCCTGGATCGGGTTGCCCTTGGAGAGCTGGTACTCCTTCTTGAGCAGCCGGCCGTCCTCGGCCATCAACACGGCCTTGGACGACGTGGACCCCCCATCGAGCCCGATCACCGCCCGCACCACCTCACCCGGTTCGAATATTGCCGCCTCAAACTTGGGGAGCTTGTACTCGTTCGTGAACTGCTCCAGGCTCTCGCCCTCACGCAAGAGCGGGCCGGCCGCGCTCGTGCCCAAGCGGGCCGCGCGCCCGTTCTGGATGTAGTCGCGCAGGCCGTCTACGCCGTTGTAACGCCGGGAGTCGCCCTCCGCGAGCCCGTAGATCACCGCGCCGTAGGCCGCGTAGAGCTCCGCGTTCTTCGGGACCTTGATCAGCTCCTCGACCGGAATGTCCTGCGGGAAGGTATAACCGCGCTCCCTCCAGGTCTCTGGGATACGCAGCCGCCAGCAGGCCTGAAGAAAAGGCAGGTAGGTATTCGGCCCGCCAAGGAGCAACACCTTGTGGCGGAGCGTGTTGCCCCGTGTGAGCACCGAGAGGTTCTGCTGCACGATCGCGTCGGCCAGCGAGTTCATGATCTCGGGGCCGGGAATGCCCGACTTGACGAGATTGACGATGTCGGTCTCGGCAAACACGCCGCACTTGGCCGCGACGTGATGGAGCCGGCTCGGATCCCACTGGACCGCCCGCAGCTCGTCGTTGGGCATGCCCACCTTGAGCATACACTTGTCGATCGTGGCGCCGGTGCCCGAAGCACACTTGTCGTTCATCGAGGTGTTGGCTTGTTTTTCCCCCGTCTCCGGGTTTTCCTTGAAGATGATGATCTTCGCATCCTGGCCGCCGAGCTCCACTACGCTGCCGACGTCGGGGTGGAGCTTCTCCACCGCGAGCGTCACCGCGTTCACCTCCTGGACAAATCGGCCACCCACCGGGCCAACCAAGGGCCCGGAGCCTGATCCGGTGAGGAAGACCTCGAGCGCCGCGTCGGCAAAGTGGTTGCCGATACGCACGAGGAATTCAAGCACCGTTTCTGGCTGCCGCGTCTCGTGGCGCTGATAATCCGACCAGAGAATCTGTAGACTCTCTGGATCCACCACAACCGCCTTGACGGTGGTGGACCCGACATCCATACCGACAGCGAGCCTGCTCAAAACCTCTCTCCGAACGTCCGCCGCCCATAGGCACTTCTGGGGAGCCCTGCAAGGAGTTTTTTGAAAGAGTCCCCCTTTAAGCGAGAGAATGACGGATCCGGCGGAAAGACCGGTTCCGTCATGATTGACACGTCCGTCAGTTTCTTGCGCGGCGCCACCGCCGCGCCGCCGGGGGCCCTCCCACCTGCGAAGGTTACCAACAATGTGTCCGAGTGTCCGCCCAATGCCAGTGGGTGAGGTTGACGACCCAGCGCGGGACCACGATCTTGCCGATGTGATCCGTCCGCGCCGCGTCCTGCCCGATCTGCTCGTGCTCCTGCTGCTCCTGGGGCTCGGGCTCCAGATGTGGCCCCGCCCGGAGCCGGGCACCTGGCTCATGCCCGCAGATCGCCTGCTTGACGGCCCAGATGCCGCCGCGTGGGCCGCCAACGCGGTCTCCCTTGCGCGCTGGGACCTCGCTGGGATCGACCTCCATCGCGCGCCGACCTACGTGATCGCCGTCGCGGCGACAATCAAACTCGGCTTGGGTGTGGCCGAAGGTGGCCACCTCATCAACCACGGCGCGCAGCTCCTGCTGCCGCTGGTGCTCTATGGCCTCGGCCGGGTCCGAGGGAGCGCCGGCGCGGGGCTCCTCGCCGCCGGCCTCGCGATGTACTGCTGGCCCCTGGTACAATCCAGCCGCTTCTAC
>CANKTH010000116.1 GCA_947486185.1 Deltaproteobacteria bacterium
CACCGAGTAGAAAGAATGGATCGACACCGTCAACAGCAAGGCGCAGAACCCCGCCATGACCGGCAGCGGGGAATACACGAGGCAGAGCGGGATCACGAGGAGCGGCGCCAGGAGCTGTTTGGCGAGCATCCGGACCCGTATCCGACCGGGCTCAGGGCTCGCGGCCACCCACAACCAGGCCAACAGATTGATCAGCCCCGCAGCTGCGCCGAGCGCCACCGCGTCTCCCTCCCCGAAAAGGGCACCCAACGCCGTCAACAACACGCCGGTGACCGTGGTGTCACGGAGGAGGGTGCGGGGGGCGAGGAAGGCGGGGTTCATGGGCCGAGCGGTTGAGTTCCTGAAAGAGGCGGTAGATCCCGAATATGAACCCCAGGATCGTCAAGGAGACCGTGGCGACCGGCAAGGTCCCGAAGCGACGATCCAGGGCCCAACCGAGGAGGGCTCCCACGAAGGTGCCCACCGGAAGGCCGTAGATCATCGCCACGAGCGGTGCAGCACGCCGCCAGTGCTCCTGGATTCCCATGTGTGTTCCTCGAACACATCATAGGTCTCAGGGACCGGTAGCGCTGCTCCGTCAGCGGGGATTGACAAAGAGCCGCGGGGTAGCACCCCGAGGGCCGGCGTGTTTAACGGAGAGCGCACTTTTGTCAAGACCCGGCCCGCGCCGCAGCGCCCACCCGCGTGTCCTGGCTCAGCCCTCACCCTCAGGGGTCGTGCCCGCGTCACCGGCATCAAGCGCCTCTTCAAGCGCCCCTTCCACCGCGTCGCCGCCGTTGTCGTCGGGGCCTGCCGACTCCCCCTCCTGCGCGGCGTCCGCCTCCTGGGTATCCTCCACCCGTACGAGTCCGACGATGCGCTCGTTGTCGTCGAGCCGCATCAGGCGTACACCCATCGTGTTCCGGCCGACCGAGCGGATCTCCGACACCCGGGTCCGGATGATCCGACCGGAGTCGGTGATGATCATGACCTGATCGTCCTCTGCGACCACGAGCGCGCCAACCACGGCGCCGTTGCGTTCGCCGGTACGAATGTCGATCAAGCCCTTCCCGTTCCGATGCTGAAGCGTATACTCCTCCAACACCGTACGTTTTCCGTAGCCGAGCGTCGTGGCGGTCAGCAGAAAGAGGCCCTCTGGACGGGGCTCACCAGCGGGCCCCGTCTCGGGCGGGAGCACCGCGATGGACACCACCTCGTCGTCGTCGTCGACGTCGATCCCACGCACACCCCGCGCGACGCGCCCGAGGGGCCGAATCTCGTCCCCGGGGAAACGGATCGACATGCCCTGACGGGTGTTGATCAGAAGCTCGGAGCTCCGCTCCGCCAAAACGACATCGAGGAGCGCGTCCCCGTCGGCTACGTCGCAGGCGATGAGGCCGTTGGACCGGGCCCGGCCGTAGGCCGAGAGCTCGGTACGCTTCACCAGGCCGCGACGCGACATGAACAGCAGATCCAGGTCGGAGTCGAAATCCCGAACGGACACGACCGCCGCGACGCTCTCCTCGGGGCCGATCTGCGCGAGGTTGGCGATGGGTTTTCCGCGGGCGCCGGGGCTGCTCTCCGGCACGTCCATCACCTGCACCTGGTAGAGGAGCCCGCGGTTGGTGAAGACCATCAGCACATCGTGGGTGTTGGCGATGAAGATCCGGCTGACGAAGTCCGCATCACGGGTGCCCATCGCCGACCGCCCTTGCCCACCGCGCCGCTGGCTCCGGTACTCCGTGACCGCGGTCCGCTTGATGTACCCGCGGTGGGAAAGCGTGACGACCTGGTCCTCTTCGGCCACCAGATCATGGCGCGAAAGATCGGAGGTCTGAGCCACGATCTCGGT
Organism: Deltaproteobacteria bacterium; assembly: GCA_947486185.1. GTDB lineage: Bacteria > Myxococcota_A > UBA796 > UBA796 > SXON01 > CANKTH01. The sequence goes on from CANKTH010000116.1 coordinate 1,832, forward strand.
CCGCCGCTGATCGCCGAACTGCTGCTTGATCTCACTCAGCTCCGCGCGGATGACCTCCAAAAGCCGCGTGTCGCTCCCAAGGATCTCGAGGAGCTCGGCGATACGGATCTGGATCTCACGATACTCCTCCTCAATCTTGTCGCGTTCGAGGCCGGTCAATCGGGCGAGGCGCATCTCGAGGATCGCCTGGGCCTGGATCACCGTCAGGCCGAAGTTGGCCTCCAGCGCATCGCGGGCCTGGTCCGTGGTGGCGGAGGCGCGGATCGTGGCGATCACGGCGTCGATGTGGTCCAGGGCGATCCGGTAACCTTCAAGGATGTGCGCCCGTTCGCGCGCCTTACGGAGCTCGAACCGTGTGCGGCGCAGCACGACTTCACGGCGATGACCGAGGTAGCAGGCCAACATCTCCTTGAGGTTGAGCACATGGGGGCGCTGGTTGACGATCGCCAACATGATCACGCCAAAGGTGTTCTGCAGCTGAGAATGGCGGAAGAGGTTGTTGAGCACCACCTCCCGCACGATGTCACGCTTCAGCTCGATCACCACCCGCATGCCCTGACGGTCCGACTCGTCCCGGACCGTATGAATGCCCTCGATCTTCTTGGACTTCGACAGCTCGTCGATCTCTTCGCAGAGGCGCGCCTTGTTGACCTGGTACGGAAGCTCATCGAGGATGATCGCCTCGCGGCCGTCCACCTCCTCAAAATGCACCTTTCCCCGCACCACGAGGCGGCCGCGACCCGTGTGGTAGGCGTCCCGCACCCCCTCCATGCCGTAGATCCGCCCGGCGGTGGGGAAGTCGGGGCCGGGAATGTATTCCATCAACGCCGAGATGCTGATCTCAGGGTCGAGGCTGAGGGCGAGCAGACCGTCGATGATCTCGCCAAGGTTGTGCGGCGGGATCTTGGTGGCCATGCCCACGGCGATGCCCTCGGCGCCGTTGACGAGCAGGTTGGGGAAGGCCGCGGGGAGGACCTCGGGCTCCTCGGTCGCGCCGTCAAAGTTCGGGCCGAAGTTGACGGTCTCCTTGTCGATGTCGGCGAGCAGGCTCTCGGCGAGGCGCATCATACGGCACTCGGTGTACCGGTAGGCCGCGGCGTTATCCCCGTCTACACTGCCGAAGTTGCCCTGACCGTCCACCAGGAGGTAGCGCAGGTTCCACGGCTGGGCCAGGCGCACCAGCGCGTCGTAGACCGCGTTGTCCCCGTGAGGATGGTACTTTTTCAGCACCTCACCGACCACGCCGGCGCACTTGCTGAACCGCCGGTTGGAGAGGAGGCCCTCCTTCCACATCGCGTAGAGGATGCGGCGATGCACCGGTTTGAGGCCATCTCGGACGTCCGGAAGGGCGCGACCGATGATGACCGACATCGAGTAATCGAGATAGGAGGCGCTCATCTCCTTGTCGATCTCGATAGTTACCAGGTTCCGCGCAATCCTTTCCAACCGAGCTCCAGTGTGGCAGTCCGCGCATCGCCACGCGGCCCCACGCCTTAACCGACCGCGGCCTTCGCCGCTTGACGCGGCCCGACCCGTCCCTATCTCAACGGCCGTCGGGCGGGCCGGTCTGGCCCACCCCAGCTCAACGCCGCAACGCCCGTTCGGCTCGGCGGCGCCCGTTCACCCTCGCATTCAGCATCAACGCGGAGAAACCATGGCGGACACCCTCCAGTTCCAGGCCGAGGTCCAGCAGCTCCTCGACCTCGTCGTTCATTCCCTCTACTCTGACCGCGACGTCTTCCTCAGAGAGCTGATCTCCAACGCCTCCGACGCCTTGGACCGGGCACGTTTCCTCGGCCTCTCCCGAGACGATCTCCGGAGCGCGGACGGAGAGCCCGCGATCAAGCTTCGCTTTGACAAGGCACTGGGTACCCTGACGGTCAGCGACAACGGCGTCGGCCTCACGCGGGAGCAGGCGATTGAGCACCTCGGCACCATCGCCCGCTCAGGCACCAAGGCCTTCGCCCAGGCGCTCAAGGAGCGGGGCACCAGCGCGGAGGGCCTGATCGGGCAGTTCGGCGTTGGATTTTATGCCAGCTTCATGGTTGCGGATCGGGTCGAGGTGCACTCGATGTCGGCCGAGCCGGGCGCCGAAGCGATCCGTTGGGCCTCCACCGGCGGCGGTACGTTCGAGCTCGATAGCGGAAACCGGAGCACGCGCGGGACCGATGTGGTGCTTCATCTCCGCGACAACTCGTTGGAGTACGCGGATAAATACCGCATCCGCGACATCGTGGAGAAGCACTCCCAGTTCATCGCCTACCCCATCGAGCTGGATGACGAGCGCATCAACAGCGAAGCGGCGCTCTGGCGTCGCGACCCGCGTGAGGTCGAAGAGGCCGAGTACAAGAGCTTCTACAAACACGTCGCGGGCGACTGGCAGGACCCCCAGGCCTGGGTCCACTTCCGCGCCGAGGCCCCGCTCGAGTTCGCGGCGATCCTCTACGTGCCGCAACAACGCCCGACGGATCTCGACTATCCCGACCGGAAGAACGGCCTGAAGCTCTACCAGCAACGGGTGATGGTGCTCGAGCACGCAGAGCAGTTTGTACCTCGGTACCTGCGCTTCGTCCGCGGCGTTGTGGACGCGCCCGACGTGAGCCTCAACGTGAGCCGGGAGATGTTGCAGAACACTCCGGTCGTCAACACCATCAAGAAACAGGTGGTGAAACGTACGCTTCGGCGCCTGAAGGAGCTCGCCAACGAAGACGAGCCGGCCTACCTGAACTTCTGGGAGTCCTTCGGTTCTACGCTCAAGGAGGGTATCGCTGAAGACGGCGACAACCGCGACCAGATCGCCCCCCTCCTCCGCTTCCGCACCACCAAAGGAGACGGGTGGCGCGATCTCGCGACGATCAAGGCGGAGAGGGTCGAAGGCCAGGACGCCATCTGGTACATCACCGGCACCGACGCCGACCGGATCCGGTCGAGCCCCCAGCTCGAGGCCTTCCGCAAAAAAGGCTGGGAGGTCCTGCTCCTCTCGGACCCAGTGGACGAATGGGTAGTGATGAACCTGCCGTCGTTCGAGACCGTCGAGATCAAGAGCGTCGCCCGCGGGGACCTGCCGGCAAACGACGACCCCATCGCTGAGGAGGCGAAAAAACAGGCTGAACCCTTCGTCAACTGGCTGGGCGGCCTGCTGTCCGGCCAGGTGAGCGAGGTGCGGACCAGCAGCCGTCTCACCGACAGCCCTGCCGTGCTCGTCGACAGCGACAAGGGCGTCAGCGCCAACCTGGAGCGTATCTTACGCTCGGCGCGCCAGGACGGGCCCAAGGCCCAGCGGATCCTGGAGATCAACCCGGAACATCCGCTCGTTCGCCGACTCGTCACCGCGCAGGCCGACGGCCAGGGGGCGCCCAACGAACCCCTCGCGCGGCTGCTGCTCGACTACGCGCAGATCGCGGAAGGCACGCTGACGGATCATGCCGGGTTCGCCCGTCGTCTTCAGGCGATCATGCTCTCCGCAGGCGCCCAGGCGTGACGCCCGCCGCCGGCGGGGCGGGGCCGGGCGAGGTCAAGGTCACGCCCGTCCCCTGCCTCGCCGACAACTACGCCTATCTGTTCGAACAAGACGAGCAGATCATCGTGGTCGATCCATCCGAGCCCGAGCCGGTGCTCAAGGCTCTGGCCGGCCGCCGGCTCACTGCGATCGCCTGCACCCACCACCACTGGGATCACGTTGGCGGCGTCGAGGCCTTGGTCGCGCGCTTCGGCGTGCCGGTCTACGCGAGCGCCTACGACCACGCGCGCGACCGTGTGCCCGGACAGACCGTCGGGCTCCGTGATGGGGAGACCGTGAGCTTCGGGGCGCTGACGGCTCGTGTGTGGCTCGTGCCCGGCCACACCCTGGGCGCGCTGGCCTGGCAGGTGGGCGACGAGCTCTTCACCGGTGACACGCTGTTTCTTGGCGGTTGCGGCAGGCTGTTCGAGGGGGACGCCGAAATGATGCTGGCATCATTGAGCCGCCTGCGGGCGCTATCGCCGGAGACCCGGCTGTGGTGCGGGCACGAGTACACCGCCAGAAACCGTGCCTTTGGCCGAACCATCGCGCCAGACCCACTACCCGACCCGGCAGGGCCGTCCATGCCCGGCACGCTCGCCGAGGAGCGTCGGCGAAATGTGCTCCTTCGGTGGGATGATCCCGCCGTCATGGCCTGGGCGGGGAGCCGCGATCCGGTAGAGGTCTTCGGAAAGGTGCGAGGGGCGCGCGACATGTTCTGAAGGCCACCGGGACCGCTTCGGCTCATCTCAACGTTTGAGGCGGCCTTCCAGCGCGGCAAGCCGTGCGCGTAGCGCGTCGAGTCCGTCTTCGGGCGGCGCCGCCGGTCGGGCAGCCTCTGCGGGGCCGGGAGGGGCCGGAGGCGGCGGTTTGACTGGCGGCGGCGGGGCGGACTCCGGCGGCGGCTCGGGATCCACCTCTGGGGGCGGCTCGTCGGCATCCGACGCGGCCGCGCGTGCGCTACGACCGGCACCCGACGCACGCGCGCGCGCCGGCTGGGCCATCCAACCAAACTGACGTTCCACTTGGGCGATCTGGCTGTCCAAGAGCTCGAGGCCGGCACCCAGCTGCCGCAACGCGAGTCCGGTCGAGTCCCCGCTGTAGCGGATGAGCCGGTGGAGCAGCCCGAGCGGCAAGAGACTGCTTCCACCCTGGATCTCCATCAGCACCTGCATCAGGACCTCCCGGGTGAGGTCCGCCTGGGTCTTGGCGTCCACGACCTGGATCTCCTGGCCGTCACGGATCAGGACCACCAGATCATCCAGGTTGACATAGCGAGACTGCTCGGTGTCGTAGAGCCGCCGATTGCCGTACTTCTTGATCCGGATCATCTCAGCCGACCACGCCGAGCGCGCGACCGGCCTCAACAAACGCGGAGATCGCCTGATCCACCTGCTCGGGCGTGTGCGCCGCCGAGAGCTGCACCCGGATCCGCGCTTGCCCCCGCGGCACCACCGGAAAGGAAAAGGCGACCACGTAGATGCCGCGGGCGAGCATGCTCTCCGCGAGCGCCACGGCCAACCGCGCGTCGCCGAGCATGATGGGCACGATGGGGTGCACCCCTGGGCGAATCTCGAAGCCCGCCGCGGTCATCCCGCTCCGGAAACGATGGGTGTTCTGCTCCAGTCGGTCGCGCCGCTCAGTGCTCGCCGACAAGAGCTTCAGCGCCTCGAGGGCGGCGCCGACGATCGGCGGCGGGAGTGTGTTGGAGAAAAGATAGGGGCGCGAACGTTGGCGGAGGAGCGCGATGATCTCGGCGCGCCCCGAGGTGAAGCCGCCCGAGGCGCCGCCCAGGGCTTTCCCCAAGGTGGAGGTCACGATGTCCACGCGCCCCATCACGCCGCAATGCTCGATCGAACCACGGCCCGTGGGGCCCAAAAATCCAGTTGCGTGGCTGTCATCCACCATGACCAGGGCGTCGTACTTCTCGGCGAGGTCACAGATCGCGCCCAGGGGAGCGATGTCGCCGTCCATCGAGAACACGCCGTCGGTCGCGATCAGCCGGAACCGACGGTTCTGCGTGGCGATCAAGCCACGTTCGAGATCTTCGAGGTCCAGGTGACGGTAGCGGAGGCGCTCGGCCTTGGCCAACCGGATGCCGTCGATGATCGACGCATGGTTGAGCTCATCGGAGAGGATCGCGTCCTCCTCGCCGAGGATCGTCTCAAAAAGGCCGCCGTTGGCATCAAAACACGAGGAATAGAGAATGGTGTCCTCGGTCTGGAGAAAGCCGGAGATCGCCGCTTCAAGCTCCTTGTGCCGATCCTGCGTACCGCAGATGAACCGCACCGAAGCCAGGCCGAAGCCATGGCTGTCCAGCGCCGCGTGTGCCCCGGCGATGAGCGCGGGGTGGTCCGCGAGCCCGAGGTAGTTGTTGGCGCAGAAGTTCAGGACTTCAGCACCGCCTGCCACACGGATCCGAGCGTCTTGCGGCGACAGGATCACCCGCTCTCTCTTGCTCAGGCCCGCGCTCTCGATCGCGTCGAGCTCGGCCTGGAGTTTTTCACGAAAGGTCCCGTACATCGCTCCTCCCCGCTTGGGCGCGGCGCCCTCTATCCCTGTTGTGCCAGCCCGTCCGCCCGGCTTCGGATACGAACCCGGCCCCTCCGAGGACCGATGCGAAAGAACGCCAGCGCGCCTACGGGCACCGTCCACCGCCTGGACCATGACTCCGCCCTCTTGGCCGGGAACGCCCCGGGGGATCCGGCCCGACGTGTGGTGGAGGTCTACACGCCACCCGGCTACGACCCGAGCCGCCGCTACCCGCTGCTCGTCGATCTGGCAGGTTATATCGGCAGCGGGCGCAGCCATAGCAACTGGAAGCCCTTCGGCCTCTCCCTCCCCGAGCGGATGGACCGGCTGATCCACCACGGCATGCCGCCGGCGGTCGTCGTCTTGCCCGACCTGTTCACCTGCTATGGCGGCAACCAGTACATCAACAGCGAAGGCACCGGCCCGTACATGGACCACCTGTGCGACGAGCTCGTGCCGCTGGTGGAGTCCCGGTTCGCCGCGGGTGGCCGGCGCGAGAACCGGGGCATCTTCGGCAAGTCATCCGGTGGTTACGGCGCGTTGATGCACGGTATGTTGCGGCCCGAGACCTGGGCCGCGATCGCGTGCCACTCGGGGGACATGGGGTTTGAATACTGCTACATCCCGGACTTTTCGGTCTTGTTGACCCAGATCGATCGCCACGGTTCACTCGACAACTTTTTGGAGTGGGTGTGGTCACGGGAGAAGCTCAAACACGACGAGACCACCGCGCTCATGATCGTGGGCATGGCCGCCCACTACGACGGCGACAGCGCGGCAACTCGCGGCTTCCACCTGCCTTTTCATGCCCGGACCGGGCGCATTCTGCCCGCTCGCTGGGCGCGATGGTGCGAATGGGATCCTGTACAGAGGGTCGCGCACCATGTCGAGGCACTCAGAAGCTTGAGGCTACTTTATCTCGACATCGGCCGCCGCGACCAGTACCGTCTCCTCTGGGGCGCCCGCCAGCTCAAAGAGCAGCTCGATCAGCACGGTCTGGTCAGCGTCTATGAGGAGTTCGACGACGATCATTCGGATATCGACTACCGCCTGGACCGCAGCCTGCCGCTCCTCGTGGGCGCCCTCGACAGCGCTCTGGCCCCGCGAGAGGGCTGAACCCAGGGCCCCGGCGAGGGCTCAGCCACAGTCATAAATTCTTCTCGACCTATTCACTTGACGCGTAAAGAGTGATAGCGTGATCTTCAGCGGTCACCCCCCGCTGTATTGGTTGCCCATGCCCCCGATTGCGCCCCTCCCCGTCGAATTCGACGACCCGCCTCGGCGCGCGCCCGAAGGGGCGTCCGAGGGATACAACGTCCCCGAGCGAATCGCCCGGACGCTGGAGCAGGCCGGGATCGATGCGCCGTGCGGTCTCTATAATGAGGCGTTGGAGCTTGCTCGTTCGGGGCACCTCGGCGCGGCGGCGGGCCGGCTTCAGATGCTTCTGGGCCTCGACCCCGAAGACGGGGACGCGCTCTTGCTCATGGCCAAGGTGCTCTCCGCGCAGGAGCGGCCTGCCGAGGCACTGACGCGGCTCGATCAGGCCGTCGTCGCCGGGGCACTGCCCCCCGCCGGCCTCCGGGAGTACCTGGAGAACGCGATTCGCGCCGAGCGCGCGCGCGAAGAGGAGCAGCGCGCGCGCCTGATGGCGCGTGAGCAGGGGGAGATCCGGGCGCTCCGTTCGGAGACCCGGCAGCTCCGCTCCGACACTGTTCGTTTGGAGACGGAGGTCGGCGACGCTTTGAGCCGGGAACAGCTCTGGAAGCTCGCGACTCTCGGGACCGCACTCTTCGCTACCGGTGTGGTGCTGGCGTTGGCGTATTTGCCCGCCAGTGGTGTGGGTCCAGCCACGCCGGTAGCGTCCCCCTCGGTTGTCGTAGCGGCGCCGCTCGCGGTGGAGCCTGCTACGACGACCGCCTCCCGCTCCGCTCCGCCCCAGGCCCCCGCGGCGTCGGGCCGGGCCGCAGCGGCCGGAACGGTCCACGTGGTCCAGTCCGGCGACACGCTCTACAAGATCTCCAAACAGCACTACGGCGACGCTTCTCGCTGGGAGCAGATTCAGGCCGCCAACGCCCACGTCCTCAAAGAGGGGCACGGTCTGTCCTTGGGGATGGAGCTCAAGATCCCCTGATCCGCCACGGAGCGCACCCTCGCGGTCGCTCCGGTTTCTGCCGGCCCCGTAGCCTTCTGACCTTTCCCCGCGACGCGGAATGAGGCATGATCGCCAGACGCCGGCGTTGCCGCCGGGCGAAGGAGTGTTCGGAGTGTCCAAACCGTCGGTGTTCGAGGGGCCCGTTGTTGTCGTAGGAGGCGGGGTCGCGGGGCTCGTCACCGCGCATCTGCTGGCCGAGCGCGGCGCACGGGTGGTGGTCATCGAGAAGTGCGCCGAGGTCGGCGGTCTCGCGCGCTCCTTCACCTACGACGGTTTCGTGTTCGACATCGGTCCTCACCGATTCCACACGGAGAACCCCAACATTCGCACCTACCTCGACCGGATGCTGAAGGGCAACGCCACCCTCTTTCCGCGTCGCTCCGAGGTGTATTTCCAAGGAAAATATTACCGCTGGCCCCTGCACCCCAAGAACCTGGTGCAGCTCCCCGTGCCCCTCGCGGTCAAGAGCGCGGTAGATCTCGCGGTCAACGGCCGAAAAACGTACGGCAACGACAACTTCGAGGACTACGTCCTCCGGCAGTACGGCCCCACGCTGTACGAGCACTTCTTCAAGGGCTACTCGATCAAGTTCTTGGGCATCCACCCGAAGGAGACCCACCCCGACTGGGCAAAAGTTGGCATCAACCGGGCGATCATCGACGACAAGCTACAGATGCAGAACCTCGCCCAGCTGGCCAAGTCCACCTTCTTGCAGTTCCAGAAGGCCGAGATCGACTTCATGTACCCAAAGGGGGGCCTGCATGTGACCTGGCAGCGGGTGTCCGCCGCGCTCCAGGCCCTGGGTGGACGAATCCTCACCTCCACATCGGCCAGATTGGAGGCCGTAGGCGACCGCATCGAGGCGGTGTACGCGGGCGACGAGCGGATCGAACCGAGCGTGGTCATCTGGACCGCACCATTGACCCTCGCATGTAAGCAGCTCGACATTTCTGTTCCGAACCTGCCTTATCTGGCGACCCTCATCTTCAACGTCCTCGTACGCGGCGATGGACCTCGCGAATACCAGTGGTGCTACTACGGCGCCGACGACATCATATTTTCTCGGGCCTCGATCCCCAAGTTTTTCTCGGACGACACCTGTCCTCCGGGAACGACCGGCTACTGCCTGGAGGTCACGTGCCGCGAAGGCGACGAACGGTGGCGGCACGCCGAACGTCTGACCGACTGGGTGGTGGCCGACCTCATTCGGGTGGGGCTCGTGACGAACCGGAAGGACGTGATTGACGTCCACGTGGAGCGTGTCCCCGAGACCTACCCGATCTACCACAAGGACTACCCGGCGCAGCTCGACCGAGCGCGCCGCTCGCTGCAGAAGTACGAGAACCTGCAGCTCGCAGGACGTACAGGCATGTTCTGGTACAACAACATGGATCATTCCATGGAGAACGCCATGCAGCTCTCGCGGCGGCTGCTGAAGGACTCGGGGGTCACGGACACCGACGAGGCGGCGCTCGCCGGGGGCATCGGCCTGGCTTCGGCGCAGAGCGCAGCGGGCTGAAGCCGGCGTCACCACCGGGCTTCACCGAAGGTACGGGTCGGCGGAGGGGTTATTCCTCCTCTGCCTCGCCGTCCTCTACCGCAGGGCTCTCGGCGTCGAGGGCGTCCGGCTCCACCTCGTCCGAGCGGCGACGCCGACTCGACCACCGGCCGCCGGCATCGTCCGCCGGGGGCACGGGGAACTCGCCGTCCACCGACGGGTCCCACTTCATCCGCAGCTCGTACAGGGCCCGATCCCACCGGGCCAGCATCGGCGGGATCGCGAACGGCACCGGGAAAGCCTCGGCGACCCGAGCCGACAGCGCGAGGGTCTCGTCGGCCTCGAGCGGCTCACGGGTGTAGATCGACAGCGTACTGGCGTGTTTGTCGAGGTGGAGCAACACCACCGCCGTCGCGGAGCCCAGGAGGTCCACGAGGCCGGTGGGCGAATAGCGGCGAGCGGGGCGGTCGTCGTTGTCGCCGAAGCCGACCAGGAGGTGGATCCCGTCGATAAGTGCGGGGGTCAAGCTGCCCTTCACCACGACGAAGCCGTCGGCGAGCGGACCGGTGGACGCGTCGCGTTCGTTGTCTCCCGCCATCCAATCGTCGACATCGTCCAGCCGCGCCTGCGCGATCCAGCGGACCGCAGGGCGCGCCGCCGTGCCTGCAAGCACCGGCCGGACCCAATCCTCCTCCAGGAGGGTGTGGGCGGGGACCGTTCGGGGTTCGCCGGCCTCCGCAAAACCATAGATCGAATGGCCAGGGAACAACGCGGCGAGTAGCCGGCCCGCCATCACGCCGCTGTAGACGAAGCCGCGCTGGGCGTCGCGGGCACTGTCGTCGCTGAACACCGCGCCGCTCAACACCGTCCGGTGCAGCCTCAGCGTGGAGGTGTCAGGGAGCCCTTCCAGCCAACGTTCGCGGCCACGACAGAGCCGCCCCGGGGCGTGAGGGTCGAAGGAATCGTTACACCAGCCAAAAGCTCGGATCATCGGGGCCGCCGCTATCCCAGGGGTACTACGTGGGCAAGGGAAGGAGGGCGGATCCCCGGCACACCAGCCCTGCCCTGCGGGTCAGCTTCAGGGCAAGCTGCCGGGGCGCGCCCGACCACTCAACAACGCTTCAACCCCCAGAAGTGCCGATCCGATGTGCTGGACCGCGTCGATCTGGACGTCGAGCTGGCCCGGCCCGTCGCGGAAGCCGCCGATCAGGCGTAACGGCGCACCGAGGAAGGGGGAGTCTTCGGACCGGTACTGTGAATCCAGGAACAACTTGCCCCATCTCAGGGATCGCTCCATCCACGCCGGGTCCTGGCTGTTCCATGCGTGCGCGACCACCGCCTCGGCCAGCCCCCCGCCGGGCCCTGCCGAGGGTCGGACCGCACCCTCTGGCTCGGGGGTGCCAAACCGTGTAGCAGCGACGTAGGCCTTGCAGATACCCCGCGCCACATCCACACCACGTACCTCGAGGATGGCGTGCGCGGTCAGGCACATCCAGTGCTCGTCGCCCGTGATCAGCGGGTGTGCAGAGCCGACGTACTCCGACTCCAAGAACCGGATGGCCCGGGTCAACGCCTCCTCACCCACCTTGATCCCGTGCCGTTCGGCCACCGCGAGCGCGAGCACCACCTGACCCTGGCCATAGCCGTTCTGGGCCTGCTCCGGGAAGGAAGCCTGTTTCAGGGACATGTCACCGCGAACCTGACCGCGCTCGTCGACCGACGCCGCGAGCTGGCGAACCCATGCCTCACTGAGCTCGGGCGTGCGCCCGCGGGTGAGGCTCGCGAGGGCAGCGAGCGCAGTGGTCCCGGCCCATGACTTCCCATCTTTTCGTGACGGATCCAGTACAAAGGCCCGACCATCGGGCAGTCGCCGGCTGACTGAGTCGAGAAATGCGATCGCCCGATCGGTCGCCTCCCCGTAGGGCCCCGGGCCGTTCGACTCGAAGGCCGCCGCGACACGCGCGAGATACCAGGAAGTACCGGCGTGGCGCGGGTAGTTGTAGCCTGATCCTGCCTTTCCTGAGGGCCCCTCGACGATGTAGGTGAAGCCGCCATCGGTTCCCAGGTTGTGGATCAGGTGGTCGGCGCCGGACCGCACCGCGGCGTCGATCGCCTCGGGGCTCAGCTCCGGACCAGGCGCCCAGCCGCGATCCAGCTTCACGACGCCCGAATCCGAAGCCACGAAGCTCTCAAACCGGCGCGTGTCCTCCCCGAGCGCGGGCATCGAGAAGCCCGGCAGCACCTCACGCCGACGAGTATTTCGCGCGTACAAGGCAGGGCTTCGGCCCACGGGGGCGTCCGTGCCCGGCCGGACGAAGCCGCGGGGCAGGGTCTCGCGAGCGATCTCCACGAGCAGGGCCGGTCGTACCCCGGGGCGCGGCAACGAAGGAGCCTTGCCGCTCACGAGCCGGCTGGTCCTCCCCGCCTCGCCACCCGCGATCGGCGTGAGCCGGACGTCGGCGCCCTCGGGCAGCGTCGCGGGCTCCGCGCTCCCGACCCAACCCTGGTACACCTGCGCCGCGAGCGCGCCACCATCCGCGGGACCGGGCACCGCGGCATAAGGGAGCATCCCTTCCAACGCCGGAAAAAGCCCGAGCAGGAGCAAGGGTGCGGGGAAACGGGCGCCGACCCGCCACGCGGGAAAAACCACCAGGTAGGGGAGGACCACAGCGATGCTCCCGACCGACGCCGTCACCTGCTCGCCGGTGAGCGGGCCAAATACCCGAACCACGTGCAGGGCCTGCGCGCCAAAACGGCCGACCACGACCGCCACCATGAGGAGCGCCAGGGCTGAGGCACCCCGAACCAAGAGCTCACGCCGACCCCGGAGCGTCGCATCGGGGAGCGCCGTCGCCAGACCGCCGACGCCCATACACACCGCGGCGAGCCCGAGGATGACGGCGTCGCCCCACCAGCGCTCCAGGAGCTCGCGCGCGATCAGCGCGTAGACCACCGCCTGTAATGCGTGAAGCAGCAAGCCCACGATCAGAACGCGAACAGCAGGCCCGCTGAGAGCTGCCAGAAGATGTCGGCCTCGGACACATCGGGTTGTACCTCGGGAAAGGCCTTCCCGTAGAGCCCGCCGACGCCGAGGTTCAGGTTGAACCCGACCCCGGCCTTACTGATGAAATCTACGCCGCCCCGCGCACGAAGCCCGATCGCCGGTGGGAAGATCTCGGCCGTGATCGCGCCGCCCACCAGATCGAGGCCGCCGTAGCCCTTCACGGTCTCGCTGCCACCGTAGTACTGCACCCCGAGGTTGATCGGGAGGATGGTGTTCCAAGGATCGAGGTTGACATCGTCGACGTCGATGCCCTCCTTGTCGGCGATGATCTCGGCGGCCTCGTCGTCGTAGTGGCGCTGGGTCGCATAGCCCTCGACCCCCACGACCACGCGGGCGCGGGCAGCGATGGGGATGCCCAGCTCGCCGCCAAAAGTGAGGAAGGTGAAGTGATTTCCGTAACGGGCGACGCCGAGGCGCGGGTAGAGCGTGAGCGAGTTCTCCGCCGGCTCGTCTTCGTCCGGACGCGCCCGACTCGAAGAAGACTTGTTGGACGGAGTTTTGCTGGAGGAGGCTGAGCTCCGGCTCGACGACTTTTCGGGGCTCGTTTTGCTGGAGGAGGACCGGGGCGGGAGGTCCTCTTCGTCCAGGTCGGCGATGTCTTCTTCCTCTTCGTCTGGATCCGCGAGGAAGTCCTCCTCGTCGTCCTCCTCGATACGGGCAGGCGGCTTGGTGGTGGTCTTCGTGGCGGTCGACGAGGTGCTCGTGGACTTCGCGGGTGCGGGTTTGGGCGGAGGGATGTCCTCCTCTTCTTCGTCTTCCTCAACCACGATCGCGGCCCGGCTCGTGCTCGAAGGAGACGTGGTCTTGCTGGGCGCCTTGGAGTCTACCGACTCCACCGCGATGGCGGAGGCGGAGGAGCCGAACTGAAACGCCGCCAGTTCAGCTTCCAAGTCCTCTTCGGAAGGCTCAGACGCGGCGGCCGCGGCTCGGGCCTCCTCTTCGCGTCGGGCGTCATCGGCCTCGCGCTCGGCGCGCGCCTCATCTTCGGCACGCTTGGCCGCTTCGGCCTTTCGCCGGGCGATCTCGGCGTCCGCGGCCGCCTTGGCCGCTGCGCGCTCCGCGGCGATACGGCGCTCCTCTTCCGCTGCAGCGAGCGCCGCGGCCTCAGCCGCCTTAGCTTTTGCCGCCGCATCCGCGGCCGCCTTGGCCCTCGCGGCATCGGCGGCCCGGAGCGCGGCGTCGTCCTCCTCCGGATCTGCGAGGAGATCGTCTTCGGGATCCTCGAGTTTTTGCGGG
>CANKTH010000117.1 GCA_947486185.1 Deltaproteobacteria bacterium
GCCGCCGCCCGTTGTCGGCGGGCCTCGACCGAGCAGCCCACCCTACCCGCCCGGTCCCATGCCGCGGGCCGTGTCAGCCAACGTGCAACGGCCTACCGTCCGGTGTGCCAACGGGCGTGCAACTCAACAGAGAGTCGCGCTCGAACCCACCGATCATAGACGACCATCAATACGACGGACACCGCGCCGATGCCCATGAACACGTACCACACCTGCCCTGGCTGGTAGGTGACGAAGAGGTGCTCCCGCAGGCTCCCGAGCGTGGTGGCGGTCCCGTCGGGTAGCGTAGGCACGGCCTCTACGGCATAGCTAAGGACCTGACCGCGAGGCAATACATCAGGGAGCAGGCTTAGTTTTTCCGGCGACGCCGCCAGGGCGGCGTAGGCGGCTTCCGCGCTGGTCGTCGCGGGCAGCTCCATTCGCGCCACGATCTCGTGCTGGAGCTCCTCGCGCAGACCCGCATCGAACCCAGCATACAACCTCTCAAAACTCGCCCAATCCACCGCGTCGAGCTGACCGCCGAGGAACTTCCGACACAGGTTGACCTTGTCGCCCCTGATTTCGTAGGCGCCGCCCGCGACCAGATTGCCGAGCACCCAACCGATTCCGTCGGGCATATTCGCATAACCAAGGTACAGCGCCCGTTTCCCCGGAGGCGCCAACGACGACATGTACTCCTGGCGCTTGGGGCTCGCGAGCATTTCCCCGATCGTGTAGACCACGATGCCGGCGAGCACGACGTACACGTTGGCGCTCACCGCAAAAAAGCCGATCGCGGCCGTCAAGATGAACATGCCGAGTATCGTCGAGGTGAGCACCCGGAGCCTACCGGACAGGGCCGCGAAGAGGAACATGGTGGTCATGATCAGGATCGCGTTGATGTTGAGCAGCTGCTCCTGGGGGATCCCGACGCCGCTGGCCGCCCGATCAATCCAGCTCTGAAAGCCAAAAACTCCGCCGACATCTGCCAGCAACACCGTCGAGTCGGTCCAATCGTCGACGTAGTTGGGCAACATGTCGAAGAGCTGATGGAACGAGAACCAGAACCCCGCAGAGATCAGGATGAACCCCATCAGCACGGGGCTGGTGAACAGGCCGCCGATCGACTCACGCATCAGCGTCCCAACCGAACGGGTGTCCGGTTCTTTCTGGCGTTCATCTTTGGGATCGTCATAGAACATCAAGGGGATGAAGTTCGCGCACACGATAGCCGAACACACCCAGAACACCGAGTCCCACCCGTACACGTCCCTCGTGAAGATGGGGATATAGGCCGAGATCGCGGCGCCGAGATTGACGGACTGGTAGAACAGACCCCAGCCCATCGACTCGATGCGGCCAGAGTCCGCCGTGTTTGACCGGGCGATGGAGTGTGCCATCGTCCCCTGGATTCCGGGTTTGAACAGACCCGTGCCGGCCGCGAGCAGCTGAGTTCCGAGGAGCATCGTCCAGAAATCGCCGGCCATCGCCATACCGGCGTAGCCGACGGTCTTCAGCACCACCGAAACGGCGATGGTACGTTTGTACCCGAAACGGTCGGACAGTCCGCCCGCGAAGGTCGGCAACCACGACTGCATCGCGGCCCAACACGCGAGGATCGTGCCTTTCTCGGTGTGACTGAGCCCCGCGCCGCCTTCGGACGGCGCCAGCACCATGTAGACGGGCACGACGAGGCGCACGCCATAATAGGCCATACGCTCCATGAGCTCCATGAAGATGCAGATCCAGAAGACCCTGTCAAAGCTACGGATCAGTGAAAGGAGACCGTTCATCTCGGCACTATAGTCCGCGGCTCACCCGCCACTCAGGCGCCCGGAGTCTTCTCCGCGCCCAAGGCCAGCTCTACCAGGGCGGTCTGCTCGGCGGCGTGGCGCGCAGGATAGCCCGTCGCGGGCGAGGCCGAAGCCGCCCGCCCCGAATAACGGAGCGAGATCCCCTCTTCGAGGAGCAGCAGCGCCACGAAACTGTAGCCACCCATGTTCTTGGGCTCCTCCTGACACCACCAGAGCTCCGCGCCCGGGTGGCGCAGGAGCTCCTCGCGGAGCGCCTTGAGCGGGAACGGAAAAATTTGTTCCACCCGGAACAAGGCGACGTCACGAGCGCCCCTGGCCACGAGGAGGTCGTAATAGACCTTACCCGAACACAGGACCACACGCCGACGCCGCTCGCCGTCGCCAATGAGCTCCTGAAACGATCCCTCCGCCAACGCCGAAAGCGGGCTCACCACCTCCGGGTGGCGGAGCAGGCTCTTGGGCGTAAAGACGATCAGCGGATCCCGCACGTTGCGGATCGCCTGCCGGCGCAGAAGGTGGAAGTACTGCGCGGGTGTCGTACAGTTGACCACCTGCATGTTGCCCTCGGCGCACATCTGCAAAAACCGCTCGATACGTGCTGAACTATGCTCCGGACCTTGGCCCTCGTAGCCGTGGGGCAGCAGCAGCGTGAGGCCGGTGAGGCGGTTCCATTTGGACTCGCCCGAGACAAGGAAGTTGTCGATGATCACCTGAGCGCCGTTGGCAAAGTCACCAAACTGCGCCTCCCACAGGACCAGCGCCTCCGGAAGATCCAGGGTGTAACCATACTCGAAGCCGAGCACCGCCGCTTCGGACAGGAGCGAGTTGTACACGTCGAACGGGGCCTGCTCGGCATCCAGGTGCTGCAGCGGGGTGTAATCCGCGCCGGTGACCTGATCCGTGTAGGTGGCGTGCCGATGAGAGAAGGTGCCTCGCCCACAATCCTGACCCGAGAGCCGCACCCGATGGCCTTGTACCACCAGGGAGGCAAACGCCAGGAGCTCCGCGGCGGCCCAATCGAGCGGACGCTTCCCCTCCGCCTGCTCCTGATGGAGCTTGAACAGCCGGAGCAGCTTGGTGTGTACACGAAAATCGGGCGGCACCCGGTTGAGCCCCAGCAGGAGCTCCGCCAGCCGCGCGGCCGGCACAGCGGTGTCTACTGCATCCGGCGTGCGGCTGTGGTACCGCGACCAGACGCCCTGCATCTGACTGGGTTCTCCCTGTCCTTTTCCCGCATTCACTCCGGAGAGCGCCTCATCGAGTGAGGCCGCGAAACGTCCGAGCATCGCCGCGCCCTCGTCCGCCGTCAGCACCCCACGCCGGATCAGGTCGCGGAGCCAGACCTCGCGGACGCCAGGATGCTCTGCGATCTTCCGATACATGATCGGCTGGGTGAAAGCTGGCTCATCCGTCTCGTTGTGGCCGTGCCGGCGGTAACAGTACAGGTCAATCACCACGTCCTGACCGAACTCGTTGCGCCACGCGGACGCGATCTTCACCACCTGGGCTACGGACTCGGGATCTTCGCCGTTGACGTGGAAGATCGGGATGCCCAACATACGTGCGACGTCAGTAGCGTAGGGGGTGGAGCGGCTCTCGGTCGGAGACGTGGTGAAGCCGATCTGGTTGTTCACCACCACGTGCACAGTGCCGCCGGTGCGGTAACCGCGAAGCCCCGAAAGGTTCAGGGTCTCCGCCACGATCCCCTGGCCCGCGAAGGCGGCGTCCCCGTGGACCAACAGGCCGAGCGCGCGGCGACGGGTGGTGTCCCCATAACGGTCGTGTTTGGCCCTCACGCGCCCGAGACACACGGGATCCACCGCTTCGAGGTGGGAGGGGTTGAAACACAAGGACACGTGGATGTCCTTCCCGTCCGCCGTGCGATGGTTGCTGGAGTATCCGAGGTGATACTTCACATCTCCCGAACCATCACCCTCCCCGACCATACCCGCGAACTCCGCCAACATCCGCTCGGGCGGCTTGTGCAGCACGTTGAGGAGCACGTTGAGCCTTCCTCGGTGAGCCATTCCAAGCACCACCTCCTTGACGCCCAGGCGCGCCGACTCGTCCAACGTCAGGATCAGGAGCGGGATGAGGGACTCGGCGCCCTCGATCGAAAACCGTTTGTAACCCATGAACTTGACGCCGAGGTACTGTTCGAACCCCACCGCACGGGTCAACATCTCCAACACATCGATCTGGGCTTTCCGGTCTAACGCTGGACGTTCAAGGCGGGTTTCAAGCCGCTCCATCACCCAGCGACGTAAGGCGGCGTCGCGGATGTTCATCACCTCGACCCCGATCGTGCCGCAGTAGACCGCCTCGAGGTGGGCGACCAGCTCGCGTAACGTGGTGTGTCCCGGCAGCCCGTTGGCAGGGTGTGTCGCGACGACGCGGTCGAGATCTGCCTCGGTCAACCCGAAATGTTGGAGCGCGAGCTCCTGGTGGGGACCGGCGGGCCGGAGCCCGAGCGGATCGATCCGCGCGACCTCGTGACCCTGGGCACGGTAGGCGTAGATCAGTCGACCAACCTTCGCCTGCAGGTCGGCGGTGTCCATTCGACTCGGCGCCCGCGGATGGAAAATGGAGCGTGGCGCAAGGCTGGGAATCGCAGGGCGGCCCCCCGCGGTCGCTTCGGCCCAACGCGCCGTCGTGCGGTCGACCGAGGCGGGTGCAGCCAGGGCGCGCGCCTGAAGATCCTCAAGATAAGCTGCGTTTTCGCCGAACATCAGTGTCTCGTCGTCCATCCCGCCCTCGCCACGATCTTCGCCATGTAGCGCCGCGCGGGCTTCGGGTCGAAGGAGGAGGAGCGAGCGGATAGACCCGTCTCCCGGGAGCGCTTCTTGCGGATCACCACCCTCAACGTCAACGGCCTACGCGCCGCGCACAAACGCGGTTTCCTGGCGTGGCTGCATCGCCATTCGCCCGATGTGCTGATGCTCCAGGAGGTGCGCGCCCGCCTGGACGACCTGCCGGCAGAGCTCACCCAGGCCCCTGGATGGCACAAGGCCTGGATGCCAGCCGCAAAACCAGGTTATTCCGGCACCGCAATATGGAGTCGTGAGCCGGGTGAGCCGCTCGCCCCGCTCGGCCAGCCGCGCTCGATAGACGAGGGCCGCGTGATCGGGCGCCGGTTCGGCGAGCTCGAGGTCTACAGCGTCTATGCCCCGTCCGGCTCAGCGGGCGAGGAGCGTCAGGCCTGGAAGATGGCCTTCCTCGAGGCCTTCGAGCCCTGGCTCGCCGGCCTGCTTGCGAGCGGACGCCCGGTGGTGTTCGGGGGCGACATCAACATCGCCCACCAGGTCATCGACATCAGGAACGCGAAGGCCAACATGAAAAACTCGGGGTTCCTCCCCGAGGAGCGCGCGTGGATGGACACGTTGTTCGCGTGCGGCTGGCGCGACCTGTTCCGGGAACGTTGGCCCGAGCGGGTGGCGTATTCGTGGTGGTCGGCGCGCGGCGCGGCGCGCGCAAAGGACGTCGGTTGGCGTATCGACTACCTCATCGGCAGCCCGGCCCTCAGGCTGGGCGACGCGGACATCGAGCGCGACGCTGACCTCTCGGACCACGCACCGGTCACGGTCACACTCACCTGAAGGTGGCGCTCAGTTCTGCCTTTTCCGCCGCAGCGCTCTTGCTGCTGGCGCCATCTGCCTACGCCGGCGTCCCGTGTGAGGAGCGCGACCTGCTCGACGGCGCCGAGGTGCGCACGGAGGGGTGGAGCTACCCGGAGCGCGCCGCAGATGGCCGGCTCGGCCCGATCGGCGGCGAAGCGCACAGCAGCGTCAGCGCGTGGACGGACACCGAGTCCGCGAGCTTGGAGTACGTCTTTCCGCTGACCCGCCTCGGCGCGATCCTCGTGGAGCACGAAGCGGACGACCAGGTCGAGGTTGAGGTGCGCGACCCATCGGGTTCGTGGCGTTCCCTGGGTGTCCTGGGCCCGAAAGCGGGGGATGGCCTGGAAGTGAGCGCGGGGCGCTTCGACGAAGAGGTGGACGGCCTCAGGTTGGTCGCGCGCGGCGGTCTGCCCGTGCACATCGCCGAGGTCGCCGCTCGACGCTGTGGAACGCCCTGGCCCCCCGACCTTGCGCTCGTAGAACCCCGTCCGGACCTGGAGCGGAGCGCGAGTCTACGACATCTGGGCGGCGGGCGGGCGGCCGTCGGTGTGTTGGGGGCGGCAGCGCTCTTCGCGGGCGCGGCAGGCTCGTGGGGCCTCGCCGCCGGTGCCATGGCGCTCTGCCTCGGAGTCGCAGCGCTCCTGTGCACCACGCCCGGTCTGGCCTTCCTCGTCGCGGCCGCCGGAGCGCTGGTGGTCCGGGCTCTTCGCGGGCCGGGCCTCGCCCTCTGCGTCCTCGCCGCCTCAGCCTCCGCGTGGACCCAGTTCGGCGCCTTCAGGCTCCATGGTGGCGCCGTACACACCCACGAGCTCTTCCACTACTACCTGGGCTCACGCTACGCCGAGGAGCTTGGCTACACCCAGCTCTACCCCTGCGTGATCGCCGCGGCGCAGCTCCCAGGGGCCGAAAAATCGGCGTTGACCTGGCGAGATCTGAGCACGGGGGAGCTCCGCAACGGACTCCCGGGAGACGTCGAAGCCGCATGCCCGACGCGGCTCGGCCCGGCGTGGACGGACTTTCAGCAGGAAGTATCTGTTTTTTGGCGCACACTGACCGCGGGTAGCCGGGCCGCGGCGCTCAAGGACCACGGTTACAACCCGACGCCCTTCTGGACCCTCCTGGGGCAGACGGTCGGGGCGGGGCCCCCCGTCAGCGAGGTAGCCGATCTCAACCGTGTGCTGTGGGTAGACCCAGCCTTGCTCCTCATCAGTTTCGGGCTGATCGGGGTGTGCTTCGGCTGGGAGGCCGCCGCTTGGGTCGCGCTCCTGTTCAGCCTCGGCTGGCCGTGGCGCTACGGTTTCGTCGGTGGTGCCTTCGGCCGTTTCTTCTCGTTTTTCCTTGTTTGTGCGGCGCTCTGCTTCGCGAGGCGCACACGCCCCGGCTGGGCGGGAGTCGCGTTGGGGCTGGCGACCGCCCTGCGGATCTTTCCCGCGATCTTCCTGCTCGCGCCTATGGTAGCTGCGCTCAAGGACCGGCGTCCCGCCAGGGCGTGGCTGTTGGGTGGGACGCTGTTGGGCATCGTCCTCGCGGTGGCCGCCTCGGCCGCGGCGCTGGGGGCAGAAGCCTGGTTGAGCTTCGCCAATCGGCTCCTGGTGCACCGAAGCGCCGACTCCATCAACACCTTCGCCCTCGCGCGCTTCGGCGCCGGCGGACTCGCGGATCTGGGCGTCGGCGCCCTGGTCTTGCTGTGGCTTGGAACACGGGGTCCCGGCCGACTCGACCTGGAGCTTGGGCGCGGCCTCGTCGCGACGCTGATCCTCGCCGGCCTCTCCAGCTACTACTGGTCTTTGTTGGCTTTGATCGGCGCGATCATCCCCCGGGAGCGCGCCGTCGGTCTCGTGCTCCTGCTCATAGGCGTAGAAACCATAGCGCAAGCCGGGCTCCTCGCGCCAGACGTCCAGAACGGACTGGCCTACGTGTTGTGCAGCGCTGGCGCTCTGTGGGCGTTGTCCGGCCCGGACGGCGACATACCGCGGAAAGCAACCGCATCGGCGCCGTCGGGGCCCGCGCTCGGATAGACCTGGGAGCGGAGAACGACCATGCATATCGCGGTGATCGGAGGGGGCGTCGCCGGATTGTCGGCGGCGATGCACCTCGTCGAGATCCACGAGGCGCGGGGGAAGGATGCCCCGCCCCTCGCGATCACACTGATTGCTCCGCTCATCCCGAGCCCGGGGAGCCCTGGAAATGGCGTAGGCGGAAAGGCGATGAGCCGGTCCTACGAAGGTTATTTCGACACCCAGCACGGGATGGATCGGCAGCTCATCTATGGCCCGATGTTGCCGTACAAAGGGGTTGTTCCGCACGGCTACCACGTGCTGTGGGACTACCGGAACCTCCGCCGGCTCCTGGGCGACCCGGGCGACGGCATGGGCATCCTGAGGCCGCCCCCCGAAGCCGGCCGGCCGGGCGGCAGCAACACGGTCGCATCGTTTCAGGGCAACATGGCGGATCCGAGCCCGGGCGGCCCGAGCATCGCGCTGGTCGGCCTCGTCGATCCGGAGCACCCGGCCACCGCCACGCGGCGGAGCACCCGTACCTTGATGCGCTACCGCGGTCGGCCGCTCGGAAAGGTATTTTCGACCCTCTTCAACGCCATTTTTGGCCGCGCTCTCGGCGTGGACCCTCTGGCCTACGCCGATCTGTTGTTCACCACTGAGATGGACCTGGAGCTCCGCCTCGCGCTCATCCTCGGATCGGTCACCGCGCGCAACATCGACCCCGAGCGGCACCGTGTCCATGTCCGCGGCCAACAACACGCACTTTACGAGGTGACCTGGTCCGAGTGGCTCGAAGCAGAGCTCGTTTCGTGGGGCGCCCGCCGCGCGAACGGCCTCGCTGAGGGTCCGAAGAACGAGGTGCGGGCGCTCCTGGCGCTGGCCTCGGCGCACCTCGACAGCAAGAACGCGTTCTCCAGTCTCGTCCGTGCCCTGACGCCCGACGACGCGGAGGATGACCTCATCGCGCTCATCGACGATTTTGAGCGCCTGCTCGCCGATCTTCCGCGGGCGATACACGCGATCGCCGAAGGTTATCCCCTCGCCCGCACCTTCCACATGCGCTTCGCGCCCGACGGCACCTTCACCTCGCCGTACGCCTTCGACGCGGCCTCGGCGGTACGCTCCTTGCAGCTATGTTTTCTCCATCCACGCGCCGGCCGCGCCTGGTCGGCCGACGGGGCGAAGATCCAGCGGCTCTGGGTGCGGATGTGGGAACGCCTCCGCCAACGTGCTGAAGCGGCGGGAGTCACGCTCCACGAGCGAGCGGGGCGCGCGATCGGCGTCCAAGAGTCTGGCGCGGGCGTCACGGTGCAATGGACCGCGATCGGCGGCCACGGAGGCCCAGAATCCGATCTGCTTTGGCCTCACGCGGCCTCGATTCGTACCGAGCCGTCGCCCGCGGATCCGGCGAGCGTCGTGAGCGCCACCTTCGACGCCGTGGTGCCCACCCTCAATCCTGGCCAACTCGCCGGCCTCCTTCCGCCACAAGCCGCCGGGCGACGCCAGCTCGCGCCCCTACGTTACGCCACCAACGAGACCCTGGAGATCCTCCTTTGGCTTCGTGCGCCCATCCGGTGGTCCGCCGACGCGGCAGCCGGCATGAAGGAGGCGTGTATCACCGGCTTGGAAGGTCCATTCTGCCTCCTGGCCGACTACCGTTGCGGGCTCTGGTCGCCGGAGGAGTTGGCGGATGAACGCCCCTTTGGGCCCGACACGACGTTCAACGGCTCGATCCTGGAGTCTTGCGGCGGCTTCGACGACCTCTACGCCTGCGCGAGCCGCGAGGACGCGTATGGCTGGCCGGAGCCGGTGAAGGCGAGCATTCGGGATCTTGTCCATGATCCAGCCTTTTTTGCGGAGAAAGATCCGCGGCCGTGGGTGGAGGACCCCGCGGGTTGGCACCAGCGGCGCGCCGGTGGCACCTGGAATGACCAACGGCTGGGTGATGAGCGCGCCCGTGAAGATTGGTTCGTCGCGTCACGCTGGTTGGCCTGGGGCTTTCTCCGCCAGCTCTCGTTGATCCAGGCCTTGGGGCCACGGGCGGTGCGCCAGCTCGCCGGCTACGCCAGGCTGCTGGATCCGCGCGGCGTCTCGCGCGCCGAGATCCTGGCTCCACCGGAAAAGCTCAAGAACGAATTACGGTATATCGTGATGCGGAGCGCCCTGCAGCGGAGCCGCATCTTCTCCCCGGGAGCCGGCGTGTGGCCGCTCCGCCCGGTCAGCGGCCTACCGCTCGCGGGGACCCGTCGGGTGTTCCCCGCGGGCGACTGGACCCGCAACGGCGTGGACGTGATCTGTATGGAGGCCGCGTGTGTCTCGGGACTTCGGGCGGCCCGGGCCATCGCGGAGCTCGAGGGGAAGGTGCCCCCCTCCGCGCCGACGCCAATCCGGGTGATGCCACAGAGCGCCTGGTACGCGGGGATGGACCCGATGCTGCGGGGGGGCCGCTGAAACCGCGCTACCGGGTGCTTCGGCCTTTAGGAGAGGGCGGCACCGCGACAGTTTGGCTGGCCGAGGACCATAACACCGGCGAACAGGTGGCGGTCAAGTTTTTCCCGGCGTTGGCGGCTACTACCGATGAGTTTCGCCGCGAGGCGTCCATGGTGGGGCGGCTTCACCACCCCAACCTGGTCGCGCTCAAAGATGCCTGGGTCAACGCCGAAGGCAGCCCCGCCCTGGTGATGGAGTATGTCGAAGGGGACGATCTTCGCACCCGCCTCGAAGAGCGGCCGCCCGACCGGGACACCTCGCTCCGGGTGGTCGCCGAGGTGTTCGCCGCGTTGGACGCGATGCATCGGGTCGGGATCGCGCACGGTGACGTGAAGCCCGAGAACGTACGGCTGACCTCGGACGAGGCGGGCAAGGTCAAGCTGGTGGACTTCGGCAGGGCGCGGCTCGCCCATCTTTTCGGGGAACACACGGTGTTCCCGGGCACGCCGCCCTACATGCACCCGAGCCTGTACCACGGCGGGGCCCCCGACGGGCGAACGGACACTTTTGCCGGTTGGGTCGTGCTTTATGAGCTCCTGACGGGTCGGCGACCCTTCAGTCAGGCCGGCCTTCAGAACGCCCCCGCCGGTGAGCTCCCGGAGTACGCACCCTTGAGAGACCCGATGCTGAACAGCATGGTCCACGCCGGGCTCCGCGGAGACTACAACGACGCCCGCACGAGCTGGTTGTGCTTGATGCGGCACCGAGCGGGCCGCCCCGACCTTCCGTTGCCGAGCCCTCCCCGCCTCAGCGCCGCCCACGACATCGTCGATCGCCTGCTCCAAGCGGCAAGACGGGGAGGGTCGGTTGCGGTCGTGGGGGGTGGAGGCGCGTCGCGCGCCGTCCTGGAGTCCTTTGACCGGCGGTGGCGAGAGCTGACGGGTCGCACGTTGTGGTTACGCGCGGACTGGGCGCTCGCCGGGGTGCCTTATGGCGGGGCGCTCGCGCTCGCCGGCCACCTGGCCGATGCCCTTGACCGGGTGGAGATCGAGGGCGTGGCGCTCGCCCTGGGACCCCTCGCCGACACCCTTAGCAATCTCGATTATGCCGTCCGCGCCTGGCTACCTGCGCCCGCCCCACGTACCGACCGCCCACCCGCGGAACGCCTGGAGCTGGCGCTTCGACGTATGTTGAGGGCCTGTCCCGGCGAGCCCGTGCTCGTCGTGGAGGGCGTGGACCGACTCGACGGCTCGACTCGCAGGCTCCTCACCAGCATGATGGTGGCGGGTGAGCTGCGGGTGATCGGCTCCGCCGCCCCCAACCAGCCCCACGGGCTGGCGGAGGAAGTGGCGCTCCGCGCGGAGGGCAGCAGCTTCGCGACTGACTGGAAGCTCGCGCCGCGCCATCAGGATCTCCTGGATTGTGCAGGGTTGCTGGGACTGAGCTTCGGCGACGCCCTCGCCCGCGCCACCGGCACACCGGCGGCGGTGGTCGCCGAGGCCGCGCTCGAATGTGAGGCCGGGAGGCGCGCCATCTGGACAGGACGTGCGGTGATACCCCGGTTTAGTGGGACCCTCCCGCCCGACCGACGACAGCAGGTCTATCGGGAGGCCGCCGACCGCCTCTCGGCAGACGCGGAGCCCCTCCTCGTCGCGCGATATGCCCGGTTGGGCGGCCACCCCGACCGCCTGGCCCAGGTGATCGACGTAGCCGCCGCCGAGCTGGAGCTGCGCGACGCGGGAGAGGCGCTGGCCTTGCTGGTGGATGATCCCCGTCCACCAACATCGGCCCGCCTGCTCCATCAGCTCAGGGTGGCGTTGGTCGCCCGTGATCACGCTGCGGCCGAGCGCGCGCTCGCGCGGATCAAGGCGCTTGAGCCGCCGGCGCCTGCCGATCTGGCAGAAGCAGAGGCTGAGCTGGATTTTCACAGCCGTCGGCCGTCGGGGGATGCCTGGCGCCGGGTCGCCGCGGCGTTGGGCCGCCCGGTACCGGAGGGTCTGCTCGGGCGTTGGGCGGATCTCCGTTCGGCATTCTCGATCCTCACGGGCAGGCTGCCCGAACCCCGCCCCGATAGCCGGCTCGCCCGGGTGTTCGAGCGGCTGCACGATTTTCACTTCCTTAGGGACAATGCGCCCATGTTGCGCCTTCGCGCCTTGTGGCTCGCGGCGGCGCCCAATGACCCTCGGGCACGCGCGATGGAGGTCGTCTGGCGGTCGTCGTTCGGCCGCGTCGCGCTGGCCAGCACGATGGAGCAGGAGCTGGTGGCCGAGCTGCAGGAGGAGCGGGACCCGGTAGGCGTCGCCGTGGTCATGCTCCACCGCGGTATCGCTCGCGTGTGGCGCGGCGAGGTCACCGAAGCATTTGCCGATGCGCTCGCGGCTTCTGACCAGCTCCTCCGCGCCGGGGACCCCTACCTCGCGGCGCTCGCGACCACGGTGGTCAGCACCGCGGGCTACCACCTCGCGGCGCCCGACCCGATGTTGCGGGTACAACGGGCGTTGGAGCGGCTCGTCGAGGTGACCGGCGATGAACGGGCGGCAGCGTGGGCTCGCGGAAACACGGCGGTGCTCCGTGTGATTCAGCACGACAGTGAGGGCGCGCTCGCCGAGGCGCTCCGTTGGGCTGAAGCCGCCGCCGACTTGGGCGAGTCGAGCGAAGCGATCGCGCGGCGTTTCGTCGCTGAGGCGCAGCTCGAGCGGGGAGAACTGGAGCCGGCAGCTGCGTCAATCGAAGCTTGTGAAGCGGTGATCCGCCGCGACCACCTACAGATGGACTTCACCGACGCAGTGGTCATCTTTCGCACGATCACCGACGCCCGGCTCCGGCTCGCCGGCAAACGCGGCCTCGGGGATCGATGGTTGAGCCGCCTCCGCTTGCGCTGGCTCCTTGCGCGGTCCCCTCGATGGCGGGTGCGCGCTTGGGTGGCGCAGGCGTGGACCGCGCTCGCCGACGGCGATCGGGCCCGCGCGATCCAACGTTTTGAGGCCGCTGCCGAGCTGGGTCAGAACCTGAAGCTCCCTCAGGACACGTGGTTCGCCCTCAACGAACGCGCGCGCGCCCTGGACGACGACCGCGCTCGAGACGCGGCCGCGCTCTTTCGGTTACGGCGTCCGACCCGCGAGTTTCTCGTCGACCCACCGCTCCGGTGATCCGTGCCTGCCGAGCTTGACCCCAAAAAACGTGCCGAGACCCTTATTTCTCCGTGGGGAGACGATCCGGCGCCACGCGCCCGCCGCATCACCGGGCTGTATGCCTGCCTGTACCTCGAAGATCCCCTGGTGTTCTCGTGGTGCGGGCTGGCGACCTTTGTCTCGCGGCATGTCGCGACCGCGCTGGCGGCCGGGGGTGTCGGCGTGGGTGAGCTGTTGGCGGACGGCAACCTCTCCATCTACGCCTCGCTCATGCCAGACCTGCTTCGCGCGCGCTCTCGGGTGCCCATCACCGGCCTGTTTCAGGCCGGCTTCACGTTGTTGCTGGACGCCGATCGCGTCGCGCTGACGGATCTGCGCGCCGCGCAGGACCTGGTCGACCGCGGCGTGGGCCGGCTCTCCCACCAGGAGCAGCGTGAGGTGGTGCAGCCGCTCTACGACGAGATGAGCCGCACACAACGTGCATTATTGGCGGAGTTCCTCTCGTTCCGGTTGGGCTGGGACGAGTCGGCACCGGTGCTGCAATTCCGGGGACGGGACGCGGCGGACGTCGACGAGCGGATCGGCTGGATGGACGCCGAGGTGCTGCCCCGGTGGGCCGAGTGGCGGCGGCAGGCGCCCGACCAGGTCCGCGCGGACATTGACAGGATCCGCCGAGAGTGCGGCGTTCGCGGCGATGCTTTGGGCTGATGTAGCCTGGCCGCCCGGCGCGCGCCCCCGTCGTCAGTAGCCCGAGGCGGAGACCAGCGCGCGGAGCAGAATGCTCGCCCCGCCACACCCACAACACAAGGCCATGAAGCCCACCATCAGGCCCACTGCGCCCATCAGCATCTTCTTTTGGGCAGGATCCTCGCCGGCGTCGAGGACCTGATTGTTCCAGCCCGGCGTGATCGCCGGCCCCCCGACCGGTCCATTCCACGTCGCGAGCCAGGCCTGCATCTGGCCGAACACCTGCTCCGAATCCACGTCCACCATCACGACGTCTTCGCCACACCCCTGCACCACGAGCCGGGCGCTGCTTGATGGCGTCCGAGCGAAGCGTTGGACACGCACCGCGTCCCGCTGCCCGGTCAACCGACCGGCTGGGGTCCAACCTTTGGACCGCGGCGGTTTGATCAGCTTGATCAACAGGACGCGCTGGGGGGTGAGCCCGAGCTGCCACCACACGTGCTGCTCCGCGCCGCCGATCAGGGTGGCCTGACCCGAAGCCTCCATCGACGCCAACAGGGGTTCGCCCGGCATCAGCAGATCGGTGAAGGTGGCTGCCGACATTCTATCCTCGCGGCGAAGCTATCCGGTCCGCCAGGCCGCCGCCCGTGACGCACCAGCACACCGGCGCGTACGGCGCCTTACCGCCCCAGTCCGGTGATCTCGGCTAACCTCAATCCGTCCTGAGGTCGGCAGATGCGCGTCACCCTCGTCAATCCCCCGCTCGACAGCGTCCTCGCCAAGGGCCACGTCAGCCCTGTCACGGCCTACCTTTTCTACAACTCGGCGCCCCTCGGCATCCTGTACATCGCGGCGATGTTGGAGCGACACGGTCACACCGTCACGGCGATCGACGCCGCTGCCGAGAAGCTCGACGTCGCAGGCACGGTCTCGCGTATCGAGGCGACGCGGCCGGACGTCGTGGGCATTGGCTCCACAACCGTAGTGTTCGAAACCACCCGGATGCTGGCCGCCGCCCTCAAAGCGGCAAAGCCGAAGATCCCCATCGTGCTCGGTGGCTACCACGTCACGCTGATGCCGCACGAGGCGATGGCCGACGACGCCTTCGACATCGGGGTGATCCACGAGGGCGAGTACACCATGCTCGAGCTGTGCGAGTATTACGCCGGCCGCAAGCCGCTCGACGAGGTCACCGGCGTCGTCTACAAAAAGCCGGATGGCTCCATATTTTTCACGCCCTCGCGCAGCAAGTTCAAGGACCTCGACCTGTTGCCGTTCCCGGCGCGCCACCTGCTCCCGCCGGACCTCTACAAGCCCATCCCGATCGACGAACACGCGACACCCAAGTTTGCGATGATCACCTCGCGGGGCTGCCCCCATGCCTGCGCCTTCTGCCAGAAGGCCAAATCGGGCTACCGCAGCCACTCGCCCGAGTACATCGCCGACGAGGTGGAGCACCTCGTCCGCGATTTCGGGGCCAAGGACATCGCTTTTGTGGACAGCCTGTTCTGTGCGTCGAAGAAGCGCGTCATGGGCATCGTCAACGAGTTCAAGCGGCGCGACATCGCAAAAAAGGTTTCGTGGACCTGCTCTTCTCGCGTGGAAGTCGTGGACAAGGAGCTGCTGACGGCGATGCACGAGGCCGGCTGCTGGCGCACCCGCTTTGGTATCGAGTCCGGCTCCGACAAGGTGCTCGACTTCATCGCGAAAGGCATCACCAAGGAGAAGATCCGCGCGGCGATCACCGCAGCCCATGAGGTAGGTCTTCGGCCGAAGGCCTTTTTCATCGTAGGGCACATGCCTGACACCCGTGACACCATCGAAGAGACCATCGCCTTCGCGAAGTCGCTGCCGCTGCACGACGTCACGGTGCAGATCAACACCCTACTGCCGAAGACGCCGCAGATGGAGATGTGGGAGCGTGAAGGCACCAAGTGGGGCAGGCTCATCAACGAGAGCACCGACGAGAAGAGCTTCTGGGAGCCCACCTTCGTGCCGTGGGGACTGGAGCCCGAAGACCTCGTCGACCTTCATCGCCGCTTCTACCGGGAGTTCTACTTCCGA
>CANKTH010000118.1 GCA_947486185.1 Deltaproteobacteria bacterium
ACGGCGGCGTTGGCCTCGGTCCAACCCCTCGCATGCCTGGCGTGGCTGGATGTTGCCGTGCTTCTGCACGTCTGGCGAACTCTCGGGCTCGATCAGCTCTTTTCACGCCTGCTCCCCGAGGGCGACCCTCTCCTCGGGCCGGGAGACGTAGTGGCGGCGCTCGCGATCCACCGCTGTGTGGACCCGGACTCCAAGCTTGCGGCCACAGAGTGGTTCGGACGCACGGCGCTTCCAGAACTACTTGGCATTTCACCAGGTCGATTCACGAACACGCGTCTGCATCGAACGCTCACGGGCTTGGACCGTGTCACCCCGGAGCTCCAGGCGGATCTGCCCGAACGCCTCGCCGGTCTCGGGCGCCCGATCTCCGCGATGTTCATGGACCTCTCGGACACCTGGTTCGTCGGGAAAGGACGCGCCAAAGCGGAGGATCGCCGAACGAAGGAGGGGCTCTGGCGCAAGAAGATTGGGATCCTCCTCTTGTGCGACGTTCACAGTCGCCCCTTGCGTTGGTCGGTGCTACCGGGACGCACGCATGACGCGGTCGCGATGGTCGAGGTGGCCGGCGATCTGGAGGGTTGCTCCTGGGCCCGTGGGGTGCCCTTCGTGTGCGACCGCATCATGGGCGTCCCGATGCGGCTTGCCCAACTCACACGGGCTAAACTCCAGTTTGTCACCGCCCTCTCGAACATCACCATCGCCGGACAGCTTCGCGACCACGTTCCGAAGGTCGATATCGCCGGCCTCGACCTGAGCGCCGACGATGCGGAGGTTCAGGTCGGTGCCCGCGCAGAGCGGGCCGGGCTCACGCCGCTTCGTACGCGCAGCTGGGGACGCGATCTTGGCATGACGGTGCTCCGTCTTCGCGAGGATCGGCCCTCGAAGCGTACATCCGACCACGCCCGCCATGTCGCGCGGGGACGGGCCTACCAGCACGCGAGGCAGCGCGGGCTGTCGCGCGCCGACGCGCTCGCCAGCGCCGACATCAGCCTGGGTTCGTACGCGCGTGTGCTCAAGCTGTTGACGATGCACCCCGACGTCCTTGCCTCGGTTGAACGAGGCGAGACCGACCTTCTCTCTTTCGAAGACCTTCAGCGACTCGCCCGGCTGCCGCTCGCCGACCAACCCCGCGCGCTGGCTCAGGCCTGTGCGCTGGCCCGTCCGAAGGCGCCGGTAGACGACGGCGAGGAGAACGACGACCGGACCTTGCCGGACTCTGTCCTGGCACGCCTCATCCTCTGCTTCCACCCAGCTTTCTTCCTCCGACAGCGGCGACAGGCGCTCGAGGGATGGGACGCCTGCGAGGCGGCCATCACGGAGCTCAATAGGCGGCTCGCGACCCCGCGGAGCCATCGTACCGAGGGCAGCATCATTCGTGAGGTGGGCCGGTTGCTCCACCGGCACGGCGTGGCCGAGGCGGCCCACGTCCATATCGGCGTCATCGACGCTCTCGGCGGCTCCCGCCACCAGGTCTCCCTCGCGCGCGACGCGGAGACCTGGGACCGACAGCGGTCCCTGGACGGCGTCCGCGTGCTCGCCGCCCATCCAGACCTCGACCTGACCCCGGAACAAATCGCGTGCCTCTACTCTGATAAGCAGGCTGTTGAGCTTGATTTTCGCACCATCAAGTCCTCCCTTGAGATCCGACCGGTCTTCCACCGAATGGACCCCAAGGTCAGCGCGCACGTCACCCTCTGCATGCTCGCCCTCCTCCTTCTCCGCGAGCTCGAGCGGCTCCTGCCCGAGCTTCCCTCCTCGCGCGCATTGCTCCACCGGCTGGAAACCACCCAACTCGTGCGCCTGCGCCTCGCTCCCAGTGCCACCCCATCCTACGCCCTGACCGAGCCCGGTCCGGGTGTGAAGGACTCGCTGCGGGCGCTCCAGGTCGAGCACCTCCTCGACGACTCCTGGGCCGGGAGCCACATCACGCCCCGCTAGCGTTTGTGCCTACGGAGTTACGGAAAAGCATCATGCCACCGGTGTTTCAGATCGGGGGTGGCCAAACACGGGTCATCGTCATGGTCGTCGCCATCGTCATGGTCGTCGAGCCCTAGGCTCAAAATCGGTGTTCTACCGTGGAGCGGCGAGGTCGAGACCCCAGTTGGGCTGGGTCACCCCGTGCGCCGCCCGACACCGCCGGATAGTCCGGCGGCGGGGAGGGTGGCGTGGTCAAACCATTCGTGATCGGGCTCGCCGGGGGTACGGCGTCCGGGAAAACCACATTAGCTCTACGTTATGCCGATACGTCGGGCGCGCTGGTGCTGGGCCACGACCGGTACTACCACGACGTCGCCGATCGGAAGACCTTCAACTTCGACCACCCCGACAGCCTGGACACCGACCTGCTCATCGAGCACCTCGATCAACTTCGCCGCGGCGAACCGGCAGAGCTCCCAGTGTATCACTTCCCGACCCACCGGCGACTGGCTGAGACTGAGCGGGTGGACCCGGCGCCGCTCCTGGTCGTAGAGGGCATCCTGGTGATGAGCCATGCGGCGCTCCGGGAACGATTCGATCTCGCCATCTGGGTGGAAGCTCCGGCGGATATTCGGCTCGCACGCCGGGTTCGCCGAGACACCCAGAGCCGGGGGCGCACGGTGGAGAGCGTCCTGGATCAGTACCTCGGCACGGTGCGGCCGATGCATGAGCAATTCGTCGCGCCGGCGGCGCGCCACGCCGATCTGGTGATCGACGGTTTTGGCGACCTGGCGGATGGCCTGGCTCGGCTCTCCGCCGGGGTGGATGACGCGCGCGCCCGCGACGCGGAGCGGCATTAAACGTCGAAAGGAGGTGAGGTGTGTGGCTGTTCATTGCTGTCGCGTCGGCCGCCACACCCTTGTCGGTCTCGGTGGAGCCAGTGGTGCTTCCGGAGCCAGGCTCCTGGCTGATGGAGGCCAAACGGGGGACAATCACCGTACGACCCACAGAATCCGGGTTTCACCTCAGCTATCCGGCAGGCACCCAGGCGAGCTTGTGTTCACCGCGGGTGCCCGTGCTCGGCGGCCGCTCCTTGCGGCTGACCGGTGAGGTCCGTGGGGACAGCACGCTGGGCGACACCGCCGGCCTGCACCTGAAGTTCTGGGGGGTGGAAGAGGAGCTTCATGTGGCGCGGCGACGGGTGGAGGCGGGGGATCAGGGCTGGGAGCCGCTCCTCATCCTCGCGACGGCGCCCCCCGGCGCGACCGAAGCGTCGTTGTGTGTCGATCTGCGGATGGTGAAGGCCGACGCGCCAGGCGGCCTCAGCCTGAGCCCGCTCCGGCTCGTGAGCCTCTCTGCCGAGAGTCGTAAGGAGAAGCTGCCGCTTCAACGGATCCTGCTCGTCACGGTGGAGGCGCTCCGGTACGACCACGTCTCCGGTCACGGCTACGCGCGGGCCACCTCGCCGCGGCTGGACGCGCTCGCGCGTTCGGGGGCGAGCTTCCAACAGCACTACACCAACGCGCCGTATACTCACCCGAGCCTCGCGACGCTGCTCACCTCGCTCTTCCCCACGACGCTCGGTTTTCTCGACAATCAACCCACCATGCCCCGCGCGATCCGCACCCTGGCGGACCGACTCGCCGAAGCCGGCTATGTCACGGCGGCGTTCAGCAGCCAGTATGTGCTCTCCAATCGATACGGCTTGAACCAGGGTTTTCACTACTATCGCAACTGGCCTAACGACACGAACTCCAGCCGACTCAACGACGAGCTGCTGCCATGGTTGGAGCTCCATGAGCAGGACAACAGTTTTGTCTGGGTCCATTACTTCGATCCGCACGGGCCGTATCGGCCCCCCGACAGCTTTCGGGCGCCTTTTCTCACGGACGCCCTCTATCTCGGCGACAACGCGACGCTGCCCACCGGCCCGGGGTCCGGTCCGTTCATCCCCAACTATGTACAGGACAAATCCAAAGGTGGATCACCGAATAACAAGAGGCACCACTACGTCGCGGGCTACGACGCTGACATCGCGTGGTGGGACAGCGAGCTCGGGCGACTGTGTGATTTCCTGGCCCAGCGAGGTTGGGGCGCCGACACCCTGGTGATGGTCACCCCCGACCACGGGGAGAGCATGACGGACCACGACAAGTACTTCGCCCATGGCACTTTGTACCAACATGATCTCCACATCCCCCTCGTGGTCAGCCTCCCGGGTGTGGTGCCCGCGGGTACTCTCGTCCCTCAACGGAGCTCCCACCTGGACCTGTTGCCCACCCTGCTCGACTATGCCGGCGTCCCCGCCACGGGCCTCGCCGGCCAGAGCTTACGTCCCGCGATCGAAGGGAAGAGCTACACGCCACCGGCCTTCACCGCCGCGGTGGTCGGGCGGGCGGAGAAGCTACGTTATGCCGCGGTCAACGACGGGCGATACAAGATCATCACCGACGGGAGTTTTCAGCTGGTCGAGGCCTACGACCGCGTGAAGGACCCCGAAGAGCGCCTCAACCTCGTCGCGCGGGCGCCGCGCGAGGTGGCCCGGATGGCCAGCGAGTTCAGCGCCTGGTTCGCGCAGACCTTCCCGGTGAGCGCCGCCTCCGAGGTGCAGGCGCTCGACGACGAAGACGCCAGTCGGCTGCGTAGTCTCGGGTATTTGGAGTGAACGTGAAGAACCCCACGGCCGAGCTCCTCGCGGAAGCTACCCAACTCAAACACATCGACCGCGCCGGCTGGTTACGCCTGGGCATCACCCACCCCGAGAGCGTAGCCGCCCACTCCTTTGGCGTCGCGTTCTCGGCGATGTTGTTGTGCCCGCCAGGGCTTGACCGCGAGCGCGTGTTGATGATGGCGCTCCTGCATGACCTGGCCGAGGCGCGGGTCGGCGACATCACGCCGCATGACGGCGTTCCACGGGAGGAGAAGAAACGTCAGGAGCGCGCCGCGATCTCCGTGATGCTGGCCACCCGGCCCGACCTGTTGGCGCTCTGGGAGGAGATGGAGGCGAATGACAGCCCGGAGGCCCATTTTGTCCACGAGATGGACAAGCTCGACCTGGGCCTCACCGCGAGGCAGTACGATCACCTTGGCCATCTGGTCGCCGAGCTTCTGGCGGTAGGTGAGCCGAGCGTCCGCCGCTGGCTGGAGGCGCCTCGCCGAGACGAGCCCGCCGCGGGGCCGCCGGCCGGTTAGCGGGAGGCTGAGGGAGCAGGCGAATGTGGTGGCTCTTAGCGTGCAGCTATATCGACGAGGCCAAACAGCTCAGCGACGTGCCCGCGGCGGATTGTGCCGAACAATCCATGTGGTTCGCCGACGATGACGGGGACGGCGCCGGGGATCCCCGAGACGCTTTTGTGGGCTGCGTCCCGCCTACCGGGTACATCGCCGCCGCCGGCGACTGCGCCGATGACGACGCCAGCACCCTGGAGTGCCCCAGCACGGATGACACCGGCACCCCGCCCACCGATGACACCAGTCCGCCGCCCGTTGATGACACCGACACCCCGCCCACCGATGACACCAGTCCGCCGCCCGTTGATGACACCGACACCCCGCCCACCGACGACAGCGCCAACGAGGTGACCCCTGAGTCGGATCCGCCCGATACTGGCGGGGAAGTTGCACCGCCGCCGCCGAGCGCCGGGTGGCTGGACGGCATGATCCGTTGGGTGCTGGAACGTCTATATGGGCCCTGAGGCTTCGGCCTTGACCCATCGGACCGGCGAAGAACCCGGTGCCTGGCATGCTTCGATGCTGCCCTCGTTTGGGGCGCTCTTCTACATGTCCGGCCTCGCGTTCGCGATGCGAAAGGTCCGGATGGAGGACCACTCCTGCAACCGGGTACGCCTGGCCGCGGAACGAGGCCCGCTGGTCTATGTCTTACACACCCACTCGCACGTAGACTGGCTGGCGCTCAACGAGGCGCTCATCCAACGCAAGCTCCCCTTGCCCGTCTACAGTGACGGCATCGACCACAGCGCCTGGCTGCCGCTCTCCCGGATCCCCGCGGCCTTGCTCGCACGTTTTCGGCGCCGCTCCCTCGCTCCGCCGTCCACCTGGCTCGCGGGGCTCATCGCCTCGGGGCAGCCGGTGTGCCTGTTCTTGTCGCCGGGCCAGTCAGTCCGGGAGTTTGCACGTTTTATCGCGGGTTTACCCGTAGAGCCCGGTGAAGAACTCCCGTCGGTGCTGCGCGCCCAAGGTCTGTGCAGCCGACCCATCCAGATCCTGCCGGTGGCGGTGATCTGGAACCGGTCGCCTGAGCCGGTGCGGAGCGAAGTGGAGCGCTTTGTGCTTGGAGGCCAGGAAGATCCGGGCACGTTCGGCAAGCTCTGGGACCTGGCCAACGCGTCGAACGGCGGGCTGGTACAGGTGGGCGAGCCCGTCTCCATTCAGGAGTTTCAAAGCCGATTCAAAGAGGAACCGGAGCCCCGGCAGCGCAAGCTCCTCCGCCTGTTGTTACGCCGCTATCTGCACCGTGAGACCACGGTGGTGCGCGGCCCGCGCTTACATCCCTGGCGATGGGTACGCAGGGAGGTGCTTCAGGGCCCAGAGATCGCCGCCCTGGTCCGCGAGGAGGCTATGCGGACCGGGCGCGACCAGGAGCACACCGCGCGGAAGGTGGCCCGGGTCTTCGACAAGATGTCGGCCCGCTTCTCCTTTCCGTGGGTGCGCCTGTTCCACGCAATGCTGATGCCGGTGTTTCAACGGGTGTTTTCCGGCATCGACATCCGAGAAGAGGACCTCGACCGAATCCGCGCGGCCTTACGCGCCGGCACGCCGATCCTGCTGCCAAACCATAGATCACACCTCGATTACCTTCTGATCTCGGTGCTGCTGTACGAGCATGACATCGCGCTTCCGCACGTCGTCGCGGGCGACAACCTCTCTTTCTGGCCGCTCGGGGCGCTGCTCCGCCGCGGGGGCGCGTTCTTCATCAAGCGCAGCTTCACCGGCGACCGTATCTTCCCGGTGATCTTCGCGCGTTATCTGCGCCAGCTCGTACGTATGGGCGTGCCGGTGGAGTTCTACATCGAGGGCGGGCGCTCACGTACGGGTAAGCTCCTGCCGCCGCGCCTGGGCGTGTTCGCCATGATCGCGGATGCGACGGTCCTCGAGGGCCAACGCCGCGAAGTGAGCCTGTTGCCGATCCACATCGCCTATGAGCAGATCGCTGAAGAGCGGGTGTTCGCGCGGGAGCTCGCCGGGGCGCCGAAAGAGAAAGAGAGTGTTGGAGGGGTGTTTCGCGCTACTGGCGTGCTCCGCCATCGTTACGGCAAGGTGGTGGTGCGGGTAGGCGAGCCGGTGTCGGCCACCACGCTCACCCGGCCATGGACCGGCCACGGCGCCGCGGCTGGGGCGTTCCCCGTGGACGAGGCGCAGCGGCGGGAGGTGTTGCGGCACGCGGCGCTGACGGTGATGCAGCGTATCCAACGTATCGGGCCCGCGATGCCGACAGGCATCACCGCCGCGGCGCTCCTCGCCCACTCGCGCCGCGGCATCCGGCACGAGGATCTGCACGCCAGATATTGGCGCTTTCTCCGCCATCTCGACCGGGCGGGCGTCGCGCGCGGCGGCGGCCTCAGCCTGCCCGACTCCGCAATGGAGCAGGCACTGGACCGTTTTGTCTCGCGACGCCTGCTGGAGCCGGTGGGGGAGGGCGCACAGCGGGTGTTTGGGGTGCCCGCTGCCCGACGCATCAGCCTCGAGTACTACAAGAACAGCTTGCTCTGGGCTTTTTCTGGCGTCTCCTTCTACGCGGCCGCAGTGCGGGGCCTCGGAGAGATCCGGGTGGACACGGCAGCCGCCCGTCGACTCTTTGAGCTGCAGTTGTCCCTGTTACGTGCCGAGATCCTACCGGATCCGGATCGCACGCCCGAGGAGCTCGCGGCCGAGGCGCAGAGCGGACTGGTCGCGTACGGCGCGCTTGGGCTCGAAGACGGCCAGCTCGTGGTTGTCAGCCGGGCCCTGGTGGGTGAGCTCGCGAACCTGAGCGCCAACCTGCTCGAGTCCTATCTCCTGGTGCTCCGGACCGCCGCAGGCACAAAGGGGCGGCTCTTTACAGCCGATGAGCTACCTAATCAGGCACTGGTGCTGGGACGCAGCCTGCTCACGGTGGAAGAGGTGGTGCGCGCGGAGGCGCTCTCGTTACAGAACCTGCAGCACGCGGTCAAGGTGCTGGGTGCAGACGGCTTGTGGACGGCTCGCGCCGACGGCCGCCTCGATCTGGTGACCGAGAAGTCCGAGCCGCTCCGGCGGGAGCTCCAGCTGCTCCTCGGTGACGGGCCGGCGGGCGGGGGGTGAGGAGGCGCCGATGAGCACGGTCGACGAGCTTTTTTCCGGTGAGGCGCCCGTGGGGGAGGTGGACGCCACCGTCCGAATCGGGTGGTGGATCGTCGCCGCGTGGGCGCTCACATTGCTCGGACCGTGCGTCTGTGTCACCTCGGTGCCCGGCGCGCTCGCGGCTTTATGGGCGTGGACCGCGGCGGATGACGAGGTGGCGCGTGTCGATCGCGGCGGACTGCCCGAAGCGCGCCGGCCGAAGCTCCTCGCCCTCCGGCAGCGGGCGTACCGGGGGATGGTCATGGCGTCGGTGTTGTGCACCGTGCAGCTTGTATTGTGGGCCGATGGAACGTACATCGCGCTCCTGAACCTGCTGCTGCAAGTGTGGCAGAATGGGCCGCTCGCCCCTCTGGTTCCGCTCGGCTATGTCTCGCCCTGAGTGAGCTCGGTGGGGCGGGCCGCTCGCCCCGCGAGGTATGCTTGCCGCAATGCGCCGCCCTTGTGCGGGCGCCCGAGCTAGGGCACACTGCGTCGCGCGACGAGGTGATCATGCTGCTCCTGACCCTGCTGGCCTGCGACGGGGAGCCGGCAAAACCGCCCGTTCCCAACGCAGTTTGTGACCCGATCACCGCCCAGGCCGACGCGCCCCCGCTCACCGCGGGCGCGCCACAGGCCGGTGCCGCCGAGGCCTTCCTGGATCTTCCGGTAGGGACGCCGCTTTCGGGCTATACCGCCCGTTGTAGCTGCTTTGGGAACGCCGCCAAGGTGGACTACCGGAAGAGCGCCTACGTCACGAAGTTCAACGTCTCGGCGGGCGTCCAGACACGCATCCCGGTCAAAGCGTTCTGGATCTACAACGGCGACCAGGATCTGGTGATCCTGAAGATCGACGTGATCTACAGCTTTGACGGGCTGGTTGAGGAGATGGAGCGCCGTCTCACCGCCGCTACCGGGCGCAACATGGACGGCAAGGTGGTGGTGACCACCAGCCACTCTCACGCCAGCTACGGCGATTTTTCCGATCAGGTCACCTACTACCTGGGCAGCGACCGCTTCAACTACGAGATCTTCACGCGGATGGCCGACTCGGCCGAAACGACCGCGATGGAGGCCTTCTCCGAGCTGGTGCCCGCGCGTATCGGCGTCAGCTACCAGAAGGACTGGGACCCCGAAAACAAGGTCTACCATGACCGACGGGGTGACAACGACACGCTGCAGTTCTTCGACGACATCCCGGCAGGCAGCTACAAAGACCCTTACCTGGCCATGGTTCGGATGGACACGCTCGACGGGGAGCCTATCGGCGTCATGTTCAGCACCGGGCTCCACGGCACCTCGTTGGACGGCGACAGCGCGATGATCTCGATCGACGCGCCCGGTTTTCTCGAGACCGTGTTCCAGGAACGATTTGATCAGCCGGTGGTGGTCGCGCTGCTCCAGAGCGGCGCTGGCGACGCCAGCCCGGGGGGCAGCGACGACGGCTACGCGCGGCTGGAGACGGTCGGCGAGTACGCCGCCGACGCGCTCGAGGCCCTGTGGGAGGCGACCCCGACCTCAGCCGACCCGCTGACCCTGGAGACGGTGTCCCGCTCCGTGCCAGAGACGCACGGCGACATCCGGGTCACCCGAAACGGTACGGTAGACCTTTACTATACGCCCTATACCGAGGGGCTGGAGCCCGACGAAAAGATCTACGACACCGACGGCAGCATCCTCTCGCCTATCGACGAGTTCAACACGCTGTACGGCGGGGCCTTCTGTGGTGAAGATCCAGCCTATCTCCCGGGTTATGCGCCGTCCCAGACCTTCCCCTACGTCAACTGTGTCGATGTCGAGATGATGATCCAGGTGATCGGCGGCTTCTTCGCGCTGACCGAAGAAGAGGCGGCCCTGCCGATCCTGGAGAGCCGAAAAGCCGCGATCACCGCGGCGCGTATCGGGCCGGTAGCGATCCTTGGCGCGGACGGGACCACGACCAGCGACGACGTGCTGATGGGCTTTTTCCCCGGCGAGACCACGGCGATGTACACCGAGCAGTTTCGGCGGCGCGCGAAGACCGAGCTCGGCTACGACTACACGCTGCCGATCGGCTATTCCCAGGATCACGAAGGTTATCTCTTGATCCCGGAGGACTGGCTCACCGGCGGTTACGAGATCGACATCAACATCTGGGGCCCGCTCCAGGGTGAACACATCATGGAGCAGCTCCTGGTGATGGCGGACGAGCTGCTCACCACCGAGGTCGTGGAGCACCCGGACCCCTGCGGGCAGTACGCCACCACCGATTATGGGGCGCAAATCCTGCCGGAGATCGCGCCAGACATCACGCCTGAGGCAGGCACGCTCTTGGAGGTGTCTCCCGAGTACCTGTGGACGCCGCTGCTCACCGAAGAGGAGATCGAAGCCGCGGTTGTGCCCGATCTCACGATCCCCGCCCAAGTGCCGCGGGTACAAGGGCTCCTCCAGATGGCCTGGATTGGCGGCGATCCGGGCGTCGATTTCCCGGTGCTGTCGCTCGAGTACGAGGGGGTGGGCGGCTGGGCGCCGGTGTTCGACGTGTCGGGCCGGCGGGTCGAGGGTGGGCCGGACTTCCTGATGAGTTGGACGCCGGACCCACAGTATCCCCTCGAAGACGCACAGACACACTACTGGTGGGCCGCCTGGCAGGGCGTAGGACATGTGGTGGATCGTGCCGGCCTCCCGCTCGGGAACTACCGGATGGTCGCGGAAGGCAAGACCTGGCAAGGCGGCGAGACGACCTGGCCGTGGACCACCTCGGACTACCGGGTGGAGAGCTCCACTTTCGAGCTGGTGCCCGGTGCGCTGACCCTGACGGCGAGCGGCGCCGACCTCTATGTCAGCTTGGTGGCGCCGGGGCGCGGGTACCGGCTGATCGGGCTCGGAGGCTCATCAACCGGGGACAATCCGCTGCCCGACCACCTGGCCTGGGTGACCCTGACCGACCGGGACGGCGTCGAGACCACCAGCGAGATGACCGGCAGCGCGAGCGAGTACCAGACCCTGCTCTCTGGCGTGCTGACGGGTGATCTGGCTTCGGTCACGGTGGAGGATCGTTACGGCAACTCGGGTACGTTGAGCTTCTGACGTGAAAAAATTCATCGCGGTCGCCGGCAACATGGGTGCGGGCAAGACCTCCCTCGTCGAGTTCCTTCACTCCCAGTACGGTTTTGAGCCGGTCTACGAGCCCTTCACCACCAACCCGTACCTCGACGACTTCTACGCTGACATGGGGCGTTGGGCCTTCCCATCCCAACTCTACTTCTTGACCCACAAGTTTCGGCTCCACATCGACCTCGGGCAGAGCGCCTCGACGGTGGTGCAGGACCGTACGATCTACGAAGACGCCGAGATCTTCGCCACCAACCTGGCCCAGACCGGCGACATCTCCGCCCGGGACTTCGAGACCTACATGGAGCTCTACCGCTCGATGCGGCGGGTGCTCCAGCCCCCCGACGTGCTCATCTACCTGCGCTGCACCGTGAGCACCGTGCGCCGGCGGATCAAGAAGCGTGGCCGGGCGAGCGAGCTCGCGATCCCGACGCCGTATCTCAGCCGTCTCAACCGGCTTTATGACGAATGGGTCGCGCGTTACGACCTCTCGCCCAAGGTCATCTGGGACAGCGACAAGGCGGACTACCTCACGAGCTTCGTGGGCCGCCTGGAGTTTCGGAAGATGTTGGAGCCCTTTTTGTAAGCGGGACGCCGAAGTCGTCACGATGCGGCGGGCGGGCGACGGCGCCGCGAGCGGGTTCAAACCATGAAAAACCGGGGCGCGACCTCGACGACCTGCGAGCCGCCGGTCTGAATCTTGAGCAGGGCGCGCGCGGCGTGAACGATGTCTTCGGCGGTGAGCACCGTCGCCTCTTCGAGGGCGAGGTTCTGGGCGATACCCGGCACGTACTTCTGCCCGAGAGCGCGAGAGGGCAGGCCGTGGAAGGCCTCCACGCAGTCTCCCTGGATCTGCCGGACAAAGCCGGAGAAGCTCCGGTCGTCGGCAGCGACGAGGAGGCGCCCGGTGCGCGCGATCGAGGCGTAGACCGTAGGCATGTCGGGAGGAACCAGCGTACGGAGGTCGATGATCTCGAGCTCGATCCCCTCGGATCCGAGCGTCTCGGCCGCCCGCATCGCAGTCCACACCGCGCGACCCCAGGCGACCAGCGTGATGTCTCGGCCGGGGCGGCGCACCACCGCCTTGCCAAGGGGCACGACGAGATCCGGCGAGATCTCTGGCACTTCCCCGCGCATGATCGACTTCTTCAAGGCCGTGATCCCGGCGCTGTCGGTGGGCTCGCCGGGGAAAGCGGGGCCGAGCGACTGGCGATACATCCACTTGGGCTCGAGCACCACGACCGGGCCGCGGTACAGGGCCGCGCTCATCAACAGGCCGTAGATGTCGAAGCTGGTGGACGGCATGATGATGGTGAGGCCCGGGATCGGCGTAAAATAACCGTCCAAGCTCATGGAGTGGTACACGGCGCCGCCGCCGAAAGGATCCA
Organism: Deltaproteobacteria bacterium; assembly: GCA_947486185.1. GTDB lineage: Bacteria > Myxococcota_A > UBA796 > UBA796 > SXON01 > CANKTH01. The sequence continues at coordinate 12,714 of CANKTH010000118.1, forward strand.
CCGGCATACGTAGGATGGTGGCGAAGTTGGCACGCCCGTTGGTACACCAATACAGGTTGCCCATGTGGACCAACCAATGAAAGGCGTTGAGCGAGTAGTCGCCGAACTGGATCTCGGGCATGACCACGATGCCGTTGTGGAGCCCGGCGCCACAGCCGGTGCCAACGATGAGCGGCTCATTGAGGGGCGCGTCGAGCACCCGATCCGGGAAAAGCTTCTGTAGACCTGCGGTAGCGGTCATGACCCCGCCGAGCCGGCCGACGTCCTGACCCCAGACCACACCATTGTGGCCGGCGATGATGTTGCGGATCGCGGCGCGGATCGCCCCGGCGTAGCTGATGTTGGTGGTGCCCGGCCCCGGATTGGACTCCGGAAGATCGGGGAACGGCGCCCGGATATTCTCCATGACGCTCTCGGGCGGCGGCTCGGGCTCTGCGCGCACCTGGTCCAGGATCCGGCGCACCTCGGCGTCCTCGGCGGCCATGATCGTGCCCAGCTCATGATGCGCGAAAAAGTCGCGACCTTCGCCCTTGATCCGCCGCAGCACATCGGCGGGCTGGAGCAGCCCCTCCTTGACCAGGGAGTCCCCGAACCGGATCAGCGGATCGTCCTGGGACAGGTCGTAGGTGACGTCGGCCGCGGAGGAGTGCCCGTTGAACCGAGGCAGGTTCCGAACGTGCATCAGGACGGGGAGACAGTTCTCCTGGACGTAGCGGGCGGCGCGTAACGAGGCCTGGTAGGAGTCGAGGAAGTCACGACCGTCGCACTCGACGGAGGCGATGCCGAAGCTGCCCGCGTAGTCGCGATAATCTTGGATGCCGCGCCCCTCGGAGGGCAGTGTCGAAATCGCCACGCTGTTGTCGGTGACGATGATGATGAGCGGCAGCTTCCAGACGGCGGCGGCGTTCATGGTGTCGTGCATGTCGCCTTCGGCGGTGGTGCCGTCCCCCACGACAGCGGCCACTACCGCATCGTTGACACCCTTGTAGCGAAAACCCATGGCGTAACCGGCGGCTTTTCCGAGCTGCATGCCCACGGGGGACTGCACCGGCAAGATGCCGAACTCAGGCAAGTCGAGGTGGTACACCATCTGCCGACCACGGCTCATCCGGTCGGTGTCCTTGGAGAATTGCTGGCGGAGAAGGTCGAGGGTGAAGTCCGTGTAGCCCTGAAGCCGGATCCACATCGAGCAGAGGGCGCCCGAGCGATAGTGCGGAACGATGCCGAACTTTTCGACCGGCACCACCTTGGAGAAGGCCAGGGCAGTGGCGGTGCCGTGCACCTCTTCACCCGGGCCCCAGATCGCAAACTTGACCTCACCACGACTCACCAGCCGGACGATGTTCTCTTCCGTGGAGCGGGAGCGGACGCCCACCTGGTAGGCGAGGCGGAATTCATCCGCGTCGGGCGCGGGAAGATCGGCGTAGTCCGGGACATCGATGCGGGCCATAGCGTCCTCAAGGGGCGCGGTCTTAACTCACCCGACCGGCCACCGCCCGAACCGGGCGCAGCTTCGCGTTTCGTAGGCTTTACCGCCAGGTATATTGGTCCGTGGCCCGGGACCGGCGCTTTAACAGGGGCGGAGCAGGGCCCGGCCGGTTAGCCGCGCGGGCTTCGGAAGGAAACCATGGCGCTTCAAGCGGGTATCGTCGGACTCCCCAATGTTGGCAAAAGCACGCTTTTCAACGCACTCACTGCGGCGGGGGCTGAGGCGGCCAACTACCCGTTCTGTACCATCGAGCCCAACGTCGGCATCCTGGTGGTGCCCGACGCCCGGCTCGACCAGATCTTGTCGGTGATTCCGTCCAAACAGGTATTACCAGCGGCAGTTGAGGTGGTGGACATCGCCGGGCTGGTGCGCGGCGCGAGTCAGGGAGAGGGCCTGGGCAACCAGTTCCTGGCACACATCCGCGAGGTAGACGCGATCCTCCACGTGGTGCGGTGTTTTGACGATTCCAACGTGGTTCACGTCGATGGCGGCGTCAACCCCGACCGGGACATCGACACGATCGACACGGAGCTGATCCTGGCCGACCTGGCGACGATGCAGAAGCGTATCGACCGTTACGCGAAGGCGGCACGGACGGGCGACAAGGAGCAGCTCGGGCAGCTTGGGGTCGCGGAGCGGATCGCCGCGTTGCTGAATACGGGCAAGAATGCGCGTTCGGGGGATTGGACCCCGGAGGAGCGGCTGGTGCTGCGTGACTGTCAGCTTCTGACGTCCAAGCCGGTGCTCTACGTATGTAATGTGAGCGAGTCCGGTCTCGGCGAGGGAGACAACGCCTACGTCGCGGCGGTGCGTGAGCGGGCGCGGCACGAAGGCGCCGGCATCGTGGTGTTGTGTGCGAAGGTGGAGGGGGAGATCTCCGAGCTTCCCGAGGCCGATCGCGCGGAGTTCTTGCGGGATATGGGCATCGCGGAGCCGGGGCTCGGGCTCTTGGCCCGGGAGACCTACCGACTGTTGGGGTTACAGACCTACTTTACGGCGGGACCCAAGGAGATCCGTGCATGGACGATCTCGGTCGGCATGCGGGCGCCGCAGGCGGCGGCGGTGATCCATACGGATTTCGAGCGTGGTTTTGTCAAGGCCGAGGTTTACGGGGTCCATGACCTGCTCAAGGCAGGGAGTGAGGCCGCGTTACGGGCACAAGGGAAGCTGAGGGTGGAAGGGAAGGAGTATGTGGTGCGGGATGGGGATGTAATGCATTTCCGGTTCAACGTGTAGCCCGTCGTAAATCAGCCTTCTGGCGGTGTTTTCGTAGACAGACCTTTCTGGATCGCAAAAGTGGATCACTGGGGGGTCAAGGGGTGAGCCGCACCGCGTAGCGAGCCGGTAGACCAGGAGGTCCCGGTGAACAAGTTCCGACTCGAGGGTGTTTCGATCACGTTTCGCGGCTCGCGGGCGAAGCAGTGGCTGGTGCGGTGGCGGGAGGATCGACCCGAGAACGACGTAGGCAAGGGCGAGGTGCAACGCTCCCGGTCGTTCGAGAAGGACGACGAA
>CANKTH010000119.1 GCA_947486185.1 Deltaproteobacteria bacterium
GGGATTGCCGAACTGCTGTCGGATGCCCGCGGCGGTTCGGCTGGACGAGCCGGCGCCTACATGCTGCGCCTCCACCACCACGACGCGCCAACCGCGGGTCGCCATCCGCCACGACAGCAGCGCACCGGTGATGCCCGCCCCCACGATGACCACACTCGGCGCCATCGCGACCGGCTAACCCGAACACCGGGCACCGGGGCCTCGCCGGGCTCCACCCGGTTCCCTTCGACGCGGAATCCTGGTACCCTACGCCACGGAGCAACGTGGATGCGACAGGTACTTTGGACGCTCGTGCTGGTAGGCTGTGTCAGCGAGAACAACCTGTTCGGCGAGAAGGACCAGCCGGTCCAGCCGACCCCCGACATCGCCGTACGACCGAACCGGATCGACTTCGGCACGGTCGTGACGGGCGAGACCGCAGTCGAGACCTTTGAGGTCAAGAACCAGGGGGATGGCGCGCTTCGGGTGTTCGAGATCCGTCTCGAAGGTGACGCCAGCTTCAGCTTCCTCACGACGGACCTGCGTTTTGAGATGGAGCCCGAGGAGAGTCGGGATATCGAGGTGGCGTTCACCCCGAGCTCCGCCAACAACGAGGGGCGCGCCTACATCGACTCCAACGATCCGGACGAGCCCACCCGGGAGGTCGAGCTCACCGGCTTTTCGGCGATCCCCGAGCTGGAGATCACCCCGGACCCACTCGACATGGGCGAGACCTGGGTCGGTTGCGATCTCGACAACGTCATCACGCTCAAGAACGTCGGCGGGGCGCCGCTGACCATCAGCGATCTCGAGCACGATGGCGACGCGATGGTCATGCGCTACAGCTTCGAGCTCCCGCTTGTCTTGGAGGTCGGCGAGGAGGAGGAGCTGAGCCTCTTGTTCGTGCCGACCGATGAGCGCGAGTATGAGGGCCGTCTGAGCGTCACGAGCAACGATCCCGTACCGGTACGTGAGGCGGAGCAGACCGGGCGAGGGGTGTACTCCGACCCGATCACCGAGCGGTGGGAGCTGCCCGTCGATCCGCCTTCGGACATCCTTTTCTTCGTCGACCACTCCTGTTCGATGGACGATGACGCCCGCGCGGTGGCCGACAACTTCTCGGACTTCATCGGCGCGCTTTCCCTCTACACGTCAGACTGGCACGTGATCGTGACCGTAGAAGACGACGGCTGCAACATGGGCGGCGTCCTTACCCCCACCACGCCGGGCTACGCGAGCGCCTTCACCAACGCCGCGACGTCCAACGTCAAGGGGGTCTGGACCGAGGCCGGCTTCACGATCGCGGCGGCCGCGATCGACAAGACCGATTCGGGCGAGTGTAATGACGGCTTCTTGCGTCCGGACGCGCTCCTTCACCTCATCATGGTGAGCGATGAGCCCGAACAGAGCCTGGGGGGCTGGGAGGCGAAGCTCGACCAGATCATCGCGAAGAAGGGCGATCCTTCTTTGGTGACCGTGTCGGCGATCGCCGGGGACTCGCCGAGCGGCTGCTCAAGCGCGAGCAACAGCGCCGACTTTGGTCGGGGCTATTACGACGCCGCTGCCGATACCGGCGGCGAGTTCTTGTCGATCTGCAGCAACTGGGCCTCCAGCGTGGATGTGCTCGCGAACGCCTCGGTAGAACGTTCCAGCTTCACCTTGAGCAACGACGCGGTCGAGGAGACCATCACGGTCACCGTCAACGGGCTCTCCCGGACCAGCGGCTGGACCTACGATCCCAACACCAACACGGTCGAATTCACCAGCGCGATCCCGGGAGAGGGCGACGTGATCGAGATCACCTACTCCACCTACGACGCCTGCGACTGAGCCCTCGCGGGCGGGAGTACGGGCATGGCAGAGCGCGGGCCCGCGGGCGGAACAACGGTACGAACGGCGGTGAACCCCTCGAGCCGGGGGCCGGCGGGTCCGCGTGCGTGCCTCGTGGTCATTCATGGAGCAGAGCTCGGGCGTAAGTTCGAGCTTGATCGGGCGACGATGGAGATCGGGCGGGCGCCGGGCTGTGCGATCTGTATCGACGAGGAGGCCGTGTCGCGGACGCATGCGCAGATATGCGGCTCGGGAGATGGGTTCTCGGTGCTCGATCTCAAGTCCACGAATGGGACCCTGGTCAACGATGAGTTGGTCGAGGAGCGCGCGCTCCGGAACGGCGACCTGATCCGGGTCGGCGAGACTGTGCTCAAGTTCTTGAGCGCGGACAGCGCGGAGAACCGGTACCACGACGACATGTACCGCCTCACGACGCTGGACGCGCTCACCGAGCTCTTCAACAAGCGCTATTTCAACGAAGCGCTCGCCCGCGAATGGCACCGCGCCGTGCGCCTCGAGCAGCCCCTCTCGCTCCTCGTATTCGACGTCGACTTCTTCAAGAAGATCAACGACTCCTACACGCACCTCGGCGGCGACGCGGTCCTCAAACAGATCGCGTCCCGGGCCCGATCCGCGGTTCGCCGAGAGGAGGTGCTCGCGCGTTACGGGGGGGAGGAGTTTGTACTGCTCATGCCCGGCGCGGACCCTGCCGAGGCAAGACGCGCGGGAGAGCGGCTCTGTCGGCTGGTTCGTATACAACCGTTCAAGCTCGATGACCGTGAGATCACCGTGACCATTTCGGTCGGCATCGCCCAACGTACGCCCGAGCTCAGGCGCCCCGAGGAGCTGCTGCGCCGCGCGGATGAGCGGCTCTACGAGGCCAAGCGTGTGGGGCGGGACCGGGTCGTCGGTTAGGCCCCTGGGCGTCCTCCCCCCTGAGTGAGCTCACGAAGCAACCGTTCACCCTCGCGGATCGCACGAGGGGTCACCCAGCCACTCGCGCGCGCGCGCGCGATCCACTCCTGCCCCGCTTCCCGCTGCCCCGTCAACACCAGCGCGGTTCCAACGTTGTGGATCACCGGTCCGAGGGCGGGAGGCCCGAGGTGGGTGACCGCCAGCGCCTGGTATAGCGCCTGGAGAGCGGCGTCGCCGTTCAGTCGCAGCAACGCCTGGGCGGCCGTCCTGACGTAGGGTCGCGCAGCTCGGGCGGCGCGGTGCTCGCGCCACGCCTCCACCAACAGGGGCACGCCGCTCGCCAGCACGGGCGGCGCTAACAGAACAAGGAGGAGCGGCATAATCGGCGAGGCCGGCCGAATGGCGAGCACCAGGGCCGCGCTCCCGGCCCATACGATCAGTCCGGCGCTGCGGCGGAGTTTCCGCAGGCGATAGGCGGATTTCGTTGCGATGGGCGGGGGGTGGCGCTGCGGGAACATCCGAGCTCGAGGGACGTCGGGGTTTGGATCCTTATCCTCGTCACCACGCCGCTAGCCCAGATCCTGGATAGTCCGCCCCCCGATGTTCCTCCTCCTGGTCGCCTGCGACGCGGATCCCGTCGAGCCCGCTCCCCCTGCCGTCTCCCTGGTCTCGCCGGCCTCGATCGACTACCTCAAATCCCAGGGGTGGTGGCCGATTCGTATCGGCTACTTCGCGGACGTGCCGTCCTTCTCCGCGCACACGGCGGTGATGCGCCATGATCGGCTCCTCGAGGCGGCCGGCGTCGAGGTGGAGTATCAGAGCTACCTGTCCGGACCGCCGATCCTCGAGGCCTTCGTCTCCGGACAGACGCAGGTGACGCACTACGGGGATTTTCCGTTCTGGACCACGCGAGATCGTGGCGTTCCTGCCGTGATCTACGCGCTCACCGGGGTGGGGAACAACGTGGGCCTCGTGGTGCCCGCGGACTCCCCCTACCGGGACCTCGACGCGCTGCGGGGCGCGGGCCGGGAGCTCCAGATCGGCACGACGCTCGGGAGTTATGCGGAGTTCTATCTCCGCTCCATCCCAGGGCTGAACTACCGGATCGTTGGACTCGGCATGCGTGACGCCCAGTTGGTGCCCGCCGGGGTGGACGCCGTCGCCTTGTGGGACCCCCACCTGAGCTTCGCCCAGGCTCGTGGCTTGGGAATCAAGATCGACGACGTGTATCCTTGGTATTTTCCGACGGCCTTCGAGTTCGTGCGCGCCGAGATCCACGAACACGCGCCCGACCTCGTTCAGGTGCTCGCCGACGCCAACACCGAGGCCCTGATGCGGGTGCGCGCCGATCCCCAGCGCGCAGCGGCGATCTACGTGGAAGATCCGCGTGCGCGGGCATGGTCCCAAGACGACGTGCTCGAACAGATCCAGCGTTACCTCGTCGCACCCAAACCCACGGTACGCTTCCCGCACGCCGCGTTCTGGTCGGCGGAAGACATCCGGGTGGTCGCCGCCCAGCACGCGGCGGGGCGTTTGAGTCGGGCTCGGGATGTTGCCGATCTGACGCAGGATTTTGCGCCGGTTTACCTCACGGAGACCTACCGGCGACGGGGCTGGACGGTCCCGAGCGCGCCGGTGTTCTTGCCATCAGATTGGGCGGGCACGATCGGCCAGCCGCCTTACCCGCCCACCCTCCTGGGCGCGTCGGCGGCCGCGCCCTTTCCCGAGCCGGGCGATCTGGCCGTGCCTTCACCGTGATCCTCCGGGGGGTCCGGAGCTGGCCACGCCTGAGCGGGCTCGGCATTGGCCTTGGATTATGGGCGTGGGTAGCCTGGTTGTGGGCGACCCCGATGGCCCTGCCGGGTCCTTCGGCGGTGGCCGTGACGCTGGTGGAGGAGGCGCCGCTTCTGCTGTCCGGGGCGTGGCGCTCGGGCCTCCGGGTGTTGTCCGGATGGCTGGTGGCGGCGATGATCGGTGTGCCGCTTGGATTGGGTATGGCGTCGTCTCCGACGCTCGACCGTGAGCTCGCACGCCTGCTCGTCTTGTTGCGCCCGCTCCCGCCATTTGTCTGGTTACCCCTGGTGTTGTTGTGGTTCGGCGTGGGAGAGGTCGGGGCCGTGGTGATCAGCGCGCTCGGGGCGTTCCCGGTCGTGCTGAGCCACGCGCGGGAGGGGGTGTCGGCGACGCCGCTTTCGTGGGTCCAGGCGGCAGAGAACCTCGGCGCGACCCGGTGGGGCGTGTTCTGGCGGGTGCGCCTGCCGGCTGCGCTGCCGCTCACTCGGAGCGGGCTTCGCCGAGCGTGGTCGGTCGCCTGGATGAGCCTGGTCGCCGCCGAGCTGGTCGGCACCGACGGCGGCCTGGGTCAGATCTTGATGGACGCTCGTAATCTGGCGCGCCCGGAGCTCGGTCTCGCGGCGATGGTCACCCTGGGCGTCGTGGCGGCGGCGAGCGGCCGACTCCTCGAAGGGCGTGCCGGTTGAGGCTGCTCGCGGTCCTGCTCGGCCTCTGGGAGGTCCTCGGTCGGGTCTGTTTGACCGGGCGATGGGCGATTCTCATCCCTTTGCCGAGCCGGATCGGCGAGGAGCTCGCTGCGATGTTGGCGAGCGGCGAGGTTGGGGTCGCGCTGGCCCACTCCGCGCTCCGCGTGTTGGTGGGCGGCGGGACCGGCGCGGCGCTGGGGCTTGTGGTGGGGCTCTTGGTGGGGCGGGGCGGGTTCGGGCGGGTCCTCGGATCGCCGCTCGCGCTCGTACGTCCGATCCCTCCGATCGCCTGGATCCCACTGACGTTGTTGTGGTTTGGCGTGGGCGAGCTTCAACAGTGGGCGATCCTCGCCGGCGCCACCTTTCACGTGGTGACCGCGGGCGTTCGGGACGCGCTCGACCGTGTGCCCGCCTCGTTGGTCGAGTCCGCAAAAAACCTGGGCTCACGTGGATTTGGCCTGGAGCTCGTGCGCCTCCGCGCCGCCGCGCCGGAGCTGGGCTTCACGCTCCGGGAGGGGCTGGCGATGGCGTGGTTCGTGCTCGTGGCGGCCGAGCTGGTCTCTGCGACGGAGGGCATCGGCGTTCTGGTGCTGCAGGGCCGTGATCTGCTCTTGCCCGCGCGGACGTTTGTGGGAATGCTCACGCTCTCGGTCGCCGCCGGCCTGTCGGACGCGCTGCTCCGGCGGGTCGGCTTCGGGGTGGGTGTGCAGCGATGATCCGGCTCACCGACGTGAAACGCTCCTTTCGTGAGGCGGAGACGGGTGCCGAGGTGACCGCGGTCGAGGGCCTGAACCTCGAGGTGGCCCGCGGCGAGTTCGTCGTGTTGGTGGGGCCCAGCGGGTCCGGCAAAAGCACGGTCCTGAGGTTGATTGCTGGGCACGATCCCGGGCCCGTGCAGTCGGGCACGGTCCGGGTGGACGGCGAGCCGGTCGTCGGCATCTCGCCACGCCGGGTGTTGGTATCCCAAGATCCCGCGCTGTTCCCCTGGCTCAACGTCGAGGAGAACATCCGCTTCGGTCTCCGGGCACTGGGACGCCCGGTGGACGTGTCCGCATGGGTCTCCGCGCTCGGGTTGGAGGGCGCGGAACGCCGAAAGCCCCACGAACTATCGGGGGGCATGCGGCAGAGGGTGGCGCTCGCCCGCGCGCTCGTGATCGAGCCCGAGATCCTGCTGTTGGACGAACCTTTTGCCGCGCTTGATGCGCTCGCGCGCGAGCAGCTCCAAGAGGGGCTGGAGGCCGCGTGGCTGAAGACCCGGCCCACGGTCGTGATGGTGACCCACGCGGTAGATGAAGCGTTGAAGCTCGCGGATCGGGTAGTGGTGGTGACCGCGCGCCCCGCCTCGGTGTGCGATGAGCTGCGGGTGGAGGCTCCCCGCCCGCGCGAGGTCGCGGAGCTCGGCCTCTTACGGCGGCGTCTCAGTGAGCGCCTCCGTTCGTACCGCGCCGGCGGTTGAGGACGCAGGCTGCACCGCCCACTCGAAGGAGGACGCGCGCAAGACGGCGTCCTGGGCTCGCTCAGCCCTGGATCTCCCGCGATCGCAGCGTTCAAGGCTCCTCGCCGTCACCACGCCGCCGCCGCACCGAGCCAGGGGCGCAGCGCGGGAGGCCCACCTGCTCGGATTGTTTCCTCTCGGCCAGTATGACTGCCTAACGGCTGAGTCCTCGCCCTGACGGGTGGTCGCCGGGCTGGATCTGTTACCCTGTTGCTCAGGGTGCCCATGGTCCTGATCATTGACGATGACCACGATTTCTGCGAGCTGCTTGCCGTGATCCTCCGGCGTGCCGGCAACGACGTGATCATGGCACACTCCCTCGACGAAGGCCGAGCGGCGCTGGCTGCCGGAGGCGTCGAAGAAGTCTGGTTGGACGTACAACTCAACGGCCAGGACGGCCTGGCGCTCCTGGACGAGGCCCGGCACTACCATGCGCAATTTGTGGTTGTGACGGGAGAAGGAACCCTCTCGATGGCCCAGCGGGCGATCGACAGCCGCGCGGTCACCCTGATCACCAAGCCGATCACGCCCGGGGCGGTGCTGGCGGCCGCTGAGCGCGTTGGGGTCCGTCGGCGCGAGGCCGCGAGGATCCGGGAGGCGGTGGCGATGCTGGAGGCGGCGGAGAGCCGCTCCGCGCACGAGGCGGCGCTCCTGCTGGCGCTCTCGGAAGGTCTGTCTGCCGCGTGGATGGCCTACCAGCCCATCCTCGGTCCCGGGGGCCAGGTCGTCGCGTATGAGGCGCTGTTGCGGAGCCACGATCCTCGGTTTCCCGGCCCTGATCCCCTTCTGGCGTCAGCGGAGCGGCTCCGGGCCCTGCCGCAGCTCGGCCGGGTCGCGCGCGCGTGCGCCGCGGCGGGTTTCCCTCCCGGCCTCTCGGCGATGCTGTTTGTCAATCTCCACCCGCAGGACCTCGACGACGACGCCCTGCTCGCGGACGATGAGCCCTTGCTGCCGCTCGCGCATCAGGTGGTCTTCGAGATCACCGAGCGCGCGGCCCTCACCGAGAGCCCGGGGCTGCGTACCCGCCTCGCGCGATTGCGGGAGCGGGGCTTCCGGTTCGCGATCGACGATCTGGGCGCCGGGACGACGGGGCTCGCCAGTATGTGGTGGTTGCACCCCGAGTTCGTGAAGCTGGACATGTCGCTGGTCCGGGGCATCGACGCTTCGGTGGGCCGGCAGAAGCTCGTCGCGGCGCTCGCGTCGGTGTTTCAGCACCTCGGCGCGCCGGTGGTGGCCGAGGGGGTAGAGACCCGCGCGGAGCTGGACGCTGTGCTCTCGCTCGGATGTGGCCTTGTGCAGGGATTTTTCCTTGGCAGGCCCGGGACGGAGTTCGCTGTCGCCGCTTGAGGATCGGGCGTCGGACGTCAACGCTCTGGGATGACCGCGGGCCACTCGATGTTGTAATAGTCGAAGCCTTCGCGTAGCTTTTGCATGACCACCTGACTGTCGTCCGAGTGGATCGTGCGCGTCTCGATCGCGGCGTTGATCTGATCTTGTGTTGGCAGCACATCGCCAGGATTGGCCCCGTGTTTACGTGCCGCCCGATCCAGCAGATCGGTGGTCCGGTCGAAGAACTCACGCATCTCCTCGCGCGGATCAGCCTTCTCCTTCTCGTCGGGGTCTTCCGGTACGGCTTGATCGAAAGGGTCGACGCCGGCGACGTCCGCCGATTCGCCGACCACAAACACGAGGAGCGCGTAGAGCACGCCGCCATTGAGGACGATCATCGTGACGTTGATGCCCAAGGTGAGCTTGAGAAGGCGGACGAGCCGGGGTAGATCGGGCAGGGGCGCGGGTTCGGACATGGCGCCAATGTACCCCTTCGGAGATTCCTCATGCTGCTTCTGCTCCCCGCTTTCGTGTCGGCCTCAACGTGCGACGTCAAGGCCCTGACCACCGCGCTCGCGGAAGCAAGCCCCTTGCAGGTGGGAAATGCTTACGCTGCCCTCGTCGCGTGCGATCCAGGCACCGCGTCCTCAGCGGCGGCGGCGCTGAGCCGGATGCTGCCGGGGGAGCCCGCGACGGCCGCGCTGGTCGTGGCGATCGGCGCCGGGCAACTGAAACCTGCACAAAGCTGGCTTGCAGGGCTGGAATCTTCGGATCGTTCAGCTTCGGTGAAGGCGCTCGGGCGGCAGTGTGACCAGGCGGGCGTCGCTGGGTTTTTTGTCGCGAGCGCGACCGATCTTCCCGACGCTTTCTGGAAGGATCGCTGGTATGGGGGCCTCGAAGGCTGCAAGGACAAGGCGGCACAGGAGCTGCTGCGTGCTCGTATCACCAGCGGCAACTACGACCGGACCCAGTTCGTGGGTGTGCTCGAGACCTACTGCCGCAACCTGGGTAGGGACGCGATGCCGACCCTCATCAGCCTCCTCGGCACTCTCCGTGACGTGGACCTTCAGACCTACGTCGTGAGCGTGTTCGCCGATGTCGCAGCTACCGATCCCAACGCCGTCTCAGGGGCGGTCGACGCGATCGTCGCCGCGGCTCCTGGGCTGGGCGACGGCGCGGTCGACCAGGCCCGGAAGACCTTGTACGCGCTGGGCGCCGAAGAGGAGGCGGACGGCCTCGTGCTCGTGCGCTACAAGGGCAGCATTCAGCCGGATGGTGGCCTACTCTACGGGGTCTACCTCAAGGAGGTCGCCACCTGCAAGAAGGGCGACGTGCGGGTCGAGGTGCACCACGCTGCGATCAGCACCCGCGGCACGACCTGGCCCGACCAGGTGGGCGAGCGCGCCGCGGGGGTAATCGACAGCTTCGACGCGGAGCTGGGGAGCAACTGTAAGGGCACGTCGAAGATCGACATCGTCACACCGACCGCGCCCTTCACCAACATGGAGGCCTATCAGGCGTGGGCGCGGGAGAACCTGTCGGCGTCGATCAAGGCGCACGCTGAGCTGAAGGTCAAGGAGCTGACCCACGATCCCGCGACGATGTGAGAGGCGCACATGCTGATGTTCGCCTGGATCGCTGAGTCTCTGGCGGCGGTGCAGGTCTACGACGACCTGCAGGCCGCGGTGGACAGGGCGCCAGACGGCGAGCTGCTCGAGATTCACGATGGTTTCGTCGCCGACGCCGAGATGGTGGACTTGTCGGGCCGCAGCTTGACCATCCAACCGAGCGCAGCGGCGACTGGGACACCGGTGCTCCCGCCGCTTTATGTGGGCCCGGGGGCCAGCATCACGCTGTTTGCCGTCGGCATCGACGGTGGGGCGTTTGTCTCGAACGGCTCCATCGCCTTCGGCGGCACCCTCATCGTGGAGGATGCCAGCCTGACCGCTACGGATCTGTCGCTCACCCCTGGCACGGGCTGGCACGGCATCTACGCGATGGACGCCACCCTCAACCTCGACGCGCTCTCGGTGACCGACGCCACCACCTCGGCGATCCAGGCGTCTGGTTCAGGCACGATCACGCTGACCAACCCACGGATCTCGAACTCCGCGTCCGTGGAGGCGCCGCTGACCTTCGACGGCGCTTCGGGTTCCACGAGCGTGCACATCGAAGATGGCGCGATCCTGGGATGTACAGGGGGAATCGCGGGAGCCGTGTACGCCTCGAGCCTCGCGGATCTTCGCATCACCGGCACCGAGTTCACCAACAACCAGGGCAGCCTGGTCGGAGCGATCAAGGCGTCCGACTCGAGCGTCATCCTCGACTCGGTCAGCTTCGACGACCACGATGTGTGGGACGGCGCCTCCACTCTCTCGGGCGTGCTCGCGGTCTTCGGTGGCAACTTGCGGGCCTCTGACGTCTCGGTGCTCAACACCTCGTGCACGGGCTGTTTCGCCGGGGTGCTGTACACCGAAGACAGCACCGTCATCTGGACCGGCGGGGAGATCACGTCCACGGACGCGGTAGATTCCCAGTTCGAGCTCGCCCTGTTCAATGGGGGCAGCGTGTCCCTCGACGGTCCGAGCTTGGACCGTAGCCAGACCGCGCTCGCGGGCATCGGGGTATACGATACGTCGGCTTTCTACCTCTTGGACATGCTGTTGACCCACGGAGTGACCACCACGCAGGTGGATCTGAGTGTCAACAACTCGATCGTCACTGCGCTGGCGGGTGGTGTGGCGGACGGCGGCGGGAGCAGCGGGCTCATCGACGTGCAGGGTGGATTCGTCACCGTCGAGGATCTGCTGGTGCGTGGTTATGGTTCCGGCGTCTCCGACGCGGTCGTCGAGATCACCGACAGCGAAGGGGTGAGCCTCACCCGCAATCGGCTCTGCGCCAACGAGCTCGGGGCCGCCGGGAGCATGCTCAAGATCGCGACGGCGGAAGCGCTGACTTCGGTGGACATCAACAACAACGTGGTGGTGAACAACCACGCCGGGGCGCTTCTGACCACCGAAGGCGGCACGCTCCGGCTCATCAACAACACCTTCATGAGCAACCGACTTGAGGGTCTGGTCGCGGTGACCGGCGGGTCCGACTCCGTCAGCCTGGTCAACAACATCCTCCTCGACAGCGGCGCGCCGTTCTTGTCCCTCGGGGGGACGGCGATCTCCGCGGGCAACAACAACCTGGTCAGCTCGAGCGACGTCAACGTCGACGACGCGGCCTACGTAGGCACGGGCGATATCCTGGCCAGCGACGCCGGGATCTGGGACGGCTACGTGTCGTGTGACCCGGACACGCCCGGCATTCCCTACCTCGCGCTGGGATCACTGGCGATTGACGCGGGCGATCCTGCGATCCTGGACCCGGAGGTGGGCACACGCGTCGAGAGCACATCGGACATCGGTGCTACCGGAGGTCCTGAGTCCGCGCCGTGGATGGCGCCGCCGGACGCGGACAGCGATGGCCTGACCGTCGACTTCGACTGTGATGATGAGGACGCCGGGGTCGGCGCCCCGAGCGCGGAGATCCCGGACGGCCTCGACAACGACTGTGATGGTCAAGTGGATGATGGCGTGGACACCGGCGATCCGGAGAATCCGTCCGACGACAGTGGGCCCACCGACTCACTCGCAGCCGACGATTCTCGCGCTTCGATTGGTGAAAGTGGCGTTCTCGATGCGGACGGGGACGGCGTGGCCGGCGTCGACGATTGTGATGATGGGGACGCCAGCGTCTATCCCGGCGCAGTCGACGACCCCGAAGACGGGATCGATCAGGACTGTGACGGGAAGGCGGCCAGCATTCAGCTGTTTGGGGGCGGGTGCGGCTGTCGGGTGGGCGTGAATGGGGCGACCGCGCCCTGGGCCCTCCTGTTTGCCGGATGGTGGGTTCGCCGCCGGGTAAGGGTATGTTGAACCTGGCGTTGTGTGTGTTTCTGGCGGCAGTGTCGCGGGCATCGGCGGTGGACCTCGGCGGAGCGCCGACGAGCGGCGCCTGGGATTCCGACGGCCAACCCCTGTTCATCGTGCCTGCCGACAGCGTGCTCCCGGGCACCTGGTCTGTTTCGAGCGGCCTCATGTACGCCTATCAGCCGGTGGTCTCGGAGGTCACCGACGCGGGGTCGGTCGAGGCGGCGGCGCTCCTTGGCTCGGTGTGGCGGCCTTATGTGGGAGGGGCGTGGGCACCGTGGACCCGCGTCGGGTTCAACGTCGCAGCGCCGTTCAGGGCTGCCGCGACCTGGGACGGGCAGAGCGCCGGGAGCTCATCCGGTGACACGCGGTTCGTCGTGCCGATCCGCCTCGGGCTGCAGCCGATCGCCGTCGTGCTTTCCCCGGGCTTGATCCTACCTTTCGGTGAGGCAGAAACCCTGGGCGGAAACCCCAACACGGCCTTCAGCCTCGGAAGCAGCGCTGCGTGGGTCGGGGATCGGTTCCGCCTCGACGCGGGGCTTGGATTCGAGTGGATGGACGCGGATATTGGGGGAGGGGACGTGGTCTCGGATCTCGACCGGCCGCTGACGACGCGCGGTGACCTCGGCGTGACCGTGTTGGCCCTCCCCTGGCTTGGCGTGCGCGGAGAGCTCCTCCTCGAGCCGGGAGCCCCCTCCGACGGCAGTACCGCGGGCCTACTCGGAGCGGTGTCGGGCCGATGGGGTAGCTTTGCGGCGGAGGTTGGCGCGATGGCCCCCCTCGGTGGCCGCCCGGGCTCCACCTGGCGTGGGCTGCTCCGGCTGGGATGGTCGCCGCCGCCGCCGGTGGTGGAGGCCGCTCCGGTAGTATCGGCGCTTCCGGGACCCTACGATCTACGCGTCAGCGCCCGGGACGGCGACGGGCAGGGCGTGAAGGCGGAGGTCGCGGTGAGCGGCCCAAGCCCGGCACGGCAATTCACGACGGACCGGTCGGGTGAAGTGGTGGTGCCGCTCGCCGTCGGCGACTGGACCGTCGTCGTCACCGCGCGGGGCCTGGAGCGTCAGGAGCGGCTGATACGGCTCGGGGAGGGTCGCTACCCTTCCGGGTGCATGGCCCGGACCGGGTGCTCGAGGGTGCCCAGCTCCGCCTCTCGGGCCCCGAAAACCGGCCGCCCGAGCCGGTCGGCGCCACGGGAGAACGGATCCTTCAGCTCCCAGATGGGCGATGGGCGGTCACGCTCTCTGCGCCGCTCGCGGGAGTCCAGCAGCGTCGCTTTGAGCTTCCTGGCGAACATGGCCGTGATGTGGAGATCGACGTGACCCTGCAGCCGGCGGAGGCGGGTGAAGCGCACCTGCGACTCCGGGTGCTCGATCCTGATGGTACGCCCGTAGACGGTGCGCGGGTCTCTCTGGATGGAAAGGTTGTTGGAACCACCGGAAACCTCGGAGTCCTGAATCTCGAGGGCCTGGCGGAGGGCGCGCGCGAGCTCGAGGTGCGTGCGCCGCTGATGGTGGTGGGCGCGCCGGTCGTGCTGACGCTGGGGCCCGGTCTACGCGACGTGACCGTGCCGATGTCCTGGCGGCCGGGCGCCGTGGAGGTGCTGGTGCGCGGCCCGGACGGTCCGGTGCCTGACGCGGTCGTGCGCTTCAGCTCCGAGCGCTCCGGCAGCACCACGCTCACGGAGCGGCCTCCCGAGGGTCTGGGGCCGAGCGGTGTCCGCCGTTTCGAGCTGGCGCCGGGGACGTGGCGAGCGACGATCTCCTCGTCGCTTCATGGCATTCAACGCCGTACGCTGACCGTCGCGCCTGAGGAGCTCCGGCTCCTGGTGGTCGATACGGTCCTGTACCGGACGCAGGGTGAAGCCTCATTGAACCTTCGGGTGACCGATCCCGACGGTCGGCCGGTGGACGGCGCGTTGGTCCGGATCGACGGCGTCGAGGTAGGGAGCACGGCGAACTCCGGCGCCCTGGAGCTCGCCGGGCTGTCCGAGGGCGAACGTCGGGTGGGCGTCGAGTCGGCGCTCCACCTGCCGTTTGAGCGGGTGATCACCGTGGATGGACCCGGGAGCGCCTTGGAGGCGTCCCTGGCGTGGCGCCCGGGGCTGCTCGACCTTGCTGTCCGCGGTCCGGAGGGCCCCGTGGACGCCGCCGCGATGTTCAGTGGACGCGAGCGGCTCGCCCCGGTGCGCCTCGGCGCCGACGGAGAGCACCGGTTCATGTTGGAGCCGGGCGCGTGGCGCGTCGTGGTCTCGGCGGCCGAGTTGGGCGCCCGTAAGCACGACTTTCAACTCTCGACGTCGCCGGAGCCCACACGTCTGGACCTGGAGCTCAAGCCGGTGGCGGTCGATGCCCGTCTCGTGCTCCGTATCGAAGATCCTGAGGGTCAAGCTGTCCTCGGCGCGGTGGTGCGGGTGGGAGAGCGCGCGCCGGAGCGCTGCGACGGACTCCTCCTGGTGGACGGTGTGGCGGGCGAGCGGCCCCGGGTCCAGGTCGAAGCCCCCGGGTTCGAGACATTCGAGATCGAGGATTTGAACCTCGCGGCTGGTGAACAAGAACGCCTGGTGGAGCTGGTCTGGCGGCCGCGTAGCCTGAAGCTCGTGGTGCAGGATGAGGCGGGGCGAACACAGCCCGCGCAGATCCGAATTCAGGCGGCGCGCGCAGGTGCGCCCCCTGGGGAGCTGCGGGAGCTGGCGCCGGGGGCGGAGCCGCTCACGCTGCTCCCCGGCTACTGGCAGGTGCTGGTCGAGGCCGAGGGATTTGCGCCGAACCGCGTTGATGTTCGGCTTCTACCTGGTGAAGCCGTGCAGATGGCGACGGTGACGCTCAAGCGCCCGCGGGTGCTGGTAGAGAGCTCGGCGCTGACGGTGAGCAGCCAGATACGGTTTCATACGGGAGAAGCTGGGCTATCTCCCGAGGCCTTTGATCTCCTGGCTGAGGTGGCGGCTCAGCTCACCGCGCATCCCGAGGTCCGGCAGCTCACCATCATCGGTCACACCGATGATGTGGGATCCGAGATGTACAACCTTGATCTTTCGCGGAGGCGGGCCGCGGTGGTCGAGGCCTGGCTGACGGAGCACGGAATCGACCCCGAACGCCTCGCGGCTGAAGGTTATGGCGCTTCGCGGCCCGTGGTCCAGAACGACTCCGAGGGCAACCGCGCCCGCATCCGGCGGGTGGAGTTCGTGATCGGGGTGCCCGAGGCTCCATGACCGGGGCTTGACGTCGGGACAAAGCAGACTACATCCCGGCCCCGTGAATCACGTCTTCGCAATCGCCCGCCGGGAGCTGGGCGCCTACTTTGATGCCCCGCTGGCTTATTTTGCGGTGACCATCTATGTCATCCTCGTCGGCGCCTTCGCATTGTGGTTCGACGATATGTTCGATGCCGGCGCCGCGAGCTTACGAAGCCTGTTTTTCTGGGCGGGCATCTTTCTGGTGCTGCTCACGCCCGCCGTGACGATGCGGCTCTTCGCTGAAGAGCGGCGGGTCGGCTCGATCGAGCTCCTCCTCACCCTCCCCGTCACTGAGGGCGAGCTCGTGCTCGGCAAGTACCTCGCGGCGCTCGGCCTGGTGTCCACCGCCGTCCTCGCTACGGGGACCTACGCCATCACGCTCCTGATCCTGGGGACCCCC
>CANKTH010000120.1 GCA_947486185.1 Deltaproteobacteria bacterium
GCGTTCCACCGAGGCGCGTCGGCGATCACCGCGACGCGCCAGCCCTGGTTGGCGTCCACCATCAAGCTTGTGTCGGGGGCCGCCGCCCGGGCGCGCCGGAGGATCGCCGCGTCCACCCCCGGATCGAAATCGTGAACCCGCAGCTTCACCGCGTCGAAACCCTCAGCGAGGCGCGCTTCCACCACCTCGCCGACCCTCTCGCCGTGGACCGTACCCGTGCTGGCGTAGAACCGCACCGGCGCGTCCGGGACCACGCGGCCCGCGGCGTCCGCGAGGAGCTTCCAGACCGGCTGTTTACGTGCTTTACCCAAGAGATCCCAGCACGCCGCCTCGATGAAGCCCACCCGGAAGCCGAGGTAGCCCATCTCCCGAATCCTCTGCCGGACCGAGGCCAGATCGTCGGCGCGCTCGCCCAGGAAGTAAGGCCCCAACAGATCGCCGATGCCCGCCCGCTCCTCCGCCATCGCCGGCGCCGCCGCGACCCCCTGGACTCCGTCGGCGAAGAGCCGGATGAGGTCAAGACGGCAGTCTTCCTGCGCCATTCCCGGGATCCACGCGGGATGGAAAGGCGCGGGCAGGGGCAGGGCGACGTGCCAAAGCTCAATCCGGTCGATCCGCATCGTTCCTCGCGGGTGGGTTCAGGCTTATCACGGCGTTGGCCGCCCTTTCAGGGGCGCGTGCGCCTGGGGAAGTGGAGGATCATCAACGCCCACGACGCGAACAGGTAGGGTGGGTAGGCGGAGGCGTTGGCCGTGCTGAAGCTCGCTACGAATCCGAGGAGCGCCACCGCTTCGCTCAGCGCGAGCCCGACGATCATCCGCATCTGGGCGGCGTTGCCGGCTTGGGGCACGGGGATCCGGCCAGGAAGCACCAAGGAGAGGGCACCGACAAATGCCGCGGCCGCGGGGAACAAGGTCTTCAAGGTCGGGTCGGCCGCCACGGGCTCGGCTCCCGCCGTCGCGGCGAACAACACGAAGCCCAGCAGGCCAGGCGTGCCGAACATGCCGGCCCAGACGATCATCAGGGGGTTGGCCACAGGGGGTGAGCTCACGGTGCACCGTCCGGGATCACGAGGTTGGACCCCGGAGGTAGCGCCTTGACCTCCGCGCGTCCAGCGACCCCGACCGCCATCCGGCGCCAGAGCTCACGGCGCACCCCCCCCGAACCCTCGGCGCTCGCCAACGCGGCCAGCGTCGCCGCGGCAGCTTCGGCCCGTCCTGTCTGGCGGCTGGCTGCCGCTCGGGCCTGCTCCACCTGGGTCGTGGCGCGGCCGCGTACGTCGGGCAGGGCCTGTGAGGCGTACGCTTCGGCGGCCAGGACGGTGGTCTCCTGGTCGCCCCGCGCGGAGGAGACGTCGTTGAAGGCGTTGACCACCGCGTCAGGCGGCGCCAGCTCGCGCAGGTCGATCGCCTCCAGGCGTACGCCGATGGTGACCAGCGCCTCCTGAGCGCGGCGCAGCACCTCGGTTTGTAAGGTTGCTCGCCCGGAGGTCAGGAGCTCATCCACCCCGACCCGCGCGACCGCGGCGACGGTCGCCGCGGCGATCTCGGCGATCACGAGCGCCTCCGGCTCGTCGATCTGCATGGACCAACGTACCGGATCGGTCACCCGATACTGGGCGACGAGCTCAACCTCCACGAGGTTGGTGTCGCCCGTCAGGAGCCGCCGACGGGCCAGCTCCACCCGGCGTACCTCAGTGACACCCACCCGGAGGTCCGCCTCCACCGGCCATGGCCATCGGAATCCGAGCCCAGGCTCCCGTGTGCCGACAACCGCGCCAAAACGTTGGATGACCGCAACTTCTCCCGAGTCTACCAGCATCACCGTGGACGCCAGCAGTCCGACCAGCCCCAGCGTGAGGACCCACCTCATCGCGCTGCCGGCGGCGACATCGCCTCGAAAAAGGGGCTGTTGGTGGAGAGCACGAGCGTGTCGTCCTCACCGAGCGCCGCGGAGTAGGCCTCCATCGCGGTCCAGAGCTGAAAGAGCGCTGGATCCTGGCGGTAAGCCTCGGCGTAGGTGGCGGCCACTGCTCGTTCGGCCCCGGCCATCACCAGTCCCGCGTCCCGTTCGGCGGCGGCGAGCAGCTCGGCGGCCTGACGGTCGGCCTGCGCGCGGATCGCCGTAGCCTGCTCCTCGCCCTCGGAGCGGTAGGCGTTGGCGATACGGGTACGTTCAGCGCGCATTCTTTCGTAGATGGACTGCTCATTCTGGAGCGGGAGCCCGAGGTGCCGGAGGCGCAGATCTTCGACCGCGATGCCCAGTCGACTCTGGGCGATCGCGGCTACGTCGGTGAGCACCTCCGCCGGCAGGAGCTCCGCGGGGGCGGCAGGATCACCCACCGCGAGCAGATCCTGGAACTCCAACTTGCCGATCGCCGCGCTCACCCGGCTCTGCACCAGGTCGGTGAGCTGGCCCTCGGCGACGTCGATGCCGCCGAGGGCCTCCAGGAACCTCTGCGGATCCGACACGCGCCATACGGCGAAAACCTCCAGAACCAGGTTCTTTTTGTCGCGGGTCAGCGTCTCGGTGGCCGGGACGGTCAACACCCGACGACGCGCGTCAAACCGGACCACCGCCTGCACGGGCCACGGCGCCTTGAGGTGCAGGCCGGGCTCCAGCACGGCGCTCACGGGGGCGCCGAAGGTCGTCAGCACCGCGATCTCTCGTGCGTCCAGGGTGTAGAGCGTGCTCGACATGAGCGCCGCTCCTCCGGCGATAACCCCTAACCAAAGCCTTGAATCCGCCATCACTTCTCCTTGGCCGGCACGACCGGGCTGCCACCGCTCCACACCGTCACCTCGTCGGGCGCCAGCACGAGTCGCCGCCCCGCGAGCGCGCCCGCGATCGTCTCGCGCCAATACACATCCAACACCGCCGGGTTTCGGGCCGCCGCGCTGAGCCACGCCTGGTCCGCCTCCGCCTCCGCCTTTACGGTGCTCGTGCGCCCGTAGGCTGCCTCGCGAATCGCGGCCGCGTCGCCGCGCGCGCGGGGCAGCACCTGGGCGGCGTAAGCCTCCGCCTCGTTGACCCGTCGACGTTTGTGCTCTTCAGCGGACACCACCTCCAGGTAGGAGGCCAGAACCTGGGTTGGAGGCGCCACCTGCGTGAGCGCCACAGCCACCGCTTCGGCGCCGACCGCGGCCGCTTGGGGCCCCACTCGGAGCATCACCGCGCCTTCGATTTCGGCGCGTCCGTCGGTCAGCACCCGCTCACCTGGAGCGCGTGCGAGCGCCTCGGCGAGCGCGCTCCGGCCGACGGCGGCGAGGGTGGCCTCGGGATCCATTTGTCCAAAGGCGTATTTTTCGGGGTCCGTGACACGCCACAGGAGCTGCGCGGTCAAGGTGACCATGGTCTGGTCGCCACACAGGAAGGCGGTGTCGGGCGCCGCGAGCTGCAGCGTACGGACCGCGGCGACATTGACCAGGGTCGAGGCCTCGATCGGCGGTGGCAGGCGGATCAGCAGGCCCGGAGCTGCGGGTTCGGCGAGCGGTTCGCCGAAACGTTGTACGAGCGCCACGTGGCCGGCGGGGATGGTCCGGAGTCCGCCGCCGAGCACCACGGTGAGCACAAGCGCTACGAGGACCCGCGGGCCGATCGGCAGCCGGTCAAACGGGGTGCTCCCGGTGCCGATCGCGCGCAGCAGCGTTCGCAGCGCGACACCGCCGATCAGTACACGGGCGGCAGCGTCGAACACCACAAAACCCGGGTGGTCCGCGTAGGAGAGCAGTCCAGCCGCAGCGAGGGCCAGGAGCGCTGTCCGGGTCCAGGTGTCGGCGTCCTCCGCCTGTTCCCGGCGTCCGAGCCAACGATCCGCGATATAGACAGCGCCGGCGAGCAGCGCTGCGCCCGGGTGGATGCCCTCAAGCGGCGTGCTGAGGAGCCCCGCCAGACAGCCGATGGCAAATAGACCACTTGTTATCGACAGGATCCCGGCGTACCTCGGACCCGCCGCGGCCTGCGCGGCCCCCAGGCCCAAGCCCGGCGTCGAAGCGAGCGCGGCCCACGCGAGCACCTGACCGGACGCTGAGCTGCCCAGGAGCCCGATCACGGCGCCGCCGTTGAGCAATACCAGCCGCAGCCCCAGCCGAAGGAGGCGGAAGGTGTCGGACACCGGCGGCGGGCCTTCGGAGTCTTCCGTGCGCTCGAGGAGCGGGTGGACGATGCCGATCACGAGCAGAGCGCCGCCCAGGAGCCCGATCGGCGCGGGCCACTCGCCGTAGAGCACCACCCCGATCACGGTGGCAAACACCACCTCTGACATTCCGATGAGCGAGCCGAGCCCCGCGCTGACCCCGGCCATGCCGAGGTTCAACAGGTAGAACGGTAAGGTGGTGCTCACCAGCGCCAGTGCCAGCACCCACGGCACCGCCGGCAGTGACAGGCTCAGGCTCCCGCCCACCCCGGCGACGCCTACGAGAACCAGCGCCGCGACCCCCCACGCCACGGCGAGCATCGGTACGATCGGGACCTGGTTGTTCCGCGCCTCCCGGGTCGCCACCAGCACCGCGGCGTAGGCCACCGCAGAGAGGAAGGCGAGGAAATCACCCAGCAGAAAGCGCGTATCCGTGAAGCGGAACAGGTGGAAGATCGAGACGCCCGAGAGCAGGCCCACCCCGGCCACCGCGATGCCGATGCCGACCAGCGCCGCGTCTGTGGGCCGTTCGCCGAAGCGCCAGCGCGCGAGCGGAATGACAAACAGGGGAGCAAGCGCGTGGAAAAATACGGTATTGGCCACCGTCGTGAAGGTGAAACCGCCCACGTACGTGGACGAAGCGAGCGCCACGGCGCCGCCGTAGACCGCGGCGCGGAGCAGCTCAGCCCGCGGGAGGAGCAGGCTCTGGACCCCGCCCGTGCTCACCGCCCAGATCCCGAAGGAGAAGGCAACAAATACGGCGCGCCACGCGGAGACGGTCAACGCTGGTTCGCCCGAAGCACGGGTGAACGGCGCCATCAGCGCGAAGCTGAGCGCAGCGCCGAACAGGAGCAGTACTTCGCGAGAGAGCCGCATCTACAGGGGATCTCGCCCGAAGGGATCCCGGCGTTGGGGGTCGGCGGCCGTTGGCGCAGCGGCAGTTGGCGCGGCGCTGGCGTCGCCATCCTCTCCGGCTCGGGCGTGCTCCTCAGGGCCCTCCTGGTTCATCTCCGCCTCAGAGCTGCCTTCTTCGGCTCCCTCGCTGCGTGGGCGGCGCGGCGCCACCTGATCCAATACCCCTTCGGTCACCCGATACAGGCCCTCGCCCAGCTGGCCGAGGCCGCCGGTCAGCGGCGACCACCCCTCAGGCGTCGGCACCGGCGCATCTCGTCCCGCGCTGGCCTCGGACAACGCCTGCATGGGATCCATGGGGTGGGCCGCGAGCCCCCGGCCCAGCGCACCCAACACCCGCCCAAGCCGCTCGCTCGCGTGACCGAGGGCCTCGTCGGCGTCGCGCGACAGGGCTGGCGTGCTGGGCAGCGTGTCTTTTCCCAGGATCTTCGGACCGAACAGGCGCGCGGCAACTCCGCCGGCGGTGTTCAGCAACCCAGCCATCGTCTTTCCCAGCTCCGAGTCGGTGGCGGCCTCGCCGAGCCCGGGGTCTGGGGTGTCTTTGGGGTTCATACGATCTGCCATCCCTGTTCTCCTTCGAGCACCTCGCCTCGCTCAGACATCCACCGAAGGTGCGTATACAGTTGTGCCGCCGCCATCATGGGATCGACCCCGGGGATGCCGGCGTAGACCGTCTCGACGAGGTCGAACAAGGTCGAGGCGGCGCGTTCAGCCAGGGCCTCCCGGAGCTGTTCGTTTCGGCGAAGTCGGTGGACCCGGTAGGCCGCGGCTATCGCGGCCCCATCGGCCAGCGCCGGGCCGTGGGCGGGGTAGAACACCCCTCCGAGCGCCTCGAGGCGCTCCAAGCTCTGGAGGTAGGTCCCGAGGTCGCCCTCGCTCCCCGCGAGGACGATCGTGCCGATACCCGCGAGCATATCGCCGACGATCACCTCGCCGCGGCCCTCCAACTCAAAACAGAGGTGGCCGTCCGCGTGCCCCGGGGTGTGGAGGCATCGGAGTCGGGCGCCTTCGGCCTCGATCACGTCGTCGTCGTCGAGACGTTGTTGCACCGGGAAAGGTAGACGGGCATCCCGATGGGCGAGCACCGGGGCGCCGGTTCGCGCGGCGAGGTCGGCGACGCCGCCGATGTGGTCGGCGTGGTGGTGGGTCAACAGAATTCGCGTGCAACGCCCGTCGAGCCACCGAAAGAGTCGCTCCTGCTCGTCGGCGTCCGGCGAGGCGGGGTCAATGACGACGCCGCCGATCAGGTGACAATTGGTGTGGGTTGCCGGCGGAATGGTTGGCGTTCGTACTGGAAAAACCTCGATCATCGGCTCAGAGCCGCATCATGAGGCCGGCGACGCCAAGGACCACCAGGAGCAGCACCGCAGCGATAGGCGCCCAGTCGGGCACCCGCCGCCCCAGATCGGTCGAGAGCGGCAGTTGGGCGCGGGTTTGGCCCGGCGGCGGACGGTTGGGGGCGGGAGCGTCCTCGGGGACGTCCAGGCTGGGGCCCGGGCCGCGCTCTTCGCTGCTGGACATCGACGCTGCCTCCACAGAGCTCCCGGCACCTCGTGCGCCGGGGCGAAAGCCCGAAGCGTAACCCGACGCCGGCGGGTCGCGGCGCGGGGCCGGGCAGCTACCGGCGGCCCTCGGTGGACCGTATGGGATCACGCCTCAGGGGTGACGCGCCAACGTCGCGTCCGGGTGACCACCGGCGGGTCCCACACCCGCTCCGCGAGCAGCGCCCAACCGTGTCGCACGAGAAAAACCGTACTACATCGTGTGCCATAGGCGGGCATATCGATGAACGCCGACGACAGCTCCCGCTCCATCTCCACGCCCACCCCGGTCTCGGGCAGCAGGTGATCGGGCGGCCGGCGCCGATCGGCCAGTCTCGAGAAGATCGCTTCTGTCAGGGCCTCTTCGTCGGTCATGCTGACGAGCCCGGCCAACGCACCGAGCCCGTCGGCCACCTTGGGCCAGGGGCGTCCGCCCGTTCCGTTCGACAGGCCGAACGTGCCTGACGGCACCTCGGCGGGCGAGCCGAGCCGATTGGAGTAGTGCCACAAGCCGTTGGCGGAGCCGGCGAGGAGGTGAAAGCCGCTGTACTCTGCGGCCTCCCTGTGGATTTCGGCGAAGGCCTCTGGGAGCGACGCGCCTCGCAGCGCCCTCACGGGCAGCTCACCGCGGGACCGCGGCCCGGGCGTGACCCCCGGCTCACGTACGTTGGTGACGACCGCGAAGTGACCGTCTTTTCGCGTGAGCATCCAGGCTCCACCGGCGGCCAGGTCTCGTCCTCCCCAAAGGCCTTTTCCCCAGTCCATCAGTGGCGCCGCCGGCCGCGCCCGCCACTCGTCGCGGTTGGCTCCAACGAGGAGCCCGCCCGCACCGTCACGGAGGGTCCAGACCAGGCACATTCAACCTGCCGGAGGCCGCACGACCGGCGCTTGGATCCACTCGAGTGGCATCCAGCCGAGCCACCAGCTGGACATCAGCCCCAGCGCCAGCGTGAGGTACAGCCCCACCCAGACCGAGTGCCAGGCACGCGGTAGCGGAGCAAAGCAGCTCTTTTCCAACCTGGAGAGCCAGATCCGATCCGCGATCACAGCCAGCGCGGCGCCCAATACGCAGTCCGCGAGCCAGTGTTGCTCGACCAGAAGCGTGGACGCGCTGATCAAGGCCGTAGTCAGGAAAAGTATCTTCCCTATGGGAGGATCGTGGCGAACCACCACGAGCGCGGCCAGCGTGGCGAAGGCCACGTGCATCGATGGGAAACAGTTGGTGACCGGATCGATCGCCCGCACCATGCCGAGCACATAGCTCGACACATCCGAGAGTACGAGGGGCTCGCGGATCGGCGCGGAGAAGGGCCAGAACCACCAGATCGGGACCGCGACCAGGTAGATGGAGAGGAAGCCCAGGATCGTACGATCAAGCACTCTGGGGTGGGTCAACGTACAGACTGGGGCGAGCACCTGCAGGTAGACCGCGGCGTACACAAACACCCAGGCGGGCGAGAGCGGCACGGCTCGGTCTACCAGCGTCTCGAGCGTCGATCCGGGGATCGGCGACGTCGAACGACCAACCGCGAGGTAGACCCCCAGGATGACCATGTACGCGATGAGGACGGAGCCGAGGCGGCGTGCGGGACCGAGGCGGCTCAGGCGCCCGGCTCGGCGTGTGCCACGGTGACGGGAGCGGGTGCAGCCACGCCGTGGAGGACGGTCTGCTCGAGCGCGCGCGTGGCCATAAGCTCGCTACGCACCGTACGGATCTCCAGCCCCAGTCCAAGCAGCATCAGCACGCCGACCATTGCGCTCGCGAGACCTTCGATGACACGTCGATTCGACATGAGACACAAATAGAGCATTCGGCGCGCTCCGGCAGCCCGACGACGCGAGCTGTGACAGATGCTAACGAACAGGGCGGGGGGGCTTGACGTAGGCCCCGCGCACACCTGTGTACGCTTGACCTGCCCTTGACCGCGCGGCCTGATAGCCGTGGGCGGGCGGGCCGTTCTGCCGGCACGTCGAGGTCTCCATGTGGTCGCTGCTCGCCTTTCTTGCGTGTTCGGGACCGGAAACCCCGGCTTCCTCCTCGGATGCTCAACCAGGGACGCCCCCCCCGCCCGCGGCGGAGGCTCCGCCGCCAGCGGTGTCGGTGTCCGAGCTCGCGCCGATGGTCACCACGGACTGTTTTTCCATGCCCGCCGGCGATGACGGGTTGATCATCGGTCTGTTGGGGACGACCGGGGCGGGTGGCGGTGGAGGCGGCTACGGAGCGAGCCCGGGCATCGGTATCCATTCGGTCGGAGGAGCCTCGGGCGGTGGAGCCGGCGGTGCGACGGGCGGCAGGCTGGGCGGGGGTGGCCCCGGCGCCGTCGCTCCGGTCACGGCCCCGACCGCTTCGGTCCCGGTCAAGCGGGCGGCGGCTCCCGCGCGCGAGAAGGCCGCGGCTCCGGTCGCTGGTGTTCGGGCGGAAGGGTGGGGGGAGACCCTCCACATCTCCAACGATGACTCGATGAGCCTCGCGTCCGCCCAGCGGGTGCTGTGGGCGCTCGAGCAGGGGCGGCCGCTGAAAACCAGCCAGGTTCGGCCTCACGAGCTGCTCAACTACTTCCCGTTCCAGACGGTGCCGCCTGCCGCGGGCGAGCTCTTTTCGGTGACCGCGACGGCGAGGCAGACCGGCGACCGTCTCGCGCTCGCGGTCGCCGTCCAGGCGGCGATGCCGGCGCGGCTTCCGCTCGATCTCACGCTTGTCCTCGATCGTTCGGGCTCGATGAGCGCTGAGGGCCGAATGGGCTACCTCATTCGCGGGCTTCGTGTGCTGGAAAGGCAGCTTGTGCCAGGAGATCGGGTTGATCTGCTGTTGTTCGATCACGAGGCGTGCCCGGCGCTCACGGGTTTTGTGGTGGGGCGCGATCCGCCTGCGGTGCTCTCCGACACCATCGGGAAGCTCGCCCCCCGCGGCTCGACCGACGTGGGTGCGGGGCTCCAAAAAGCGTACTCCCTGTTGGCAGAGCGAAAGGACATCGCGGGTCGGAACCGCCGCATTCTCCTGGTCACCGACGCGCTGATGAACGCGGGCGAGGTCAACCCCGACCTGGTGTCCGAGGTGGGGCGCGCCTACGATGAGAACCGGGTGCGGGTCTCGGGTATCGGCGTAGGGTGGGAATTCAACGATGAGTTCCTGGACAAACTGACTGAAAAGGGTCGGGGACCGTATGTTTTCTTGGGAAGCGAAGGGGTGGTGGATCGGGTGTTCGGGGCGGGGTTCCGGTCCCTCACGCAGACCGTGGCCGAAGATGTCAGGTTCTCCATGGATCTCCCGGATAGCCTGGCGCTTCAGCGCTTCTACGGCGAAGAGGTGAGCACGCACGAGGCCGACATTCAGCCTATTCACTACCAGGCGGGTACATCGCAGGTTTTTCTCCAGGATCTTCTTGTTCGTGACGGCACGCTGATGCCCAACGACCGGCTCACGTTCTTGATCCGCTGGCGAGATCCGGTGGATGGCAGCGAGCAGAGCAAATCCGTCGAGCTCGTGCTCGGCAAGCTCGTGGAGGAGCCGGACGCCAACCTGCGGCTGGCAGAGGCGGCTATGGCGCTCGCCGATCTGGTGTACACCGGCGCGAGCGGCGGAGACGCATGCGGTGAACCACGGAAAAAGCTCACGACGTCGATGGGCCTGGTCGATAGCGCCGAGCTTCGTGCCGCGTTGGCCGATGTCGAGCGTGAGTGTGCGGATGGGGCCTGGTCGGCGCCGGTGACGGAGACGGTCTCGGTCCAAAGCGCCATTCGTGGCGTGTCGGTGGCGGGTGGGCTGGACGTGGCGGCGGTGACGGCGGTGGTCCGGCGTTCTCAGTCGCAGCTCCGCTACTGTTTTGAGCGGCAGCTGGTTCAGGACCCGCAGATCGGCAAGGTCGAGGTAGATCTCTCGTGGACGGTGGGCCCGGAGGGGCGGGTGCAGGACGTGCAGTTCGCGAGCGACAAGCCGATGCCGGCAGCGGACAGCTGCCTGGTTTCACGGCCGCGGGTGTGGCGTTTTCCGGAGAGCGAGGGGGAGTCCACGGTGGAGCTCACGCTCGAGTTCCAGTAGTGACGAGGGCGCGGCGACCGTCGCGGCCTGTCAATCCCTGCACCCGCCGGTTGGCGCCAGCGGGACAGTCGCACCGTGAAGGTTAGGGCCGAACCATGCGGTTGCTCCTGCTGATCCCTGCTGTCGCGGCGACGCTCCCGGTCAGCCTCGCGTTGGCGGCGCTGGTCGGTCTGGGCGCGATCCGCGACCTCTCGCCCCTCCAGTGCGCGCTTAGCGCCTGCTTGCTCCTGGGTTTCGGCGTGGCGGGCCTCTGGACCCTGCTGGGTCGTGGCCCGGTCGGGCTCGTGGCGGCGCTGTGGTTGTGGCCCGGGGCGGTGCTCTTGGGGCTTCCTGGCTATTTCCCAGGTGATCTCGCGGAGGGCCTCCACACCGGGGTGCGGGTGGTCGTAGGTCCCTTCGACAACGAACTCGCCCGACGCTGGGCGACCCAGGCCGCAGAGCTTGTGCCCGAGAGTCAAGGTCGGAGCCCGCTGATCGCCGCGGAAACGGTGGTGGCGACCGTACCATGCGTGAACCGGGAGGCGCTGGCCGACGATCAGGTGGCGCTGCCGTACGAGGGCAACGGTCGCACCCTCTCGGTGCCGATCCACGTCGGTGAGGTGGAACTTCCTATGCTTTTCGACACCGGTGCGACGCTGACGACCTTGTCTTCGGCGGCGCTACGCAGGGTGGGCGTGGAGATCCCGGCCGACGCGCCCGAGGTCACGTTGCGTACCGCCAACGGCGAACGGTCGGCGCGGCTCGTGCTCGTCCCGGAGCTCTGGTTGGGCGGCTTCCCCATCCAGGGGGTGACCGTTGGCGTCTGTGAAGAGTGTGCGGATCAGAAGGTCAACGGGCTTCTCGGCCTCAACGTGTCGGGGCAGTTCATGGTGACCCTGGACACGGCGGCCCACGAGCTCCTTTTCACCGCCCGCCCAGCGCCGGATCGCACCATCGACGTGCAGCCCTGGCTGGACGTGCGGGCCACCACGACCCACTACGGAGACGGCCGCATCGAAGCCCTGGCGGAGATCGAAAACAGGGCGTTTATTCCGGTCTCTCTCGCAGAGGTCGGGCTGAGCTGCGGGCCACACCACCTCAAGGTGCCGATCGAGAAGATCCCCGCGCGAGGCTCGGGGCGGAGCCAACGCATGTTGGGGAGAGACCTGGATTGTGACGCATGGAAGGTCACGCTCGATCGCGCGAGCTGGTGAGCGAGCCCGCCGAGCTCCACCCATAGCGTCTCTGCTACATTCCCTGCCTTAGCGGAAGATGATCTTGTAGTCGCCACCCTCAGAGATCGACACCTTCGCGCGGAGCTCGACGCCGTCGTTACGACCGGTGCAGGTGGTCTTGTTGATCTTCCAGATCATGCTCGCCGTGCTGGCGGCTTCGGCGGCCTCCATGCTCCAGGCGCCGCGCTCCTCACAGGTGAAGCTCTCGCCGTTGGGCAGGATGACCTCGGACAATGCAAGGAAGGAGTTGTCAGGCGCGAAGGTCACGGCGCGCCAGATGAACTCGGCCTCGCCGCCATCGGCCGGTCGGAAGTCGCGGATCTGGTGCTTGAGCAACCGTTCGGCAAAATCACGGCTCTTTGCGTCATCGGGCACTTTGGTAGCCGCGGTGATACCGCTCTTGTTGCCATCATTGTTGTTGTTGGCGGGCTTTTTCTTTCCGCAGGCGGCGAGCAGGAGGGGCGCGAGCACAAAGGGCAGGATGAGGCGGGTGGCGAAACGGGCCATGGACACTCCAAAGAGGCCGACGCGCTAACGTGATTGGCGGGGCTCCGCTGCTCCTCGACGTGTTAGCGGGCGGCACCTTCCGTGGAGCCCCCGATGAAGCTCTTTATCGACACCGCCAACCTCGACGAGATCCGGGAGGCCGCCTCCTGGGGCGTGCTCGACGGCGTGACCACCAACCCCTCGCTCATCGCCCGGGAGGGTCGCGATTTCATCGAGACCATCCACCAGATCTGCGGCATGGTCAACGGCCCGGTGAGCGCCGAGGTGGTCGCCCAGGACGCGCCCAATATGATCGCGGAGGGTCAGGCGCTCGCGAGCGTACATCCCAACGTGGTGGTCAAGCTTCCGCTGACGATCGAGGGGCTCAAGGCCTGCCGCGCGCTGACCGACCAGGACATCCGGACCAACGTGACGCTGTGTTTCCAGGCGGGTCAAGCGCTGCTCGCGGCCAAGGCGGGCGCGACCTACATCTCCCCGTTCGTGGGCCGCCTCGATGACGTGGCTGAGGACGGCATGGTGCTGATTCGCGATATCGCCACTATATACCGCAATAACCCGCTGCTCCGTACCCAGGTGCTGGCGGCGTCCATCCGCCATCCGCTCCACGTCACCCAGGCGGCGCTGAGCGGGGCGCATGTCGCGACCGTTCCGTACAAGATCCTCAAGGCGCTGGTGCTCCACCCGCTCACCGACAAGGGCAATGCCCAGTTCCTCAAAGACTGGGAGACGGTCGCCAACAAAGACATCCGCGGGCGCGTTGCCCAATGGAAGGCGCGCGAATCGGCGAGCTGAGCGGCGCTCTCAGCTGCGGGCGTTGGTGAGCAGGGTGCCCGCCTCCAGCTCCTCGAGCGCCGCCACCCGCGAGCTCAGGTCGCCGAGGCGCGCGCGTACGCCTGCGGTGTCGCCCGCGAGCGCGAGCAAGCCGACCTGCACTCGGAGCTGCAGCACCCCCGCCAGCACCGCTTCGACCTGGTCCGACGCCCGGTTTCGCGCCTGCCGCAGAGCCTGGACCCCCGGCTCATCACTGAGGCCGGGCTCGTTGAGCAGGTGATCCACGGCCGCGATCCGAGCGTCGGCGCGAAACAAGCTGCGTCGCAGGCTGTCGAGCTCCGCGGGGCCCACCACCGTGGACGCCGCAGGTTCTTCGCGTACGGTCCGCGCGAGGGCCTCGAGGCACGCTTGGATTCGGGCGTGGTGTGGTCCTGGGGCGAGCCCGCTCGGCGCGGTGCTCGTCGCGCTCCAGAGCAGCGGCCAGGCCACCATCGCAGAGGCGGCCGTCAACCCCGGATAACCGAGCTGGTTCAGGCGGCCCGCCACCCCCAGGCCGACGAGCAGGTAGAGGCCGAGCAAGGTGGCGACCAGGAGGTTGGGGCTCATAGGCCGAGCTCGTGGAGGTGACCCGAACGTTCGGCTTCCCAGCCGGGATAGTAGCCGGTGGCGGAGCGGGTCGTGGAGTAGAGGGCGGAGAAGACGTCGGACTCGACGGGGCGGAGCAACGTGACCTCCGCCGTGGGCCTGGCCAGAAAAGGCCGTAACAACCATCCGGTCTGCGCGGTAGACAGCCCGAGCAGCACCAGGCAGCCCATCGTCGCCAGCGCCTTGAGCCGTCCGCCTCCGGGCGCGGCTCCGAGCAGCGTGAAGAAGCCGGGCAAGCCGACGGCGACAAGGGCCGCCGCCATCACCAGGGTGGCGAAATGGTAGTCGATCCCTAAAGAATAGAGCAGCCAGAGCACGGGCGCAGCAGCCGCGGCGAGGACGGCGCTCCGTGACAGCCCCACGAGGCTCGCCAGCGCGAGGCGCTGCCAGGAGACGTCCACCTCGGCGGCCCGCCACGCGGCGTGCACTGCCGGCAAGGTGACGAGCACCGGCACGAGCAACAATAGCGGCATTTTGAGGGCGACAAACGCGACCTGGAGGTCGCCTCGGTAGCTGCCTACCACCGCACCGAAGGTCGCCGCGCCCGCGCTGGTTATGAGCAGCAGGCGGGGAGCGAGCACAGCGACCGCTTCGGGCCGATCGTGGTCGTTGACGAGGCGTTGGGGGTCACGGAGGGTCGCGATGACCAAGGAGAGGGTGTCCATTTGAACCTCAAAGCACGTTGGAGAGAGAGATACGGAGGGCGATCAGGGCGGCGAGACCGGCCCAGGCCGAGGCAAGGCAGAACATCTCGGCACGTTTGGCGAGGCCGGCGCTGTGCCGCTCCTCGGCCGAGTGCAGATCAAGCACGGCACCCGCGAGGGTGAAGGCGCCATTTCCGAACAGGAGCAGGAAGAAGAGCGGGGGCCCCTGGGCCGAGGTCGCCGAGAAGAGGAGCAGGATGGGCGTAGTGGCGAGCGCCAGCTCACCCGAGCGAACGAAGGCGCGGGCGATCACGTGCAGGAGCTCTCGCGGCGGCGCGAGCAGCCCGAGATACTGGTGCACGACGAGCAGGGCGGGCACGGTGAGCAGGAGCGCGCCTGCGGGCGCAAGGAGGCCCGCCTCGACCGTGGTGAGAGACGTGAGGTTACTGGCGCTCAAACCCGCGACACCGAAGCCGACGGTGGCGCGCAACACGGCGACGCTCGAGCTCTGGCGCTCCGTGTGGGGGCCGAACGCGGGCGCAGGGCTCGAGTCGGGTCCGCGAGGGTGGGTGCCGGTTGGCAGGATGTGGGCGAGGTGGGGCGATAGCGTGGTCTCTGACATCGGGCCTCCATGGGGTGACGTCAAGATAGGGTGCCGGTGTGCGGGGGCGGCGGCCGAGAGGTGTGGGGGTCCGGGCAGGGAAGTGCAAGGACGGTGCAGGTGGGGGGAGCGTGTCGGGAACTCTGTGTGGACGCGTCAAGACCTGGTAAGCTCCGCTCAGCCCAGGAAGCGGAGAAAAGACCATGGAAGCAAGACCAATGATCAACAAGGAGCTCGTGGACGAGCTCGTGCGCACGTGCAAGACCGAGGGTGACCTCTTCGGGCCGAACGGGGTGATCCGGCAGCTGTCGGCGGCGCTCATGGAGCGGA
>CANKTH010000121.1 GCA_947486185.1 Deltaproteobacteria bacterium
GATCGCGCGGCTGCTCGCCCAGAAGCACATCGTTCAAGCAGACGGCAGATTCGCACGGGCGGTTCCCGCCTGAGGGGCGGGAACCGACGCCCGTTGTGTCAGCCAAGGTGCAACAGGGATCGGGTGGTGGACTGCAACGCAACACCTGGTTCGGCCTCTCGGTGAAGGGTTGGGAGCACCTGCCGGCGCGCGCCTCGTTGTTGGTCTCCAACCACTCCGGCGGCACCACCATCCCTGACATGTGGGGGCTGATGGTCGCCTGGCATCGGCATTTCGGCACCGGTCGGGTGGTCCACCCGATGGCACACGACATGATCTTCCTCGTCCCGGCGGTCGCCGAAGCTTTTGCGCGCCTGGGCGTGCTTCGGGGCGCCAGAGAGGTCGCTGAGCGGGTGCTGACCGAACACAAGCGGGACGTGCTCGTATGCCCCGGCGGCGACCGGGACACCTGGCGGCCGTGGCGAGACCGTTATCGCGTCAACTTTGCAGGAAGAAAGGGGTATGCTCGCATCGCGCTCAGGGCCGGCGTGCCCGTGGTGCCGGTCGCCAACGCCGGGGCGCACTCCACGCTGATCGTGCTGTCCGACGGTGCCCGCATTGCCCGAACCTTACGGTTTCCCGAGATTTTTCGCGCGGAGATCTTCCCGGTCCACCTCTCGGTGCCGTGGGGCCTCGGGGTCGGACCGATGCCCCACCTGCCGATGCCCTCGAACCTACGTTACCGCATCGGGCCGCCGGTCGCGCCGCCAATCGCGTGTACTCCCGGCCAGGAACCTGCGGAAGAGGCGGTGCTGGCCTACGACGTGGCGATCCGCGCCGCGGTGCAGGCGCTCCTCGATCAGCTCCGTGAGGAGGAGGAACCCGCGCAAAAACGATTGATGAACCATGCCAAACGCCTGCGAGCGCGGGTGCGGTCGCGCGGATAGACCCGGGTCGCGCTACGTTAGGATGTGCCGCTAATCCTGCTCATCGCATGCTCCGAGCCCACCGTCTACGACTCCGTGGTCACCGACCCGAGCCTCGTTCCTGACTTTTCACTCGTCGATGAGAATCCCCACTCCCCGCTGTCGGGCCAGCCGGTCTCACCACGCGACTACATCGGCAGGGTGACCGGCTGGTATTTCACCGAAGCTACGTGAACGTACTGCCGAGGCCAGGCTGGCTTCCTCACCGCGCTTCAAGACACGCTCAGCGCCGCCGCGCCGGAGCTGGATCTGCAGATCGTCTTCGTCAACCGCCCCTACCGTGTGGACGGGCTCTCCGAGCTCACCGCGATCACCGACCTGCCGGTGGTGCAGGACCAGGAAGACGGCGCGTTGGTGTGGGAGCGCTGGGGCGCGTACTGGCGCGATGTCTTCGTGGTGGGGAGGGACAACCGCGCCTATACCGTGTTCAACCTGGATGATCACGACTTGAAGGACGAGGACAACTTCACGATGCTCGCCGATTTCTTCATCGCGGCGGGTGAAGAACCGTGAGCGTCCGGCTCCTCCTGTTCATCGCCGGCTGCGCCAGCGGCCCGGGCACGGGAAGCGGCGACACCGAGAACACCGGCACCGAAGACAGCGCCACAACGAGCGCGCTCCGGGACCTCGTCGTGGACTACGGCGCGCTCGAAGGGGGGGAAGTCCGCTTCTTTTCTCCGGTCTATGAGATCCCGCCGTACACGGACGTGACCTGGTGCGCGATCGGCACCTGGACCGGCGCTACGATGGGCGTCACCCAGCTTCTCCCCCATCAAGGTGACTTCGGCCACCACCTCCAGCTCAACGCGCTCAACGACCTCCCCGACGCGCCGGCGGACGGCGAGTTCCTGCCTTGTGAGGATCTCGGCGAGCTGGACGGCGGCAACCTCTACCGCCCCGCGGAGAGCCTGCGCGGGGGTCAGGTGGTCGGGGGCCTGCCCGACGGGATGGCCATGTACCTCCCGACCGGCCAACGATGGATCATGCAGTCCCACTACATCAACACCACCGCCGACCGCCTGCGGGTCCAGGACGCGATCGACGCCCAGACCCTCGCGGCCGACGCGGTGGGCGAGTGGGTAGCCGCCTTCGTCATGGGCACCGATGCGCTCGAGATCGGGTCAGGCCGGGTCGCCGTACGCTCAGAGTGCATCTGGGACGCCGAAGCCCACTTTTTATCGTTCAGCGCCCACATGCACGACCACGGTGTCGCCTTCCTCTTCGAGATGGATCAGGGCGGAGGATGGCAGACGCTGTACGAGACCGCGGTCTGGGAAGACAGTTGGGCGAACGCCCCGGAGACGCTCCTGTTCGAGAAGGGCGCCTTCCCGGTGGCCGTTGGGGACCGCTTCGCGGTGACCTGCACCTGGGAGAATGACAGCGGCGAGACGCTGCGCTTCCCCTCCGAGATGTGTAATGTGCAGGGCCTCTTTTACTCCAGCCAGAGCAACTACACCTGCAACGTGACCGAGCCCGAGCGGCTCTGAGGCTCAAGGGCCCCGTGACAGTCCCGACAGGCGCGAGATCCCCTCCCGGAGCGCCGGGACGTCGGCCGCGGCAAAGGACAAGCGCAAAAAAGGCGCGGTCGGCTCCGCCGGGAACCAGATGCTGCCCTGGGTGATGTGTACGCCAACGCGCGCCGCCTCCACCGCGAACGCCGCATCATCCACGCCGCGGGGCAGCTCCACCCACAAGGAGTAGCCGCCGCCCGGCACCAGAGGGAGCGAAGCGCCTCGCCACGCGCGTACGGCTTCAACGCCGGCGTCCCGCCGTTCGCGCAGCGCGCGGGTGAGGCTCCGAAGGTGGCGCGGCCATGCCGGGCTGGTGACCAGCTCCAACGCCGCCTCTTGTAGGGGACCCGAGACAAACAGATCGTCGGCGGCGCGCGCCGCCCGGAGCCGCGCCGCCACCGGGCCCTGGCTACACACCGCGGCGATGCGCAGGCCCGCCGCCGCCGATTTGGTCAAGGACCGGATGTACACCACCCGGCCCGGGTCACGCGCCACAAGCGGCGGCGGGACCCGAACGCTGGGATCGAGCTGGAGATCGTGAGCATAGTCGTCCTCGATCACGAACGCGCCGGCCGCCCGCGCCAGCGCGAGGACCTCCACCCGTCGCGCCTCGGTGAGCAGCGCCCCGCTGGGGTTGGCGAAGGTGGGCTGCAGGTAAATGACCCTTGCCCCGGTGCTCTTGAGCGCCATCTCCAGGGGGCCAGGCAACACCCCGTCGGAGTCGGTCGGCACCGGTACCGGCACCACCCCCGCCGCCCGGGCAACGGCGAGCGCGCCTACATAGGTGGGTGACTCCACGAGGAGCGGTGTTCGTGGCGGACATAGGGCCCGGATCGCCACGGCGAGGCCCGACTGGCCCCCCGGCACGATCAGGGCGTCGCTCGCGCTCAGCGCCGGGGAGGCCTCACGCGCAAACCACGCCCGCAGGTCGAGGTTCCCCGCCGAAGGTTGGCGATCCCACACCCCCGGCCGCCGGCAGGCGCGGCCAAGCGCGGCGTTCAAAGCGGCCACCGGCTGCAACGAGCTGTCAGGGTACCCTCCCCGTAGGGAGATCTCCCCCGGGGGTACGACGGAGAGTAACGGGGCCAGGTCCTCAGCGCGAGAGGGCATCGGCCCAAGCGCGAGCGACTGCCAGCTTACATCTACACCTTTACGCGCATCCGGCTGCTCTGCCACGAAGCTGCCCCGCCCCGGCACCGTCTCCACCTGCGCCTCTCGCACCAGCGCCGCGAGGACGTGCTGGATCGTGTTGGGGCTGGCGCCATAGGCGGAGCAGAGTGCACGCACCGACGGAAGTGCGGTTCCAGCTGGCAGATTCGCGAGCTCACCGCGGAGATGGTCTACAATCCTCGCCACCGAGCCGCGACGATTCGCCGCGGGTGTGTTATCCATGTCCATGAGTACCAACGATAACGTTATTCATCTCGCTCCGATAACACCCCTGCCGGCGCTTGGCACGCGCCCAGCGTTCAACTGGCGCGAACACGAGGGGCCGCTGTTCGGCGGGTTGGCGATCCTGACCTTCAGCGTCTCGATGGTGGGCACCCGGGCCGCCGCGCCTGAGCTGGGCGGTCTGTTTGTCGGGTTGGGTCGTGGGCTGGTGGCCGCGCTCCTGGCCGCCGTGGTGCTGTGGGTGGGCCGGGTGCCCGTGCCCGCGCGCCGTCACTGGCCGGGCCTGTTCGTGGTGTCGGCGGGTTCAGTCCTTGGTTTTCCGGTGCTCAGCGGGCTCGCCCTGACCCAGGTGTCCGCGTCATACGGCATGGTGTACACGGCGATGATGCCGGTGATGACCGCGGTGGTCGCGGTGTTGCGGGCGGGTGAGCGGCCCACGGGCCGATTCTGGCGCGCCTCGCTCATCGCGTGTGCGCTGGTGGTCGGCTTTGCCCTTCGTAAGGGTGGCGGTGCCTTCTCGGTCGCGGACATGCAGCTCCTCGTGGGCATCGCGCTCCCCGCGATCGGCTACGGCGAGGGAGGGCGCTTGTCGCGCGAGCTCGGGGGCATGGCGGTGTTGTCCTGGGCCCTGGTGTTTTCCCTACCCGTGCTGGTCCCGGCGACCCTGTTGGTGTGCTGGTGGTCGCCGCCGACGGGCGACACCGCTGCGTGGCTCGGCTTCGGTTATGTGTCGATCTTCAGTATGTATCTGGGTTTCATGGCCTGGTATCGCGGCATGGCGCGCGGGGGGATCGCGCGTATCAGCCAGCTTCAGGCGGTGCAGCCGCTCCTTGGCCTCGGGTGGGCCGGGCTGCTCCTCGGTGAGCCGTTATCGTGGGACCTCGCGCTCACCGCGGTTGGCGTTATCGTATGTCTCAGCTGGGGCAGGCAAGAACCGCTAGCGGGCGGCGCCGAGACACTAAACCCGGCCCCAGCCGCCGCTCGAGATCGAGGTGTTTCAGCCGCGAGTAGCCGATAAAACAGTCACATCGGAGCCGCGGACACGGACGTGGCGCGAGCATTCCGTCGATCGGCGCGTCGTAGAGGTTGCCCAGGACCTCCCCCACAAAATGGCAGCGACGAACGTCGCCCTCTCCGTCTACGAAGAGGCTCGTCTCGCCCGCGGAGCAGGGCAGGCCGCGGCTCCGGTGGGCGCGGCGATCGAGGTGGAAGTCGGGATCGATCTCGGTCCAGCGCGCCGCGGTCGCCGCGTCCAGGCGAGGTCCCGGCTTCTGGGCGTTGATCCACATCGGGACGGCAGCGGGCAACGCCGCGCGCAGGGCTTCGACCGCCTCGAGCGCCCCGGCCACCGCCACCGCCCCAACCGATAGTAAAACCCCGGCTTCGACCAGGAGCTTCACGCGCGCCACAAAGTCCGGCAGCGCCACCTCGGAGGGGTGCCACGACAGCCACAACCGGAGCTTCTCCAGGTTGACGCCTGAGATCCACGAGACGGGCGCGCTCCCGTTGCTCTGAATCGCCACCTGCACCACCGCGGGGCACCACGAGAGCATCCGCAGGGTCTCCTGGTAAGCGGGCCAGATCAGCGCCTCGCCGTAGGGGGTGAACAACACCTGAAACCGACGCTCCTGCCCGAGGATCCACCCGGTGAATCGTGCGAGCGCCTTCGTGTCCCGCTCCAAGGCCGGAATCCGCGCGGGACGCTTGGCAAAAGGACAATAGGAACAACCATAGTTGCAGCTGTCCAGCGGACCGCGCCACATCAGGGTCAGCGGTGTCACGCCGCGGTCCATTCCGCCCTCAGCCGGCGCACTGCTTCGGATTGTAACCACTCCCCCAACACATCTGCCCGTTCAATGCCGGGCGCCGTCAGGGTCAGCCACCCCTCCCGCCACTCCGCCAGGCCCGGGGCGAGGAGCTCGACCAGCTCCGGGAGCTCGTCGCGGAGCTCTCCCCCAAACCGGTGGCGATAGGCCGATTCTTCGACACCGCGGTCGAGCAGGGAGAGGAGCACGAAGCGACGGCGCTGCTCCTCGGCGGAGAGCCAGATGCCGTGGCCGATCCACCCAAAGTCCGCTTCTGATTGGCTGATCCACGCAGAGACGCCCGTGCGGATCGCGCCCTGGCTCGTGGCGTAAGGGCTCGCGTAGTGCAGCCGCCGGGTGTACGAGCGCGCGCCCGGCCCGAGGCCGATCATGCCGTCGTCCTGGCACCGGTAGGTCGGCGCGTGCGCCTCCGACGGGGCGCCCGGGGCGCGGAAGAAGCGCGTAGAGTGCTGGGTCCAGCCGAGGCCGAGGAGATGCTCGCGGCCGGCTCGATAGAGCGCGAGGCGCTGAGATGGCGCCCAGCCCGTGCGGCCGAGGCCGGTCAGCGGGCGTACGTAGAGCGGGTAGAGGTAGAGCTCGTTGGCGCCCGACCGGATGACCGCGTCGATCGAGCGTTCCAGGCTGGCCCGATGCTGCCCCGGCAAACCATAGATGAGGTCGACGTTACAGACCGGGAAGCGCGCGGCCGCAGCTTCGATCAGGCGCAAGGTGTTGGCCGGGTCCTGCCCGCGGGCCACCGCCGCCATCTCCGCGACATCGAGGCTTTGAACCCCGATGCTCACGCGGTACACCCCCTCGTCGACCAGCAGCGCCAGCTTCTCGGCGTCGGCGGTCCCCGGGGAGACCTCTACCGACCCGGGCGCGGCCTCGGCGCCGAGGCGCCGGAGCACTCCGAAGAGCCGCTGCAAACCGCGCACCTCCAGGAAGCTAGGGGTCCCCCCGCCGACCGCGTAACGGGCGAAACGGGCGGCGCCGCCCAGGGCGCGGAGCGTCGCGGTCGCCTGCCGCTCGAGCGTGTCCAGGTAGGCAGCGACCGTATCTTCCTTTGGCTGCACCTGCGTATAGAGGTTGCAGAAGCCGCAACGTTGCTCGCAGAAGGGCACGTGGAGGTACACGAAGAGCGCGTGTTTCTCCTCCTCGGCCCACGCCGCCTCCAGCGCGACCGGCGGCGAGAGCGGCCGGTAGGCGGTCTTGTGCGGGTACGAGTAGGCATAAGATAGGTATTCTGCCGACAACTTTTCAGCGAGACTCATACGATCTCCACCTCGGCGTAAGGCACCTCCCACACCGAAGGGTGCGCCACCCGGTGGCCGGCGTAGCCGTCTTCGCCAAAACAGGTACCGTGATCGGCGCAGATCACGCCGAGCGCGCCCCCGCGAAGCCTCAACGCGTCGAGGAGCAGCGGCAAAGCAGCGTCCAGATCCGCGAGCGCCGCCGCCTGGGTCTCCGGGCTCTCGGCGCGTGCCCCCGGCAGAAAACGTCGGGTGGGTGGGTGGGTCGCCGCGGCGTTCAGGAAGATGAAGCAGCGTTGCTGGGCAGGCAGGTCCGCGAGACGGGTCGCGGCCGCGCGAAACATCCGCGCCGAGGCCGACCGGGAGCTCACGCCGAAGCTGCGCTCGAAGTGGACCTCGTCAAAATCGCGCGTCAACGCGGCGCCGATACGGGTGCGCGGGTCGAAGAAGCCGGTGCCCCCAAAACAAAGGGTGGTGTAGGCATGGGCCGCATAAGCCCGCATGAGGCTCTCGCCCGGGAGCACGAGCGTGTGGGTGTCGACGCTGCGGCTCCCCGGAAAACGTAGGGCGAGGCTCCGTGGATGCGGCCCGGGGCCTGGCGGCGTCGGGAAAAACCCGGCGAAAAAGGCCTGGTGGGCCGGCAGCGTGAAGGTGCCGGGGCTGTGACGGCGCTCCCAGCTCCCGATCAGGCCCGCGAGCACTGGGGTCCGGCCCGCCGCGAGCGTTGTTGCCGCCACATCGTAACGAAGCGCGTCGAGGGTGAGGATCAGGACGTCGGACTGGCCGAGGCCGGCGCGGAAGTTCAGGCCCATCGCCCCTCCGTACACCCGTCCGGTCGCTGAAGCAGCGCTTGCAGTTGCAGGCTCGCGCTGTCCAGCCCCTCGAACTCCAGCCCCGGGAGCTGATCCCCCCACGCATTACACTCGATCACCCTTACTTCTCCGTCCGTGCCCACCATCACGTCCACACCCACTGCCTGATGGCGGCCGAAGACCCGCGCGGCGGCGACGGCTGCGGCGAACACCTGCTCCCGCCGGCAAAGGCCAGCGAGCAGGCGATCGGCGTCTGCGCGCTCGGCGTCGAGGTGGAGGTTGGTGATCGGCCCGCGCCCGACCCGCGCCACCCGGATGGTCACGCGCCCGGCCACCACCAGGACCCTCACATCAAAAGGCCCGGATCGTGGCTCACCTTCTCGCCCATCAACCGTCGCGCTCACCTTGGGCACCCACCGCTGCACCACCACGCCGTCACGGAGCAGGGGCGCGAGGAGCGCGCTGATCAGCCTCGGATCGGTGTAGTTACGGAGACCCTTATGGTTGACCAGCCGGTCGCGTCCGGCGTCTCGTTGCAGCGCCGCCGTGGTCCACGCAGCCTCGCGTCCCCGGCTCCGGCGCCACGCGACCACGCCCGCGCCCGAGCTGCCCCAGCGTGACTTCACAAAAACAGAGGATACGCCTTGTTTATCCAGAAGCATCCGCAGCTCCTCCGAGCGCAAGGTGCCCTGAGCGGCGGCGGGCGCGAAGGCCTCGGGCACCGCCACCCCCGCCAGCGAAAGCCGGCGCTGACACACATCTTTGTCGCAGAGATCCTCGATCTCATCGTGTGTCCACTCCAGGGTCGGGCTGGCCGCACGGAGCTCGGCGAGCACCGCGCTCAGGCCGACCGCCCACGCCCGCCCGGGCCGCCACTCGCCCGCCGGCACGGGCTCGCCACCGCCCCCGCGCCGCGCCAGGCCCAGCCAGGTGTCGGGGTCGGCGCCTGGCGACTCGACTCGGAGCCAGTCCCCCGCGCGCCCAATCTCGCTGAGCCGCTCCGGCCGTAACAGGGCCTCCCACCACGGCAAAACCACGATCTCCGGTCCGCCGATCCGGATCGCGGCCGCCTCGAGCGCCCGATGCCGCCGGTCACCCGGCACCACCACCAGGATCAGCCGCCGCGCCTCACCCGCCGGGCGCCGAACAGCCCCAGACCTCACCCGCTACTCCGACACCTCGACATAACGGTCATCTTCCGCACCACTCTGGCGATCGCGGGCGTTGAGCTCGATGCCGAGGGCCTCGAGCCTCCGGACCAAGGGAGGAGAGACGTAGTGGTGTCGGATGTTGAGGTGTTGCAGCTTCTTCAGGTGGGGGCTCCCAAGCAGGGCCTCAACGCCCCGGTCGCTCAGGGTGCCCATCGACAGGTCGAGGCCTTCGAGCCGAGCGAGGAGCGGCGAAGCCGCGAGCGCCTCGGCGATCTCGTCCTGAAGGGGGCTGTCCTGGAGCCCGAGGTGTTCCAAGTTCGGGAAGATCGAACCTGAAAGCAGTTTTTGTAGGTCCTTCACGGTGCAGTCGCCGCCGTAGTCGTCCACCCCGAACCACAGGGTCAGGTTTCGGAGCTCAGGCAGGTCGGCGGCGCAGATGTCGGCGACGGTCGCGCGGGAGAGGCCGCCGGTCTGTACGGTCAAGCTCTGGAGCCCAGGATGCCGCAGCTTGGAGAAAGCGAGGCCGTCGCCGCCGCGGACCACGAACTCGCGGAGCTGGGGAGCGCATTGAGCATAGGACCGCAGTCACCCTGGTGCAACCAGGAGATCTCCGACTCCTCCTGAACGACGTCGCCCAGGAACAGGCCTCCGAGGGCCTTGAGCCGGGGCGCCGCCGCGATGAGCCGCTCCATGGTCGCGCTCGGAGGGTCTTCACAGACCTCCCCGTACCAGACGCCGATCACCAAACCACGAAGCTCACCAATCCGCGGATCGGCGAGGAGAGCGTCCAGCCGGCTGAGGTAGTCCTCCTCGGACGAGTCGTAGTCGATGCCCACGGAAAAAACCCGCCGATCCAGCTCTCGCAGCGCGGGCAGCTCCCGCCGCCCGCCTTCGTCGTCGCCGCCCTCTCCGTCGGCGTCCGGGTTGAACGCGCTCACCGCGTAGTTCATGAAGCGCCGGACGTGATCCCCCGGCGAGATATGAGCAGGTGGACGCCAGTTTTTCGGGCCGCCCGCCTCGGAGTAGCCCTTCTTGAGCTTCTCTCGGATGAGCTTCTCGGCCTCGGCGGCAGCCACCTCGGGCGAAGCACAAGCGGTGCTCTTTCGGGTGCCCGGCGTGCCGATCCGGCCATAGGCCACGGTGAACGAGGCCCCGTCCACCGAGACCTCCCAGAACTTGGAGGAGCTGCCCTCCACCATCTCAAAACGTCGGGTCGAGCTCATATTTTCCCCCATCAACGGCGCTCAGGTCGTGTGCTCGGCCTCTTCG
Organism: Deltaproteobacteria bacterium; assembly: GCA_947486185.1. Lineage (GTDB taxonomy): Bacteria > Myxococcota_A > UBA796 > UBA796 > SXON01 > CANKTH01. The sequence goes on from CANKTH010000121.1 coordinate 10,159, forward strand.
TGCATCATCCGGTGCAGGAGCGGCGAGAGCACCAACAGGAGCACCGCGGCGCCTGCGGCGATGAGGCCGACCTGGCCGAATACATCGCCGTAGACGTGTACCGTCTCGAGCGGCGGCGGCAAGGACTGAATGCCGCCCTCGCCGCCACCTTCGCCCGCGTCTACGCTGGTGAGCTGCGCGATCAAGCCGGACAGTTGCTGGGAGAACGCGGTAGCGAGGAACCACGCGCCCATGGTCATGCTGACGATCTTGGCCGGGGAGAGGCGCGAGACCATCGACAGCCCTACCGGGGACAGGCAGAGCTCGCCGGTGGTGTGAAGGAGATAGGCCAGCAACAACCAGGTCATCCCGACGAGGCCCACCTCGTTGGCGTGTTTGGCGCCGTACCAGAGCACGCCGAATCCCAGCGCGAGCTGACCGAGCGCCAACGCAAACTTGATCGAGGTGTTGGGCTCCATCCGCCGCGAGCCGAGCCAGCCCCAGAGCGCAGAGAATCCGAGGCCGAACATCAGGATGAAGATCGGGTTTGCCGCCTGAAACACGGAAGCAGGCACCTCGCTGCCCCCGACACCCATACCGACGTTGGCCGAGGTGACGTTGACCTTCACCGTCGGGCCCGCGTCTGAGAGGGTCTTGAGCCGACCGAGGGTCACCACCTCGCCGTTCACCGTATAACCAAGGAGGTTCTGGTCAACCGGCATATCCACCGTCTGCCCGACGTCCGCCGTGGTGAGGTTCCGGCTCTCGAGCGTACGGTCGATGTTGCGGTCGGTGAAGTTGTTGATCGCGCTGCCGGCGAGCTCAAAAAAGGCCCAGAACAACATGGAGAAAAACATCATCACCATGATGAACACCAACCGATCACGCTCAATCCGCGTCGAGCGGATCGCGCTCACCAACAGGAAGCCGAAGGCGACGGCCCCGCCGAGCCCCAGGGCCCAGGTGGACGCGCGGGCGTTCTGCACCAGGAGCGCCACCGCGGGCACCGCGAGGAGGGTGAGCAGGTAGACCATCCACTCCATGGTGATCGGCCCGAGCTTCCGATGGAGGAGCTCAGGGTTGGACGGCGCGCCGGCGCTCGCCGGGAGCGGACCCCGCTGGAGAGCCAGGAACGCGACCACCGCGGCGACGAGGAGCGCGACGCCCACCGGCGTATTGACCGCGAGGAGCACGAGATCACCACGCTGGGTGTAGAGCATCACCGCCGCCGAAAGTCCCGCGCCGCCCAGGATCATCGCCTGGGTGACGACGGTCGGCGCGACGAACACCGCGAGCCCGATGAGCATGCCGATGGTGGCCAGGCCAAAACCATAGTGCCAACCGTAGGTCTCGCCGACATAGCCGCACAGGAGCGGCGCCATCGCCGCGCCGAGATTGATGCCCATGTAGAAGAGCGTGAAGCCAGCGTCCCGTTTGGTGGAGCCCTCCGGGTAGAGCGATCCGACAATCGTCGAGATATTCGGCTTGAAAAAGCCATTTCCCGCGATGAGAAGCGCCAGCGCTCCGAAGAAGGCCGAGTCCTGCTCGATCGTCATCAACAGGTGGCCCGCGGCCATCAACAAGCCGCCCAGAACGACGGCTTTCCGCGCGCCCAACAGCCGGTCGGCGAGCATGCCGCCGATGAACGGCGTCGCGTAGACCAGCGAGGTGTACGCCGAATACACGTCATAGGCCCGGCTGTCACCGTAACCGAGGAAACCCTTGGTCATGTAGAAGATGAGGAGCGCGCGCATGCCGTAGTAGGAGAAGCGCTCCCACATCTCGGCGAAGAACAAGACAAAAAGGCCGGCTGGGTGACCTGCGAAGGTCGGGGACTCTTCGCTGATCGGTCGGGCGGAGGACGAACCTTGGCTCAAGTGAGGCTCCGGGGCGCGGCGAGCCTACCACGACCGACCGCATAAAAGCGCAGATCCGCGGGATCCGTAAAGAAGTCGGCGGGCCTTTGGCACGATCTTCTTAGCAAACCGATCTGTCTCGACAGCGCCGGACGTATGTTAGCTCCGCTTACCCACACCACCCGACGTGACTCCGCCCGCCTCACCACCCACACCTGGTCGCCGCGACACGACGCGGGCGACGGCCCTCGCTGTGTTGTACGGGCTGGTCCTGGTGCTCGGCACACCGGGGTTCGACGCCATCCCCGGTAACGCCCTCAGAAAACCCGGTCATGCCGATCAGGTACGGGAACGGATCGGGGAGCCGGGGCTGGCGTTGGCGCGGCTGGTAGTGGCGTTGAACACCGATCTCCGTCTGCCGCTGGCCCGAAACGTCGATTGGATTCAGCGCCCCTTTCGTGTGAGCCAGAACTGGACGCTCTACGAAGACGGCCCCGGGAACTACTGGACCATGGAAGTGCTGATCGACGGCGTTTTACGTCACCGAAGCCTCGATCCGGACTACGACTGGCTGACCACCGAGATCCGCAGCCGCAAGCTCAGGCCGATGATGGAGGCGGTGGTTCAGGAGCCCAAAGCCGAAAACGCCAAGGGGTTGGTCCGTTATATGGGGACCAAGGCCGCGAGGGACTTCCCCGGCGCCGCCAGAGTCGAGCTCCGCGCACTCAAGGGGCCGTGGCCCGGCAAGAAACAGAAGATAGAACGAACCTATATCGGCGATGCGCCCGACTGGAAGCTGCGATGATCCCGCGGCTCTGGCGCTCCTGGGTGACCTGGTGCGGAAGGGAGGAGGATCTACGTCCGCAAACCTGGGTTCGTATCCTGGTGCCGCTCACGATCCTGCTGGACCAGGCCAACGTGCTGCGGCTGGGCCTCCTGCCCTGGTTCGTGGTGCCCTGGTCCGCGGGCGGATTATCGTCCTCGCAGGACCCTATGTACGTGATGGGCCACGTGATGCCGGCCGAGGTCGCCGGCTACGTGACCTGGACCCTCATGATCGTCTCCCTGCTGCTGGTCCTGTTCGGGATCGCCAACCGGCCCGCGTGCCTGATCGCGGTGCTCAGCTACGCCCAGCTCGGCCACCTTCACCCGGGAGGCGACCGGGCGATCGACCGGATCTTGAGGATGGTCCTGTTGATCTGGATGTTCTCCGACGCCGGGTCGGGGCGGCCCACCGCGCGGATGGGCAAGGCGTGGCCCGCGGATTTCATCCGCTTTCTCCTTGTGATCATCTATCTCGCGGCCGGCATCGGCAAGGTGGCCAAGCAGCCCGGCTGGCTGACCATGGTCGAACCGCCGGTGCTCTACCGGGTGGTCACCGACCCCATGGCCGCCCACATGGACGCCGTCGCCCTCGAACCCTGGTTCCCGGTGCTCCACTTCTTCGGGCTCTGCACGATCGCGCTGGAGCTCTCGGCGCCGCTCTTGCTCACCCGCTTCGCGCCCTGGTGGGCACTGTGCGGCGCTGGTATGCACATCGGCATCTTCCTCACCATGGACCTGGGTATGTTCTCCTGGGGCATGCTGGCGCTCTACCCGCTCCTCTTCGCGCCGTGGATCGTCGGCCGGCGCCACGCCGATGGAGCGCGTTAGGGCGCTCTGGGAGCTCCGATGATCCGACCCGACCCCCGTCCCCGCCCCTTCGCCGCCTCGTTGAGCGCCCGGACGAGCGGTTGAGCCGCGCGCCTCGCGGAGAGCCCGAGCTTCCACCCGGACTTCTCGCCACGCTGGTGCGCGCGCCGGAGACCGCGCCGATGGTGCTCCTGCTGCGCCACAGTGACCGCCCCCCGCTACCTCCGGGCGGAGGCGGTCAGCGGGTCCCGCTCACCCCCTACGGCGTTCGACGGGCCGCAAAGCTGGGGGAGCTCCTGCACGGTCGGGTCGAACGGGCGGCGGCGAGCACCGCGCGCCGCTGTATTCAGACCGCGTCGGTGGTTTTGGAGGCCGCCGGGCAGGAGCCCTCGGTGCGTGAGCACGATGTGCTCGGCATGAATGGGCCGTTTGTGAAGGAGCTCGGACTCGCGCGCCGCTTCAGTGACCAGCTCGGTATGGGCGCCCTGGTGCGCGCGCTGATCTCCGGGCAGGAGCTGAAGGGTATGCGGAGCCTCCACGAGGGCACGAGCATCCTGCTGCACCTCATCCGGATGCGCCTCGGCCTCACGCGCGACCCCAGCCGACAGGCCGAGCCGGGCGTCACCCTGTTCGTCAGCCACGACGCCATCATCATGCCAGTGATCGCCACGTGCACCGGCGATCATTTTGAGGGGAGCTGGCTTGACCCGCTGGCTGGCGCCGCGTTCTGGCGCGACGGGGACCAGCTCGTGCTCGGCTGGCAAGGACAGCTCTTTGAGGTCCACGATCCTCTGCCGACACCGAAGCGCCCGAGCAGCGCCCTTCAATAACCCAACATGTTCGCGCTGTATCTGTCGCGCCCGTTGCGTCGGTCGCCAGAATTCGGTATCACGCTTGCACCTGAGGTGAACGTGCGTCGTTTACTCGCCCTCTCGCTCCTGCTCTCGGGCTGCCCCGACCCGGTGCCCACGACCACCGATCCGAGCGCCGTCGGCGGCGCCCCGCCGGGCGGCGGTGCTCCCGGCGCGCCCCCCCCGGAAGGTGGAGGCCCGCCGCCTGCGGGTGGTGGTCGGCCTGCGCCTACAGGTTTTGCGGTAGAACCCGGCCAAGGCGTCAAGCTTAGCGGCAGCGTCAGCTACCCGGGCACCGCAACCGGCACCTACCGGATCGATTTCCTGCGCGCCGCCGAAGGCGCCGGGTTCCCTGAGTTGCTCCACGCCATGTCGATGGACAAGCCGGGCACCTGGGAGGTAGAAGCCCCCAAAAGCGCCGGAAAGGTCCACATCGTGTCCTACCTCGACGCGGGAGAGGACGGCCCCAGCAGCGGCGAGCCCGCCGTGCTCTACGCCAACCCGGTCGAGATCGCCGAAGTGCCGATCGCCGACATCGCGCTTGTGCTGTCGGACAGCCCTGACCTCGGTGATTTCGCGCCTCGTGGTGGTGGCGGTGCGCCACCCGGAGGCGAAGCAGGCGGCGCGCCACCGCCCGGCGCGCCACCCCCGGGTGAAGCGCCCGCTCCGGCACCCGACGGAAGCGCAGGAGCAGCCCCAA
>CANKTH010000122.1 GCA_947486185.1 Deltaproteobacteria bacterium
GGCCTCACCCTCGGCGCCGAGTTCGACAACGGCCTGGCGCTCGAAGGCCGCTTTGGCGTCGCGTACGCGCTCGCCGGATTCAACAATTACAACTTCGGCGTCAACCAGTCCGCCCTCGATACGGCACAGGGAAACATCGCTCTGACGTGGTACTTCAGCGACCGTGGCTACGTTCGGCCGCACGTGGAGGCGGCCTACGTGCTCGCCGAGCCGATCGCGAAGGCAACCGGGGAGCCCTTCGTGTGGAGCGGAGGCCTGGCGGCGGGCTACGACTTCTGAGAGGGCAGGTCCGGGCCTGGGGCGGCCCTCCCGGACGGGATCGGATCAGAAAAAGTCAGCTACGAGCTCCTCGATGGACCGTTGGAGCTCGCGGTCGTCGGTGAGTGTGCGGACCAGCGCCGCGCCGCATGCTCGCCGCGGCTCCACGCCCTCGGCCATCAACCGCGCGCAGTAGACCAGCAGCCGGGTGCTCGCGCCCTCCTCGAGCCCACGATCCACGAGGTTCCTGATCTTTTCCCCGAGCTTGACCAGCGATCCCGCGCGCGCGGCGTCGAGGCCCGACTCACGTACGACGATCTCCTTCTCCGCCTCGATCGGCGGATAACGAAAGTCCAAGCTTACGAAGCGCTGCCGAGTGGAAGGCTTGAGCTCCTTCAGCACGGACTGGTAGCCGGGGTTGTAGCTGACCACCATCATGAAGCTGGGCGGCGCGGTCAACACAGTCGCCAGACGATCGACGGGGAGGATCCGCCGGTCATCGGTCAGCGGATGAATAACGACCAAGGTGTCTTTTCGCGCTTCCACGACCTCATCGAGGTAGACGATGGCGCCGTGGCGGACCGCGGCGGTCAGCGGGCCGTCTACCCACACCGTCTCCCCACCGTGGATCAAGAAGCGTCCCAGCAGGTCCGAAGCAGCGAGGTCATCGTGGCACGCCACCGTGATGAGGGGAAGGGCCAGTCGATGGGCCATGTAGGCGACAAACCGTGTCTTTCCGCATCCGGTTGGGCCCTTCAGGAGCATCGGCAGGCGTGCGCGCCACGCCGATTCAAACAATCCAACCTCGTCCGACACCGGCAGATAGAAGGGCGGTGAAGTGACGAGGAAGTCTTCGACCGGCGGGGTCAGTTGGCGCATTTTCGGAACGTAGCGCGAGGCTCGGCCGCGTGGGATAGGGGCACCCAGTGTTGACCCCCGCTGACGAGCTCGCCACGCTCACCGCCGACTTGCTGGCCCTGTGTGACAGCCTGGGCCGTACGGGCGCCGGCGCTGTGCCGGTCGGGCCGGTACCCGGCCTCGGAGAGCCGCCGCCGGCCTCGGTATTCACAGCCTCCAACGAGCGTTTGCGGCCATCCGAGCCATCGCCGCCCCCTGCGGCCTCCGAGCGCCCGCCTGGCGGTGCCGCCCGGCCGGTCGGGGCCCATGCCCTCGAGACACCGCTCGCGCCGCGTCCAGCTGCCGTCGCCGATCTCCGCACGCCCAGCCGGGCGGAGCCACCGCGCGCCTCGACGCTGCCGCCGGTTGTACCCCTTCGGGAGCTTCGTCGTGCCGAAGCCCCGGAGCGCCCCGCGGTGACGGCCACCGCGCGGCCAGCGGCACCCGCGCCGGAGCCTGGCGCGCCCCGCCCATCGCCTCTCCCGCCCGAGTCCGGCGCGTCTCGGCCACTGCACCGCGGCGATCAAGCTTCGTCGCCGGGGGGCTCGCCGAGCATCCCAGCAAAGTGGGCTGCCTTCTTACGCGACCCCAAGACCGCGGTGGACGAGGTGTGGGAGGCGGTGGGGGATTGTCGCCGCTGTGGCCGCTGTTCAAGTCGAAAACGGCTCGTGGTCGGGGTTGGCAGCGCTCGCGCCGATGTGCTCGTCGTCACTGACCCGCCGACGGCCGAGGTTGAGCTCCTGGAAGCCGCCCTGACGGCGGCCGAGCGGGAGATGCTGGACAACATGTCCCAGCGGGTCCTCAACCGGCAACCGAACGCCCTTTACGTGGTTCCCGCTCTGTTTTGCGCCGGCGGCCTCGAGCCGACCCCCGCCGAGGTGGACGCGTGTCGCCCGCAGTTGTTCCGCCTGATTCAGACGATCCGCCCACGCGCGGTGCTTGCGCTCGGCCGAGTCGCGGCTGAGGTGCTCCTCGGAAAACACGCTCCCGGCGTCTGGGGCCACGCGGCCGAAACCCCGGTGATGCCCACCTTCCACCCTCGGTGGCTGCTCGAAAACCCGGGTGACAAACGGGCCACCCTCGATCATCTTCAGGCCCTACGGCGCGCGCTCGACCGGCAGGCCTGAGGGCACCCGGGAACTCAGGAGGAGCAGTACACGCTCAGGAAGAGTAGTCGGAGCTCGAGCCGCCCTTCATCTTCTGGAAGAAGTGGTCGCCCACGAACACCGTCCACAACGCTGCGAGCGCCTGCCCCACGCCCGGGAGCATCACCACGAAGGCCATCATGACCGAGGCCGCGCCGAAACACACCAAGGGCAGCAGCATGAGGTTGTACAACATCGAGTCGGAAGTCATCGGGCGCCTCGCGCGGGATTTCCGATTAACCGGCGCCCCAAACGATGGCTACCGCGAATCCACCGTCGGACCCCGATCCCCTCAAGCACGAGAAGGCCGAGCTCCGGCGTGAGCTGCGACGCCGCCTCCTGTTGCGGGATCCCGTCGCTGCGGCACGTGACTCCGCGGCGCTGGTGCTCGCGCTCGCTGACTGTCTTCCGCCGGGGCCCGTCCTCGCGTACGTGCCTCTCGCCGGAGAGCCGGCGCTGAGGCCCCTGCTGGAGGAGCTCGCGCGGGCGGGGCGGCTGCTCTTGCCCCGGGTGAGCGCCGACGGTCTCCGGATTCACCCGATCAGCCGGCTGGAAAGCCTGGTTTCTGGGCGAATGGGCCTCTGGGAGCCCCCGCCGGACTGGCCGGAAGGTGCTCTGGGGGACCTCGCGGCGGTGGTGGTCCCGGGGCTCGGCTTCAGCCTGGAGGGAGGACGACTGGGTCGAGGCGGGGGCTACTATGACCGCCTGCTCGCTGCGCTCCCGACGAGCACCCGCAGGATCGCCGCCTTGTTCCCCGAACAGTTGGTGGAGCAACTGCCCGAGGAGGCCCACGACCGGCGGGTCGAGCTCTTGCTGCTCCCCGACCGTCGGATCCGCGTGGTGCCGCCTGGGGGACGCTAACGTTCTTTGTTCTTACCCATCTTCAGCGCCATGCCCGAGATGACCGACGACACGTTGCGGTTTCGGGAGAGGCTCGAGAGGTCCTTGAACTGCAGTTGGTTGACCAGTCCGACGGCGATAGAGGGCGGGCAACGCGGATTGTTCACGAGCGCTACTTTTACGGGGTACTTACGTAGCCACTCGCGGTTTGCCCCGATTTCGCGGAGGATCTCGCCCTCCAGATTACGATTTCCGGCGTAGTTTGCCACCTCAGCGTCCGACAGTCGGCCGCTCTTGACGACGGCGAGCGCCACCTGTTTGTTACGGTCTCGGATCAGGATGGAGCGAACCTCCTTGTTGCCCAGATAAGCAAGCTTGATCTTCTTTCCCGGCGACATCGCGGCGATCAACTTGGAGAGCTTGCCCTTCACCTCGGGATCCGCTTCGGCCGAGTCCGACCCTGCTTCGTCCAGGAGGATCGAGGCAAAATCGCCATCGTCCTTGAAGTCGAATCGGAAGCCCTCGAGCGGGTTCTGGTCCTTGGCCGCTCCGTCGAAGCGGTCGAGGTCGAACATCTCGAGCTTCTGCCGTTCCAAGAGCATTGGCGACATCTGGCCGGACAGCGCCGCCTCGATTTCGGCCTCGAGATCGAGCGCGTTCGTAGCCGCGGCGACGGGTGTAGCGTTCGGCGCTGCGGCTGGTCTGGGTGATCCCTGAGCTCCCGCGCGGGGGCGCTCCTCGGGGAGACTGGGAGCGCATCGTTGCATCCGCAAAAACGCCGCGGCTCGCTCGAGCACCGCGTCGCTACACGCCGGGTTCTGGTGCAGCGACACGAGCAGCTCAGGGCTCATCAGGAGCCTCTCGTGGTTGTCCGCGATGATCTCGCACAGCGCCCCATCGGCGCGCTGGGCGATCATCAGGACCGTACGGTCGTTGGCGTTCCGAATGAAGACGATCCGTTCGTCCAACGCCCGGTCCGTACGCAAGGAGGCCAGCGCTTCGAGGATCTTGGCGTGGGTCCGCTGGTTGACGACGGTCTCCGGTCGAGGGAGCGCCTTCAAGCTCTGTATCGCCGCGTCCCGCACCTCCGGATCGGAGTCGGCCAGGAGCACGGTGAGGACGCCGAGCTCCGCTTCCGGGGGTACGGGAAAAGCGCCCTTTGCCGTAGCGAGGCGCAGGGGCTTCGGCGCCGCCGGATCGAGGTTTTTCCTGAGGGTATCGGGAATGCCGAGCTTGTCGTACGGAAGGTCCACGCGGGTGCCGAGGTTGGGGGTTCAGGTCGACGGAGAGGCAAGAACTTCGGGGCTTTCGAGGCGCTCGAAGCACAGGCGCAGCCCCTGGAGGGTGAGGTGTTCGTCTACGTCGTCGATCTCCTCGCAGGCCCTCCCGATCAGGTTGGAGAGACCGCCGGTGGCGATACACGGCACCGGCCCCCCGCCGCCCAGCTCCTGCTTGCACCGGCGGGCGAGACCGTCGACCAGCCCCACGTAACCCCAGAACAGACCGGACTGCATCGCGTGCACGGTGTTGGTACCGATCGCCGTCGACGGACGTTGAACCTCGATTCGGGGAAGGCGCGAGGTGCGCGTGAAGAGCGCGTCGGCGCTGATCTGGAGGCCCGGCGCGATCACACCGCCGACATAGGCGCCCGCGGCGTTGACACAGTCAAAGGTCGTGGCGGTGCCAAAATCGACGATCAGGAACGGGGGTTTGAGGCGTTCGGCGGCGGCCACCGCGTTGATGATTCGGTCGGCGCCGACCTCTCCCGGGTTATCCACCAGCACAGGAATACCTAGGTTCATCCGTGAGTCAACCACCTTGACGCGGCTGGCCAGGTAGCGGCGGCAGGCCTTTTCGATCGCGTAGAGCAGCGACGGGACGACCGACCCGACGACCACGCCGCGCACGTCACGCGGCGGCACGCCGTGGTGCCCGAGCAGCTGCAGGCAGAGGAGGCCGAACTCGTCGGTCGTGCGCTGGATCGTGCTGATGCGCCATTGGTGAACCACCGCGGCGCCGTCGAGCAGCCCGAGCACGGTGTTGGTGTTGCCGACGTCGATCACGAGGAGCATAAGCACGCTATATCGAGCCCTGATGCCCGCCGCTCCCGACACCGTGTTCGATGCCCCGACCCGGAAGATCCTGCCATCGACCGCCGTGTTGCGCGTGGGGCTCTTCCGTCACGCAGAGACGGTACAGGGCGCCGAACGATTATGTAGGGGGCAGGCGGATGTTCCGCTTTCCGCCGTCGGCGCGCGTCAGTCCGAGGCGGCGGCGGCCTGGTACCGGGCCCACCGACCTGCGCCCGATCGGGTGTACAGCTCGGACCTGGTTCGTTGCCGAGAGCTCGCGGAGGCGCTCACGGCGCCGCTCACGCTCGATGAGCGGCTGAGGGAACAGTCCATGGGCGCGTGGGAAGGGAGGTCCTGGCGAGACCTGACCGAGGAGAATCCTGCCTTGACGCTGGACTATTGGCGGGACTTCGTCCACGCGCGCCCGCCGGGTGGCGAGAGCTACGGCGAGGTCTATCGTCGGGTGGCGGCGTGGTGGGGCGAGCGCCCCGAGGTGGACGGTCGTATCGTGATCGTCACCCATGTCGGGGTGGCGCGCGCGTTGATCTGCCTCTGGCTGGGACTCGGTCCCGAGGCCGCCCTCCGTTGGGCGCCGGGCTATTCGAGCCTGACCGAGGTACTTCTTGCCGAATCGGGTGCCGTGTTGGAGCGCTTCGGTTTTGACGCCTGGGCGAGCTGAAGAGATCCTGACCCTGGCTCAGGGCCGGTCGCCCAAGACAAGCGCAACATTGCCCGCGGGCTCGGCGCAGCAGTCGAACGGCGCCGTGGTGATGAGCTCGGGGACGTCGTCTCCGTCGAGATCGCCGCCCAGCACGGCCGCGCCGAGCCCCCACTCGTCCCCCGTCGCCCTCAGCTTGGCGGCGGCGGCCGCGCCGCTCACCACGGGCGCAATATACAGGTGCACCCTTGCATCTTCCGAACCACGTGCGGGCGCGCCCACCAGGAGATCGGCCGACGCCCCGCCACCCCGAACCACGGCGATGCTGCTCCCGAGCTCCGCGTCGGGCTCACCCTTGAGCCACACCAAGGCTTCCTCCTGGATCACGCCGCCGCCGTCGGCCCGAACGACAAACACGGCGCCGGCGCCGCTGGCGCTGCGTGGCGCGCCGATCACGAGGTCCTCAAGTCCGTCACCATCGAGGTCACCCGCCGCCAACGCAGCGCCCAGCTCGAGGACGTCGCCACTGTGCCACGTCCCAGACGCTGCGCTCAGCTCGCCACCGGCCTGCCAGGGCGCCGCCATCCACCACACCCGCCCACGATCTGTCTCGTAGGCAGGGTTTGACGCCACGAGGTCGTCCAGGCCGTCGCCGTTGAGGTCCGAGGCCAGGAGCGCCAACTCACCGGCCCCGGCACCGGTCCAAGCCGAAGAAACGAGGCTTCCGGGCGAGAAATCGGCTGTGGCCGTCCAGATCGCGCTGTCCGTGCCGCTGTCCGCCGCGGCGAGGCTCGATCGTCCGTCCCCGTCGTCGTCCCCCGCTCCTAGCGCGCCGCCAAGCCGGCTCGCGGCGTTTGGCGCGTCTATCCAACCGTCGGCCTCGGCGGTCGAGCGAGCGCCCACACCGGGATCCTCAAACCGGTAGAGGCGTCCGTCCGTCGTTACGGGGGAGCCATAGCTCGGTGCGCCGAGGAACAGGGTGGGGGTCCCGTCACCGTCATCGTCAAGGAGCACCATTGAAGCCCCGAGCTCGCTATCGCCCATGGTGCCCTCGATGCGCCGCTCGGCGTCTCCTACCGTGCTGAGCGCGCCGGAGAGGGGTTCAACAACGTACACCGCGCCCGTCACAACCCCATCGCGATCAGTCCAGCCCGGGGCGCCGAGCAGCAGCTCGGGGAGGGCGTCCTGGTCGAGATCGTCGACGGCCAGCGAAGCCCCCAGCCCATCGCCCGGGTTCTGGCCGGTGTACACGAGGTCGGGCGCGAGCTCACCTTCGGGCGCGCAGCCGCGGCCGTCGCAGTTGTTGTCGAAGCCGTCGCCGCACACCTCTTCGGCGTCCGGTGAGATGTCTGCGGCCTGGTCGTCACAGTCGCCGATCAGGCTCACACTTCCCGGGGTGCACGGAGCGGCCGCCGCGGCGCCCCACCCGTCCCCATCGGCGTCTTCATAGGCTGGAATGTGCGTACAAGGCTCGGGTTTGGGGGCTCCACCGGGAGAGGGGCAACCCAGGAGCCCGAGCAGCGCCGCCGCAGCGCTCACAGGAGGCCCTGCTCGAGCAGCCACGCGCCGAGCCGCTCAGCCGCGACCCGGTTGCCTTCCGGATCGAGGTGACCCTCGCCGGCGATGGTGGGCAGGCCGCCGGGCTCCAGCCACGTATGAGCGTTCAACCACGGGATCTGGCTTCGATTCAGCCGGTTCTCCAACTCCCCAGGTGGCAGGCGTCGGAGGGGGCTGCCGAGGACGACCACGGCGGGGCGCACCCCGAGCTGCGCCGAGACGCTCCGGAAGGCCGCGAGCCCGGCGTCGAGCGCGGCGGGATCCTCTGGCAGCGAGAGGTACCGGCCGCCGACCATCTTGTAGGCGTAGAACAGGCCGCGAAAGGAGTAGCTTCCGCGGAGCAGGCCGCCCGGCGGAAAGGTGCCGGTGGACGAGCACAACGAGGGCTCCAGGTCGTTGTGTACCAGCGCGAGCAGCAGGAGATCCGGATTGAAGCCGGCAGCGTGCCGTTTGGCGTGGTCGACTGACTCCTCGAGGTTGAAGCCCGGAACGCCGAGGTTGACCACCGCGGCGCCCGCGCTCTGCCGCCGCAGGCTGGTCTGGAGCTGTGCAGGGAGAGACTCTCCGACGGTTACACCCTGGCCGTAAACGAAGGAGTCACCGAAAAAGGCGATTCGGGGGCTCGCTCCCGGCATCGGCTCGTCGCCGCGATAACCCTGGAGGTTGACCTCGTGGAGGACGGGCGGGATGCGCAGGAACCATCCCGTGTAGGTCACCGAAAGTCCAGGGGCGAGCCCTACACACGCACCACCGCTCGGGCTCAGGGTGTAGAGCGAGGTCTGAGCCATGTTGCCGAAAACCCACCGGAGCCCGATCTCGGCGCTCAGGACCAGGACCGCAAACGCGAACAGCGCGATTCGGACCGTACGTCGGCGTGTCTTACTCACGGATCTGCCGCCGACGGATCGTTACTTTGCGGCTTTTTCCGCCGGACACCACCACGAGGGCCACCTCTGTGCCCTCAACGCCGACGCCCCACTCCATGAACTCGTCCGCGGTCATGTCCAACGTGCTCTCGCGGTCGATCTCGACGATGAGGTCCCCCGGGAGGATGCTCGCATCGAAGGCGCCGCCTTCCGCGTGCACGTAGGTGACCTGCATTCCGGCCGAGGAGGCTGAAAACCCGATGCCCATGCCCGCGGCGGCGTTGGGACTCACGGAGAGGTCTACGACCACATCCGTTGCGGTACCCTCCGGCGCGGACACCGGCTCACCCAGCGCCGTCAACGCGCCGTCGCTCCGCTCCGCCCGGAGCTCGCATGGCCCCGGCCGGCCGATGAACTCATAGTAGCCCTCCTCATCGACCCGGGTGGCGCCGCCACAGCCCCGTACGTGCACCGATCCTGGCGCCAGGCCGGCCGCGTTCCGGACGTGGCCGTGCCACAGCACTGTCCTTGGGGTAAGCTCCACTTCTGCTTCGTTGGGCCCGGCGCGGCGCGGGGGCGGAGCGGGGGTAGGGGCCTCAACCTCGGGCGTCGCGGGCGCCTCCGGGGGCGACTCCGGGCGCGACGCTCGGGTTTTTTGCGGCCGCTGCGGCCGGGGAGGGGGGTCGGGCGTCCTGAAGAGCAGCACCAGGAGCGCGACGAACAGGAACACGCCGATAACCACCCTCAGCGCCAGCCGGTTGGCCGACGGTGGCGCGGGCGGGGGAAGCAGCGTGCGCGGCTCGAGGCTCATCCTTCGGGTTCAACCGCAGTCACGGTAGCCTGAAGTTCACCCTTCTGAAGCCGGATCCGAACGTGGTCGCCGACCTTGCTCTGACTGCTCTCGGTGAGCACTCGGCCGTCTCGCCAGACCAGCGCGTAGCCCCGACCGAGCACGGCGAGGGGCGAGAGGTTGTGGAGCGCGCGTGCCGAGCGCGAGAGCCGCTCGCGCCGGAGGCGCTGGGTCCGCTCCATCGCGCTCCACAGGCGCTCTTCCAGCTCGGCGGCCCGCATTCGCCCGCGCTCCACCCGCTGGCGCGGGTGGAGCAGGCGCAAGCGTCCCAGTTCGAGGCGCTTCCGTTTCAGCTGCCGCCGCGCCGCCCCGGTCAGACGCTCGCGGTGCTGTTCCAGCCGCAGCCGCAGCTCAGCCTGATCGGGGCTCACGAGCTCCGCGGCATGTGATGGGGTGGCGGCGCGAAGGTCCGCCGCCAGGTCGCACAGAGAGGTGTCCACCTCGTGGCCCACCGCAGACACCACTGGCACGCGGCTACGAACCACTGCGCGCACGACCAGCTCGTCGTTGAACGCGCTCAAATCCTCGCTGGAGCCGCCGCCTCGGCCGACGATGATCACGGTCGCTCGACCGTCTTCGGACAGCCGGTCGATCGCCGCTGCGATCTCGGCTGGGGCGCCGTCGCCCTGGACCCGGCACGGGGAGATGAGCACGGGGATCGCCGGAAAACGTTTCCCCAACACGTGCAGGATGTCGCGGAGCGCCGCGCCGGTGGGGCTGGTGGCGACCCCGATCACCGCGGGGAACCGCGGTAGCGGGCGTTTGCGCTCTTGGGCGAAGAGACCCTCCGCCTGAAGTTTAGCCTTCAGCGCTGCGAGCCTCGCCGCGAGGTCCCCGGCGCCGGCGGCCCTCATGTCCCGGATGGTCAGGGAGTACGCCCCTTGGGGCGCATAGACCTCCAGCCGGCCCGCTACGACGATCCGTTCGCCGACCCGCGGCTGGCGCCGCAGGCGGGCGTTCTGGGACGCCCACATCTTGCATGCGAGCGTGGCCTTTTCGTCCTTCAGGGTGATAAACCAGTGCTTGGAGGGAGCTTCCTTGAAGGAGCTGACCTCTCCCTCCACCAACACCTCCCCGAAACCCTCCCCGATCAGATCGCTGATCGCCAGGGTCAAGCTGCTCACCGAGTAACGCGTCACGCGGGCCCGCCCCGCCGCTCCCGCCACCCCACCAGACCGACGCCTACCGCGACGAGCATGGAGAACAGCAAGGCAACTCCGGCGCGCCCCGGCCCGTACTTGAACACGACGGTGTGCGCGCCGTCACCGAGCTCCACTGCCCGAAAAAGCACGTCTGCCCTTTCGATCGCAGCGGCGGCGCCATCGACCGTCACGGTCCATCCCGGATACCAGGTGTCGGCGAGCACGAGGGTGCCCGGTCCGGTCGCCGTGATCTCGATCTCCTGCTCGGTGTAGCTGAGGATCTGCGCGTCACGGTCGGCCTCCGCGGCGCAGCCGCTCGCGGCGCCTTCTATCACCACCGTCTTCCGAGGATCCTCCTCTTTGATAGCGGTGAACGCCTCCTCGCCGCTTGAGGCGCCCCGTACACATTGTACGACCCGGGCCCGCGGCAGCGCCCCATGATCGGCGTACACGCGGACTTTTGGCAACAGCGCGCCGCTGCCCTCGGCCGGATCCACGGCGGAGATCGCGACGGGCAACAGGCCCGGGAGCTCGTGCGTGGTGGCGACGAACTTCAGGGACATCCGTCGTGCAAGGTCGATCTGCGAGAGATAACGCCGAACCTTGGCGGGGCCGCGATCGCCCACGTCAAGGCCGGCCGCTCCCAATACGGCTTCGTTGCGCACGAGGAGCAGCGGGGTCGTGAGGATGACGTCCGATGCGCCCAGCGGCAGGCCCAACGACGCTGTCAGGAGCTCGTTGTCGAGCGCCGGATCCACCCGCCGGTCGAGCACGGCGGTGCGCCATGCCCCGGGCTCCGTCATCGCCGGCGCAAGCCACGTAGGAGCGCGACCGACCTCCGCGGCGGGCACCCGCCCCTGGTAGTCGTGACCGAGCGCCCAGAGGTCGAGCAGGACGAGTAATGGCAGGTACCGAGGGCGCTGCGCCACCCAAGCAGCGAGCAGGAGCAGGGCGGTGGGCCACAACATGCCCGGGGAGCCCGGGGCGAGGCTCCACCGTAGACTGTTGAGGATCCTCGCTACCTTCATCGGGATGTAGGCCGGGTCTTCGGGCTCACCGCCGGCAAAGGCGACCTCGAGCCGTTGGCCGGGCTCTTCGGCGGGCGGATCCTGCCCCACCTGCCCGGTGAACCAAGCGGTCAACAGCTCCTTGATCGGTGCATGGGCCAGGTTGAACACGGCAAAACCGGTCGCGGTACCGAGCGAGAACAGTGCCGCGGCGATCACCACACGACGCGCAAAACGGTGCCGAAAGCTCCGTACCTCGTCGGACTCCTCAAACAGACGGTCGGCCCCGTGCGCCGCCGCCATTGCGAGTGCGATGCAGGCCCAAAGGCCAAAGCGCGCGGGAAATCGGAAGAACTCGAAACCGGGCAGCAGCCTCACCAGGTCCCACAGCGGGCCTCCGAGCATCAACAGCAGGGAGAGTACGGTCAGCCCCTGCCAGATGCGCGCCCGTCGGCCCCCGTGTAACGCAAGCGCCACCGCCGGAATCCCCAGATAGAAACACATCTCCCAGTGATTGACACCCTGACCCCAGTAGCCGGGTCCGCGGTGGTAGTAGGTCTGCACCACATCCGCAGGCCGGTCGAAGCCAAAAAAATAGGGAAGAACGGCGCTGATGAGCTCCTGCGGCGGGAGCCGTCCCATCTGGGCGAAGCCTTCCACCACGCCGCCTGCCCGGTAGGAAAAGGATGAGAGCTCCAGGCTGCTTAGGAGCTGGGGCGCCGCGATCACCCCGCCCGCGGCCGCGCCCAGGCCCCACCGAAGCAGGTCCGTGACCGGCCGTAGGGTCAGAACAGCGTGAAGGAGCAGGAACAGGCCGCCGAAGGCGGCAGCCTGGGGGTGACCGCCCAGGCCCAGCCCCGCGACCGAGACGGCGACGAGCCAGGGGCGCCGCGACAGCGCCCCGTAGAGGCCCCAGCCCAGCCAGGCCGCCGCGTTCTGCATACCGAGGTAGACGGTATGAGAGATGAGGAAGCCGGACCAGGCGAAGGTGATCCCGGCGATGTAGGGCGCAGGGCCGCGTAGCCCGGATGCACGGGCCGCGGCGTGGGCCCCCAGGGCCGCCCAGGCCTGGTGGAGCAAGATGCTCCAGTTCAGCGCCAGCCCGCCGGGGAGCGCCATGAAGAGCAGCATCGTCGGGGCATAGAGGAAGCCCCCCTGACCATCGGCCAGCAGGGGAAAGCCATTGGCCACACCCGGTGCCCACCAAGGGATGACCCCCGAGAGCCACTGGTCGGCCGCCCACACCCGCCATGGGTAGTGGTGATGCCGGAGGTCGTGGTGCCAGAACACCCCTTCGCCCAGGGCGGCGTCGGGCGCGAAAAGCACGGCGACCACAAGGTACAAGAGCGCGGGGAACGCCCAGGGCAGCGTGGTCAACGAACGGAGCCCCGCCAGCCAGGGCGGCACGCGGAACCCTGCGGTCCTTCCGTTGCTCATCGACATGTCAGTCCCGCGCGGCGGGAGCGGGTGTTTGGGGGTCGCTGATCGCCTTTCGGGAGGACGCCTCTTCCGCGTCGACGTAGCCGAGCGCTTCGAGCATGTCGGCCGTCTCCGGATCGACCTTACGCTCGATAGCGCGGCCACGGAGGAGGTCGACGTGGGAGCGGCAGGAGCTCATCGCCTCGGTGTGGAGCTCGGCGATGTTGTTGGTCTCGCCGGGATCCACCGAAAGATCGTAGATTTCTCCAGAGTTGTTCTCTGAGACGATGCACTTGACGCCTTCGCCCGTCCGTAGCCCGTAGGCCGTGCCGCGGTCCGTCGCGACCGGGCCGCGGCCGGTGAGGGACAGCGCCTCTTCGGGGACCTCCGCGCCCCGTGCCAGGATCTGCAGGGGCACGGAGTGGGTTTGAGCCAGCATCGGCACGCCGCTCGCCTCGAGCAGCGTGTTGGCTACGTCCATGACGCTGACCTGCCGATCCGTCCGGCTCCCCGGCTCCCAATCGGGGCTGGAGGACCAAAAGATGAAGGGGATCTGCACCACCGGCTCGTAGAGCCCGATGTGGGTGAACATCACACCGTGTTCACCGAGACTCTCGCCGTGATCGCTGATGACGACGATCCGGGCGTCGTCGAGCTTCCCGGCCGCCCGGAGCCCGTCCAGTAGCACGCCGACTTGCAGATCCGTGTAGGCGACCTCCCCGGCGTAGAGCGCCCGAAGGGCCTCCTGCTCGCCCGAAGTGTAGGGATAACCTGGTTCGAGGGGGAGGATCTCGCGATGAACCACGGACGGGGGCGTCGCGCTCTCGCCGTGGGGTTCGTAAGGGGCGTGAGGCTCGAAGAGGTGGACCCAGAGAAAGATGGGGTGCTTCTTCTCGGCGACCGCCCACCGCAGAGCCCGGTTGATGGTCCGCGGCGCGGAACGTTCGAGCAGGAACGGGAACGCGGCGGGGTTCCCCAGCCGCATGATGAGCCGGAGCGTGAGCGCGGTGACCTGCAGCTCGGAGAGTCCGCTGATGAAGGGGGCAAAGTCATCATCGTAGACCTCGAAACCCTGATCGAGCCCGATCCGCGAGTCCACCGCGAATGAGGACACAAACGCGCCGGTCCGGTATCCTGCCGCGTAGAGCTGCTCTTGCAGCGTACGAAAGCTGGGCGACAAGGCGAGCCCGTTGCTGACCACGCGGTTTTCGAGGGGATGGAGGCCTGTTAGCATCGAGGCGTGTGCGGGCGCGGTCTCGGGCAGCGGGCTCACGGCGTTGTTGAGCAGGAGGCCCTCGCGGGCGAGCTGGTCAATGCGCGGAGTGGCGACATTGCCGCCATAGGCCCCGAGGTGATCGCGACGCAGGGTGTCGATCGTGATCAAGACGAGGTTGGTCGGCGACATCGGCAGGACCTGGGGCGCCGGATTTTGATGGAGCAGCGCCGCGAGCAGGGCGAGGACGAGCCCACCGGCCGGGGCGAGTACGCGGAGTCCGAACACCGGCGCAGCGCCGATGAGCATACGTCTCACCCAAAAGCGCGCGTTGTACCAAAGGGCCACGCAAATGAGGGTGCATATGGCAGCGAGCCCTGCCACCACCTCGTAGCGTCCCTGGCGGCTGACATCCCACAAGAGCGGCGCCATGTAGAAGGCCAGAAGCCCCAATCCACCGAGGAAGTAGCCTACCGTATAGCGCCGCCAACGTGGCGAACGGTTGAGGACGAGCTGGGCGACGAGGCCCGACATCAGACCGAGCGCTCCCGCAAATGCCGCGTCGGCGATGACAGCCACAACACACAGCCTCAGCATCTCGCCGATGGTGAGCTGCATCGGCAGCCGCCAGGCCAGCACGAGCGACTCGCAGCCGCCCACGAGCGCGCCCGTGGCCGCGAGCAGCGCGCCCACCCTCAGGAAGAGCTGACGGTCGGGCACCGGCAGGATGTCGAAAGAATCGTCGTACATCAGCGCGGACGCCTATCTTGTCGCGCGGTGCGGGGGCAGGTGTTCAGGGTCAGGGGCATCATTCGATGTACCCGAGCGCCTCGAGCGCCTGCCGGGTCTCCGCGTCGACCTCGGGGAGTTTGGCCGGGGCACCCGTCTGAATCCACTCCGCGAGCGCCGGACCCAACAGGGCACCGACCGGATTGTCGGCCACGGGGTGGAGCTCGCCGGGATCGTTGCGGAGGTCGAACACCAGAGGCGCGCCGACGGCGCGTTGGATGTACTTCCAGCCTTTGTCTCGCAGCGCGTGGTCCACGGGGGGCGGATCCGTGGCGCGGCCGGACACTGTGGACGAAACGACAGGGCGGTCACGACACCCTCCGCCCCGCAGTTCGGGCGCGCGTGAGACACCGTCGCGCCCGTGGGGGTCGGTGATGCCCGCGAGTTCCAGCACCGTCGGCGCGAGATCGACGCCACCTACCTGGCAA
>CANKTH010000123.1 GCA_947486185.1 Deltaproteobacteria bacterium
CGCCGGCGGTGATCCACGGATCGCCGCCCGCTACCGTTGCCCGCCGCGAGCCGGCCCCCCGGGGCCACGTGGGAGCCTGCCCGGTCGGCTCGTCCGCTAATCTCCGGGGCAGCAGATTCACGGACGTCAGGCGACTCCACATCCGATGAAGCACAGTACTCGTTCACGCCCTCAGGTCGTCACCAGGACGACGAGCGGGCAGCGACGACGAGCGCGCGGAGGACTGTGGTAGAGTTCCCCGATGCAGGAACCCGCTCGGCCGCCGCCTGACGAAGAGCTCCTTGATCCGCATTCTCCTGAAGAAGACGACGACGTCGCCCTCGACGGGAGCCCGCAGGTCAGCGCCGCGAACGCCGCGCTCCTCGCCCTCGCGCGCGCAGCACGGAGCTTCCTCATCTATGATGCGTCGAACAACGCGATCCGGAGCTTCTTGGAGGCGCTCCGCGAAAAGATGATGGCGGCGCTGGCACTCGGGCCGCTGGCTTTGGCGATCCGGCCGTTTGAGATGGTGCTCCACCGCGAGGTCGTCTACGTCGAGCGCCGCCGCGACCGCTCCCTGGCCTTCCGGCTCTTCCGCGATGGGGTGCGCGGGCTCGTGATCAAACCCGCGATCCCCTGGGAGGAGCTGCTCAAGCTCCTGGAGATCCTCTCCATCCGCTACACCGGCGTGCGCCAGCAAGAAGACGACGTGGTGACGTTGTTGTGGAAAGCTGGCTTCGACTTCATCGAAATCGAGGCAATCGAAGGATTTGTGCCCGATGAGGAGACCACCCCCGAGAGCGGGGAGGAGGGAGGGCACGGCGCTATCGGTGGCGGGGTGAGCGGGAGCGCGGAGCCAGGCGAGGGTCACGCACGTATCGAGCTCGCCGAAATGCCCCGCGACTGGGACCGGCCCTTTCCCACAATCCGGCGCGCGCCCCTGCCGCTGGCCTGGTCGCCTCCGTCGGAGGCGGAGCTCGAACGGATCGCCCACGAGTGTTCGTCCCAAGCCCTGCCCGCCGATGCGTTGAGACTCGTGTCCGAGATGGTCCGGCTGGCGACTGATCCGCGGGACCCGACCACCTGGGACGAAGTCAAGCCGCTCGCCGAAGAAGTGCGCGACTTCTTCCTCGCAGACGGCCAGGTCGGCAACCTCGTCGCGCTCCTGGATCTGCTCGGCGCCGCGGGGCCGGAGCTCGCGCGGATCCGCGCCTCGGTGGTGAGCGAACAGGCGCTCCGCCGGATCATCCACCGCACCTCTCGCGGAGGGCAGGAGGTGCCCGAGGAGCTTCGTGAGCTTGTTCGCCGGATGGGTGGCGACCCTGTCGCGGTTCTGGTGCCGATCCTGCTCCAGGAGGAGTCAGACGCGGGCCGGCGCCACGCCCGCCAGCTCCTGCTGCCGTATGTCGCAGAACGCGCCAAAGACGTCCTCGCCCGGATGCGCGAGGCGCGGGCAGACGGCATCCGCGAGCTGCTCAGGCTGCTGCAGGAGGCCGCCCCGGAGACCGCGATCGACGCCGCCTTGGAGCACTGTCAGCACCCCGATCTCGACGTCGTGTTCGAGTGCGCGCGGGTCTTGGAGCGCGCACCGAGCAACGAGTCGAACAACAGCGCCTTGATCAAGCTGCTCTCCAGCCCAGCCGAGGCCGTGCGTGTGGTCGCCATCGCCGGGCTGGTCGCGCGAAAGGAGCAAAGGGCCGCCCCCTCCTTCGTCCAGCGCGCAGAGAAGCCGAAGGCGCCACTGTCGGAGTCCGAAGCCGAGCTGCTCGGGGCCGGCCTCGCCCGCATCTCCCAGCGTATCGCCCTGAAGACCTTCGAGCGCTGGGTTCAATCGGGGGCCCTGCTCGATCGCGTGGGCTTCACCACCGAGAGTCAGGCCTTGCACCTCCGGATGGCGATGGCCGGTCTCGGGCAGATCCCCGGAGAAACAGCGGAGTTGTTGCTGAAGGCCGCGATCGCGCGCACCACCGATGAGCTCCGCGCCTTCGGCCGGCAGACCCAGGTCCGCCGCCGGCGCCTGTTCCGGGAGACCTGATGTCAGACGTAAATACGGCGTTAGACGCGGCGCAAGACCAGCTTGGACGTGCGATCGACAAGGCCCGAGTCGGCGAGGACCGCGAGCTCGCGGGCCGGGTGCGCGACAACGGCGAGCGCCTGGTGCGTCTGGTGCTGGCGCTGCTCCGTATGACCAAGGTGCACGCGCTCGACAACCACGCCTTTGACCACCCGATCCACGACCTGGGCGCGGTGCTCGTCGAGCTGATCGACACGCTTGGCACCGTACACATCGCGGCGGTCGAGGACCAGGTGTACGTCAATGACGTCCGGATCCGCATCGATGAACGCGGCGAAGGTGAGCCGGGTATTGCGAGCGAGCTCAAACGCCACCGGGTCGGCGGTTTCTCCTTCCACGTGGCCCCCACTGAGCCTCAGCTCCGGATCTTCGTCGCCGCTCTGGCGCAGCCGCCCTCCAGCGACCAGCCTAAACGGGCGCTCCAAGCACGACTGGCTGCCAACGGGCTGGACAGCATCGAGGTCGCCGGCGTCTACCGCTACATGGTGGCCGGGGAAGAGAAGGTGGAGCACCGGTCCCAACGAGAGGTCGCCGCCCAGGCCACCCGCCTCCTCGACCAGACCTGCGACAACCTGGTGAAAAACCGTCTCCCCAATCCGTTGCCGCTCCGGCGCGTTGTCACCGAGATGTTGGGGAGCGACCTTGATCCCTCCTGGACGCCGCCCCCCGAGTCCTCGCCCTTTTCCGCCCACGCCATGCGGGTGGCTCGCTACGCGCTGGCGATAGGCCAACGCGCCTCGCTCGCGGACGCGATCCTCCAGGATCTCGGTGTTGCCGCCATGTTCCACGATGTCGGCTACGCATCGCGTGAGGGGGCCGGTGGCGGGCATCCCGGCTACGCGCCCCCCTTCGAGCGCCACGGGTCCGCCGGCGCGCGGATGGTCTTGCGTCAACGGGGATTTCATGAGGCGAAGATTCGCCGGGCCCTCGCGTGCCTCGACCACCATCGGGACTTTGCGGACCCCGCCGGCACACCCAGCGCGTTCGGCCGGATCCTGCGGATCGCCGAGGACTTTGACAATCTCACGCGCGGGGACGGCGCGGCTCTGAGCCCAACCGACGCGCTCTCCGGCATGGTCATGCGCGCTGGCACCGCCTACGACCCGACGCTGCTGCGCGTTTTTGTGAACGTTCTCGGCCGTTATCCCCCAGGGAGCGTGCTGGAGCTCGCCGACGGCCGGGTGGTGACCGCGATCTCGATGGCCAGGAGCCCGCAGACCTTCGCCCGGCCGCTGTGCCGGCAAGCGGACGGTACGCTGGTGGACCTCGCTGCGGAGGGTGAGGTCGCGCGCGTGCTCTAAGGTCTCGGCTCCCGAGATTCAGATCACCAGACCGTAAAGATCAATGGTCCAATCAGGAGTATCAGGATCATTGGAGAGGATGTGGCAGACATTGAGGTCGCGGGTAGTGTCGGGGAGCTCCACCGCTGTCTGGGCCCCGCGCAACGTGATCGTGACGACCGTACGCCCGCCGACGGGGATCGACACCGGCAGCGCGGGGCCGCTCAGCACGAAGTCACCCCCTGTTCCGTCATTATAGAGGTAGACGTCGGTCACCTCCAGGCTGGCGCTGCCGTTGTTGTAGATGGTGACCTCGCGGCTGTCTTCGTAGAGGCCGACGATGGACACAAAGTCGTTGATGCTGTGCCCGTCCCCGCCTGCGGCAACCGAGATGTCAGGCTCGGTGGCGCTGCCGGTGAGCGCAATTTCCGTTCGTTGGGCCTCCCGATCGGTGGTGAGGACCACCAGCTCGTCGGCGCTGTCGCCCTCGTCGGTGGGGCTGAAGGTGACGGAAATTCCTTCGGCTTTCCCGGGGAGGAGCTCAAAGCTGAGCGCGTCGGCGTCCAAGATGAACGGCGCCGACGGTGGGCGCAGCTCCACTTCCATCCGCGCGTCACCTTCGTTTTCGAGCCGTATCGAGCGGGTCACACTCTCGCCGACCACCACATCGCCGAAGTCGAGCGCTGCTTCCGATACCACCAGGCGGGGCTCCCCGTCGTCGGTGGGCTCCGTAGGACCGGTGTCGTCCTCCGGAGGCGTCGTGGGGCTTGTTTCGTCCGGCTCGTCCTCGCTCGGGGCAGCCTCGCACGGGATGCCGCTGGCCGCGCACAGCGCCTCAGCCGAGCACGCCGGAAGCGTAGCGGCGACGACGCAGGTGAGGAGCACGTGGCGGGCAAGCGCCGCAAACCGCCAGGCGGGATCAGGAGAACGGACCGTGGACATCGCGCCTCACTTGTCGTCGCAGTCGATAGAGAGGCGGAAGGGCGTGTCCACCCCGAGCGGGGTGTCGACGATGATGAGCCAACGATCCCCGGCCTCGCCGTCGGCCAGCACGGAGTCGTCGCCTACGTCGGCCTCCCCCTCGCAGCGGCTGGCGCTGGTGGAGCTCTCCGTGGGGCAGTCGTCGTAGAGCCAGCGGACCGCCATCAGGTCCACCTCGTCGCACGGGGACTCCAGGCTGACGGTGACATCCGCGTCCGCGGCGAGATCGAGCTGATAGACCCGCTCCGAGCCCGCGTAGGCCTCGGGCGCGACCACGCAGTACCAGTTTTCATACGCTTCGCCGCCCAGCAGCGTGGTGCCCCCCAAAGTGGTGGCCTCAAAGCTCTCTCCGCACGAGACCTCCCGCGTGATGCAGTCGGGCCCGTCTACCGGCTCGGGTATCGGCGGGGCATCGCAGACCGGATCTTCGACCGGGATGGTGCCGGTGTCGTCGGTGTCGGAGTCTGAGTCGGCGTCCGAGTCTGCGTCCGAGTCTGCGTCGCTGTCGGCGTCCGAATCGGCGTCGCTGTCGGTGTCGCTGTCGGTGTCCGCGTCGCTGTCCGACTCTGGCACGGACTCGGTGGGGCTGTCGACGAGCCCGGGAGACGATTCGGTGGTCTCCTCCGGCGTGACCTTCGCGGGTACGCAGCGGAGCGAATGGCCACCCCAAACCACCAGGGCGACAAGCCCCCAGAGACCCTTCCGCATCCGCCACCTCGCTCGCCAAGCATAGCCCAGTCCCGGGCCCGGGCGCATGCCGCGCCGCTCGGA
The DNA here is from genome assembly GCA_947486185.1 of Deltaproteobacteria bacterium. Lineage (GTDB taxonomy): Bacteria > Myxococcota_A > UBA796 > UBA796 > SXON01 > CANKTH01. The sequence continues at coordinate 5,086 of CANKTH010000123.1, forward strand.
TCGCAACGTGGCCGCACGACACGTCTACGGACATTCGTCATCGATATCCAGACTTCTACATACCCTTCCCGGCAAGGACCTGAGAGTTGCAGGTGACGGGGGGAGCCCCGCGGTGCTACCCTTCCCGACGATGTCCGTTCCGACCTTCCGCCGGCCCGCCGGCTCCTTGCCCCTCGTGGTGTACCTCGTCCTTCAGAGCGGGCCGGCCCGGGCCGCCGATGAAGGCATCCTCAAGGTCAATTGCAGCATTCCCGGCGCGGATGTCTACCTCGACGGAGCCCCGATCGGCGACGCGCCGCTCACCCGCTACGTCCAGCCGGGCATCCACCAGCTACGGGTGGTCGCCGACGACCACGACCCCTACGTGCGCCGGGTCGAGATCCTGTCCGACAAGACCACCGACGTGAACGCAGCCTTGTCCGTGGGTACCGGAACGGTGGAGTTCACCGGGCCGCCGGGCGCCCGGCTGTTCATCGGCGGAGCGGAGCGCGGTCCCCTGCCAATACGGCTCACCGACCTCACCCCTGGGAGCTTCTCGTGGACCGTCGACGCGCCCAAATACGAGCCGGCCAGCGGGACTGTCGACTTTGTACGGGGCAAGAATCTGCTCATCCCGGTCGAGCTCGCCTCCTCGATGGGGGTCTTCGTCATCGAGAGCACCCCTCCCGGCGCAACGGTGTTCCTCAACAGCGAGCCCAGGGGGGTCACGCCGCTCCGCCTCGAAGGGATCGAGCCGGGAGTCCACGCCGTCGCGCTCAGTGTGACTGAGCGCGCCACGGTTCTGCGCTCGGTGGACACCACCGGCGGCGAGCGTGGCGAAGTGCGCGCGACGCTGCCCGAAGCGGGTGGCGAGCTCAAGATGGTCACCGGCGAAGATTCAGCCCGGGTGCTGCTGTCGGGCACGGTGATCGGCACCGGCGCAAAGGTCATCGCGGGACCCTTCGAGCGCGGCAAGGCGAGGGTCCAGGTCGAGACCTCGGCGGGAATCGCAGAAGATACGGTGACCATCCCGTCTGAGGGCCGGCTCTCGCTCCAGGTGGTTGACGGTAAGATCGAGGAGATCCAGCCACTCTACGAACGGTGGGCCTTCTGGGCCGCGATCGGAGGAGGGGTCGCGCTGGCCGGCGGCGGCGTTGCTACGGCCGTGGTCCTCTCCCAACCTGACCCGCCCCCGCGCGGCGAGACCCTGGTGACCCTCCCATGAAAAGCCTACGCTGTATGCTACTTCTCGCGGGGCTCGCCGCCTTGCCCGCATGCGGGGGCGAGCAAACGCAGAGCACGACGATTGTGGTGGAGTTCGAGGTCGAGGCGACCAGCGCGCTCGCCGACACCTGGTACCTCATCGTCGACCCCGAGAGTCCGTTTGTCGATTACGACGATCTACCCCTCACCAGCGAAGACAACGAGCAGCTTGGTGATGTGGTGCTCGACGACGCCGAGCTGGAGCTGGCGACGCCGGTCCAGGAGGTAGCGGGCGGGCTCCGCTCGGTCGAGCTCCACAGCGGCTACACCCAGACGGATTTCACTCTTCGTATCTGGGGATTTACGGGTGAGAGCCAGACGGTGACCAGCAGCGCCTACGGGCCGCTGGGCTTCCTCAAGAACCAGGTCCAACACATCCTGTTGACCGGGGTCCCGCTCGAGACCCCGATCAACAGCTGCAACGATCTGGCCGACAACGACGGCGACGGGTGGCGCGACGGCGACGATCCCGACTGCGTGAGCGGCACGTCGGAGGCGGGTCTTGGGTCCGCCGGCTGCAACAACGGAGACGACGACGATGGTGACGGCGCGGCCGACGCCTCCGATCCCGACTGCCTGGACGCCTCCGACAACTTCGAGGACGATCCCTGCGCCGACGGCGAGGACAACGACGGCGACGGCTGGGCCGACGGGGACGATCCCGATTGCGCCACGTTGGGCTACGAAGAAGCCGGGACCATCGGCGAATGTAACGACGCGGTCGACAACGACGGCGACGGTGAGGTCGACAGCGACGACGAGAACTGTGACTCCGCCACCGACACCACCGAGCTCGCCGGTAGCTGCGAAAACGACGGCGACGACGACGAAGACGGCTGGACCGACGACGAAGATCCCGACTGCCTCACCGGGACCGAGGAGGTCGGCACCTCTGCGTGGGCGTGTAACGACGGCCTCGACAACGACGGCGACGTCGCGATCGACGGCGACGACCCCTCGTGCTCCGAGGCGATGGACGATTTCGAGGCCGATCAGTGTGAAGACGGCCGAGACAATGACGGCGACACCTGGACCGATCTGGCGGACCCCGGCTGTGCGGACGCCAGCGACGGCGATGAAGGGTCCGGGGTAGAGAATGCGGGCGCATGCAGCAACGGCTCCGACGACGACGGGGACGGCCTCCCCGATGGGCTCGACCCCAACTGCAACGCCGCGGACGACGATTTTGAGGGTGCGGACTGCGTCGATGGTGTGGACAACGACGGGGACGGCTGGACGGACGCGGGGGACCCCGACTGCAGCGAGAGGGACGCCGAGGTGGGCTACTCGGCCGAGATCTGCAACAACCATGTCAACGACGACAGTGACAGCTTCGGCTATGTGGACGCCGACGATCCCAACTGCGCGGACGCGTGGGACAACGAAGACGACGCGTGCGCTGACGGCAGCGACAACGACGGCGACGGCTGGTTCGACCTGGCCGACCCGGACTGCGCCTTCGGGGACGAAGAGCTCGGCTACAGCAGCACCGTGTGTAACGACGGCGTGGACAACGACGGGGACCTCGCAATCGACGCCGCGGACGATGCCTGCGCCGACGCGCTGGTGGAGCTCGAGGCGGCCACCTGCGACAACTTCGAAGACGACGACGGCGACGGATGGATCGACGGCGACGACCCGGACTGTGCCACCCTGGGCGACGAGGACCCGACCGTAGCGGGGTTCGGCACCAACGAGTGCAACAACGGCCTCGACGATGATTCCGACGGCCTGACCGACGCCGATGATCCGGATTGTACCGACGCCACCGACGCCTACGAGACGAACTACGCCTGCACCAATGGCCTCGACGACGATGGTGACGGATGGATCGACCTGGATGATCCCGCCTGTTTTGGCACTCCAACCGTCACGAGCGAAGCACCGGCGTCGAGCGCCTACGCCTGTAACGATGGCGCCGACAACGACGGCGACGGCGACATCGACGCCGAGGACCGCGGCTGCGAAGACGGCGCCGACCTCGACGAGACCGACGCGCTGACCGACTGTAACAACGGCCTTGACGATGACCTCGACTCGTGGGCGGACGAGGCCGACCCGGACTGCGCCTCCGGAGACGAAGAGCTCGGGCCCGGCTCAGGCACCTGCAACAACACCCTGGACGACGACAGCGACGGCCTCCGGGACGGCCTGGACCCCGATTGTGCCAACGCATTTGACACTTTTGAGGGCAGCTCCCTTACCGGGTGCGAGGATGGCGACGACGAGGACGGCGACGGCTGGCGGGACGTGGACGATCCGGACTGCCAGAGCGGGGCCGACGAGCTCGGGGTCAGCGAGAACGTTTGTAACAACGGCCTGGATGACGACATCGACGGTCTCGTGGACGCCGAAGACCCGAGCTGCACGACCGGCTATGGCGCGGCAGAGGACGCGAGCGCCAGCACCTGCGCGAATGGCGAAGACGACGACCGGGACGGCTGGACGGACGCCGATGATCCCGATTGCGACGACGGCGAAGACGAGCTCGGATTTGGCAGCTCGGGCTGCAGCGACGGGCTCGACGGCGACGGCGACCTCTGGATCGACGCGGCGGACCCCGACTGTGTTGACGCGGTCGATGGTGAAGAAGACGGCGCCGCGGACGACTGCGCCAACGGCTCCGATGACGACGGCGACGGCTGGCGTGATCGCCTGGACGCGGACTGCTTGACCGACGGCGACGAGCTCGACATCGGAGCACGCGGCTGTAACAACGGCATCGACGACGACAATGACGGCCTCGCCGACGCCGAGGACCCCGACTGCTCCGCGAGCTGGGACGACGACGAAGCCCAAGGCGCCGACACCTGCACGGACGGCGTCGACAGCGACAACGACGGCTGGACGGACGGCGAAGACCCCGACTGTATGCTTGGAAGCGCCGAGGTGGGCCTCACCGACGCACCGTGCAACAACGGCGCCGACGACGACGGCGACGCGCTGGCCGACGCGGGGGACCCCGACTGCCTGGATGGCACCGCCGCCGCCGAGGCGCTCGACAGCAGCTGCGCCGACAGCATCGACGACGACGGGGACGGGTGGGTGGACCGGGACGACCCCGACTGCATCTACGGCGCCGAAGACGGCGATTATGAGGCCTCAGAGTGTAACAACGGCGTCGACGACGACGGTGGCGGCTCGATCGACGCCGACGACCCCGGCTGCTCGTCAGCGTGGGACAACCACGAGTTCGGCGAAGACGCCGGCTGTGCCGACGGCCTTGACAACGACGGAGACGGCTGGTTCGACGCTGAGGATCCTGACTGCGACGCGGTCGGGTTCGGCCCCTATGCCTGTAACGACGGCGTAGACGGGGACGGCGACGACCTCGTCGACGCCGACGATCCTGGGTGCGCGAACCCCTTCGACGCCGAGGAGGCCGACACCGTCGCGGCTTGCGAAGACGGCGTGGACAACGACCGGGACGGGTGGTCTGACTTCGACGATCCCGACTGTTGGTCCCTGGTGGCCGAATCGGGCGCGGTAGGCAGCGCGGCCTGTAACAACGGCGCAGACGACGACGGCGACGGGCTGGCCGACGAGGCGGACCCGGACTGTGAAAACGCGTGGGACAACCTTGAGCACACGCTCACCGCCACCAGTGGTGGCTCCTTCGGCGCGCTCTCCTGCGTCGACGGGCTTGACGGCGACGGCGACGGTTGGGTCGACTACCTCGACCCCGATTGCGCCTGGCTGGGCGAAGAGCAGAGCTACGACACCGATTTCGTCTGTGACGACGGCGTGGACTCCGACGGCGACGGCCTCGTCGACGCGGACGATCCCGGCTGCGCGAGCGCGCTCGACGCCGACGAGTATCACTTCCCCGAGTGTATCGACGGCCTCGACAACGACGGCGACGGTTGGATCGACAGCCTCGACGGTGCCTGTCCCACGGGCACGGAGCTGGTGGAGAACGACGGCTCCAGCGGCGCCGCCTGCAACAACGGCGGCGACGACGACGGCGACGGTACGGTGGACGGCAACGACTACGGCTGCGCGTCAGCGACCGACAACGACGAGCTCGATCCGGCCACCGAGTGTAACGATGGCCTCGACAACGACGGAGACGGCTGGGCCGACACCGACGACCCGGTGTGCTCCACGCCGGTGATATTGCTCGAAAACGATGGCGCCGCGGGTTCCTCCCAGTGTAACGACGGGGTGGACAACGACGCGGACGGCCTCGTCGATCGGGAGGACCCCGGCTGCACCTCTGCGGCTGACGGCCTCGAAGCGTACTGAGCGCCGGTGTTCGTCTACCTGCTCGACGCCTTCGCGGGGCCCGCCTCCCCGTTCATGTACGCGCTGCTCGCGCTCCTCGCGCTCGCGCTCGCGGTGTCGGTCGAGCGAATCTGGAGCTTCCGTCAGTATCGGCTGGCCATCGAGCCCTTGATGGAGGCGGTGGACCGCGCGGCGCGGTCCGGCGAGCTCACGAGCCTGAAGCTGGGTGAACGACCGGTGGAGCGGGTGGTTGCGGCGGGGCTGGCGGAGACCGACGCAGAGCTCGCGTGGGACGCGATGACCGCCGCGGTGGTCGGGGCCGAGCTCACGATTCGGCGCCGGGTGGGCTACCTGTCCACCGTCGCGTCCGTAGCGACGATGGTCGGCCTGTTTGGCACGGTCTACGGCCTGATCCTGGCATTTGGCGCCATGGGTGACGTGGCGGCGGCGGCGCGAGCGGCGCAGCTCTCCGAGGGCAGCGCCACCGCCATGGCCACCACGGCCTTTGGACTCTTTGTAGCGATCCCGGCGCTTCTCCTACACGCGGTGATCGACGCGCAAGCGCGCGAGCTTCTCGGCGAGATCGAGCAGGCGGCCAACCGGGTGGTGCTGGCCCTACGTCGGCGGGATCGTGCCGGGACCTCGGGGTGAGGCGCCGGTCCCTCCGGAGCGGCAGCACGTTGGGGGCGGAGGAGGCGGATATCCGACCGACGCTCCTCGGGGTGGTGACCCTGATGTTCCTGCTCCTCTTCTTCCTGCTCTCGACCTCGTCGGGGCAGCGCCTGGCTACGGTGGACCTCTCACTCCGCTCCCCGGAGGATCTCGCGCCCCTGCCGCACTCGGGCGTACTCAAGCGCCTCGTCCTCACGCTCGCGCACGGCGAGCTCACGATCCTCGCGGAGCTCCAGACCACCGACATCGCGGCGGCCGCCACCACGGTGGAGCGGCGGGAGATCCGCATCGCTCCTCGTGAAGGCCGCGTCGACCTGGACGCACTCACCGAGCAGCTCACTGCGCTTCACCAGCTGGACCCCTCCCAGCAGGAGGCTGAGCTGTCCCCCGACGACACTGTCGCGGTCGCTGAGCTGCTCGCGGTGACCGATGTCATCCGCGGCCCCGACGCGGCGCCTCGTTTCCCCAAGCTCGCGCTCACCGGCACGGCACAATGAACCGGCGCTTGATCCGCCCACAAGCCGCGCTCACCCCCGGTCTCGACGTCGGCGCCCTGGCGCCGATGGTCGACATGATGACGCTGCTGATGGTGTTTCTTCTCCGCACCTGGTCGACCGAGGTCGCGCCGGCGCCACCGGAAGGGCGTTTTGAGCTGGCGAGCACCACCGCGGAGGGGAGCCGCCGCCCTGCCGTCGAGCTGATGATCGCCTCAGACGCCATCTATGTGGAAGGTCGCAGGGTGGTGTCCACCGCGGCGGTCCACCAAGACGGGCTCATCCGCGAGGTCTACGACCCGCTGATGATGATGCGGAGCCGAGGCCGGGTCGAGGTTCACGCCCACGCCGAGGTGCCCTACGCCGTGCTCCGACGCGTGCTCCACACGGCGCGAAGTGCTGGGTATACGGAGCTTTCCCTAGTGGCCGTCAACAGCGGCGGGCTCTGAGCGCGACCCTCGGCAAGTCGCCGCGACGCTTGGTGACGGACGCACCCGCTTCGGGTGTCTACACCCTCATCGTTTGGAGGTGCACATGCCCCGCTCCCCATCCCCCGCGGGTTTCTGGTCTTCGAGCCTGCTCTTGTCCTCAGCGCTGCTCGCTGGCGCGGCGGCGCTCTTCGCCGTCGGCACCTTCGTCGGCGCCGCGGGCGGCGTGCCGGTGGGCATCCGCGCCGGGGTGAGCGCCGACTCGCCGCCCGCCGCTGCGCCTCCTTCCAACTTCAACCCTGCTTATTCATTGGCGCCGCTGGTCTCGGCGGTGGAGTCGGCGGTGGTCAACGTCTACGTGACCTCCATCCAACGCACCGGCGTGCCCCAGGCGCTCCAGCAGTTCTATGGGCTCCCCGGGGAACGGGAGGTGAAAGGCCAGGGCTCCGGCTTCGTGATCTCTCCGGACGGCTACATCCTCACCAACGCCCACGTCGTCGGCGAGGCGAAGGACATCTCGGTGAAGTTCTCCACCGGTGAGGAGTACCCCGCCAAGGTGGTCGGCGCCGACACGGCGTCGGACGTCGCCCTGCTCCAGATCATCGCGAACCGGTCCTTACCATGGTTGCAGCTTGGTAACTCCGACACGCTCGCGGTGGGCGACTGGGTCGTGGCGGTGGGCAACCCGCTCGGCCTTGGCCACACCGTCACCGCCGGGATCCTCTCGGGGAAGGGCCGGAACATCTCCGACCAGCTCTTCGAGGAGTTCCTACAGACGGACGCCAGCATCAACCCCGGAAACTCCGGAGGGCCGCTGATCGCGCTGGACGGCAAGGTGGTGGGCATGAACACCGCGATCATCCAGGGCGCCAACAGCGTCGGATTCGCGATCCCGAGCGCCTACCTCCAGACCGTGGTGCCGCAGCTCCAGAAGACCGGCCGCGTGTCGCGCGGCTACCTGGGCGTTCAGATGGGCACCCTCAACGAGACCGGCCGGAAACAGCTCGGGCTCACCGCCGGGGTGGTGGTGGTCGGGGTGACCACCGGCGGCCCGGCCGCGGCGGCGGGCCTCAAATCCGGCGACGTGATCCTCAAGATCGGGGGCGTCCCGGTCAAGGACCAGCTCGAGTTGGTGCGCCAGATCGCCGCGCTGACACCCGGCACTGAGGTGACGCTGGCGGTGATGCGTGAAGGAAACCCCAAAGATATCAAGGTAAAGCTCGGGACTCGTCCCCAGAGCCCGTGAGCCGCGGCGCCACCTCCGTCGCCGCCTCGCCGCGGACTCGCCCCTGGGGGCCTGTCCGTCAGGCGGCTGACTGTCAGGAACGCCAACAACGTCCGGAGAGACCGTGGGGCGGCACCATCGAGGATCGGGCGCGCTTCACCGTCGAGGCCGCTCGCCCCGTAGCCGGCCGGAGCGTAGCGGAACGAATGACGCGGGCTTCACGGCGCGGTGGATAGGTCACACCGCGACCCGGACCAGGTCCCACGGGCCTCACGCCCGGCTTGAGAGGCCTCTCATCAACCGAGCAGGTCCCAGCTCAGCGGCGTGCCACACGGGGCATCTCTCTGGATCTTCTTGTTGAGGAAGGACTCATAGTACTTTGGCGAGAGTCCCAATCCGGGACGGATCGATCGAAGATTCTTGGGCGTGAAGACGTCGCCCGCCTTCATGTCTTGAGCGATGTATAGCGATCGTCTATGTTTCAAAGAGTTGAACTCCTTGCCGACAGGGCCGTAACTCACCGCGCCCATGCCCTGCCAGGCACGTTCGGACTCGACCACGAGCTGCCGCATCTCATGGGGCTCCAGAGAGAAAGCTGAATCTACGCCGCCATCGGCGCGGGCCAGCGTGAAGTGCTTTTCAATCAGGGTCGCGCCCAAGGCCACTGCAGCTACCGCGACGCCAACACCCATCGTATGATCCGAAATGCCAACCTGAGCGCCGGAGAGCGTCTGCAGATGAGGCAGCGTCCGCAGATTGGTTTGTTCGGGCGTCGCCGGGTAACTGCTGGTGCACTTCAACAATACGAGATCTTGAGCACCCGCAGCACGAGCGGCCTCTACGGCTTCCATGATCTCTATCGCTGACGCCATACCCGTTGAAATGATCAGTGGTTTCCCGGTTCTCGCAACGCGACGCACGAGCGGCAAATCGACGATCTCGAAGGAAGCAATCTTGTAGACGGGGACGTCCAAGGACTCCAGGAAGTCTACCGCCGAGAGATCGAAAGGGGCACTGAATCCGACCATCCCGTGTTTCTTACAGCGCTCAAAAATGGGTTTGTGCCATTCCCAAGGCGTGTAAGCTTGTTGGTACAGGTCGTAGAGTGAGCTCCCTTTCCAGAGGCTGGCTGGATCCTCGATGAAGAATTCCCGCTCTTTGATATCAAGGGTCATGGTGTCGGCCGTGTAGGTCTGAATCTTCAGAGCTTGCACGCCCGCTTCAGCGGCGGCGTCCACGATCTGCAATGCGCGATCGAGAGACTGATTATGGTTTCCCGACATCTCGGCCACGATGAACGGGCGCGAGTTGGGTCCGATTTCAAATTCTCCGATACGGATCGCACGCATCGCGGGTCACCTCATACGCTGGGCCACGCGCCGGGCCCCTAGGCCGCCCCCTAACGCGTGGCCGGTTCTTCGGATCAGGGACACCTGATCCGGGGACTCGTGCCGGTGTTCGATCGTTTGCTTCGTGACCCGTCACGCCAGCCCGGAGGCGACCGTCGGTACATCGGGTGAGTTTCCCGTGTGCCCCTACGCCGCTTCCGCCGCTGCCTTCTCGCCCAGGCGCTTGTACGCCTCGGGCGTGAGCTGCGCGATCGGAAGGTTGAACACCTTCTTCCATGTGCCCAATCGCTCGATCACCCAGGTGAGGTACGCCAGCACATCGACGCCGAGGCGCTTGGCGGTGGTGACCACCCC
>CANKTH010000124.1 GCA_947486185.1 Deltaproteobacteria bacterium
GCTGCAGCTCTACCGGCTGGCCGGGCTGCGTGGCGAGCCACCTGCGCGCTGAGGCGCGGACCGCTCGCCTGGCCTGTTCACGTTCTCACAGCGGGTTTGGCGGCAGCCGGTCCAACAGGGTCTCCACACAGTGGGAGATCTCGTCGCGGCTCCGACGAAACGCAAAAATCCAGCGACCATATGGGTCGGCGATCTCCATCGTGCCGCCGTAGGTGCCGAGGAGCTGTACCTTTCCGTCCGAGGACGGGAACTGCTCCCTCAACGACGAGGCGTGGGCGAGCTCCATCACGAGGATACGATCCGCCCAGTCCACGAGCTCCTGGGTGGCGTCCTGAGCTCGGTGCGCTGAAAGGTCGCCATCGAGCTCCGAGATCGCACGCACGGCGTTGGCCGCCGCCGGCTCCCCTGCCAGCGCCCGCACGCCACAGGACCGGGCCTCGACCGCGATGCGGCGCTCCTCGGACTGTAAACGCGCGAGGGCTTCGGCCATCGGCGACCGGCAGATGTTGGCAGTACACACGAACAAGAGACGGTGGGGTTTCACGCGCCAAATCTGCCACGGCGGCGGGTCGCCGGCAAGGCGCCCCGTCGTACGCGGACTCGCACACGCCGCGCCACGCTCCGATACGGCGCCGGCAACCACAAAAACCCAATGAACCCCGCCGCGCGATCGCCGGCCATCCGCCCACCCCCGGGCGGGCGGATGCCGCGGACCCGCGGGCCACGACGGTTGGGACCGGCCGTCTACCCCACCACGATCAGCCGCACCTCGGCGGGGAGGTGCTTGAGCGCGTCCCGGATGAAGCGTCCGCGGAGGGCGTTCCACAAAAAGGTACGTTGCGTGGCGCCGATCACCACCGTGTCACACCGGCAGGTCACCGCGGCCGTCGCGACCGCCTCCGCCGCGCTGTGGGACAGGGTCCAGACCGGGATCGGCTCTAAACCAAGGTTTTGTACGATCGCCGCGCCCGCGTCCAAGACGGTCTGGCCCTCCGGGGTGGGGGAGGCGAGCTGGGGGTAGAAGAGGCCCGGAACCTCGTCGACATAGAGCACAAAAAGGTGAGTGCACCCGCGTGCTTTAGCACGATCTACCGCCTCTTTGAAGATTTTGCGCGTCGCGCCACGGCTGGCCACCATCACCCCCGGCACGTCCCCGGCACGCGCCGCCGCCCGCTCGAGCGTGTAGAAGCCGGCCTCGCTGAGCTCTGCCGCCTCGGGCCGACGGGTGTACGGCAGCCGATTCAGTAGCGCGTCGGTAGTACCGCTGCGGGTGAGCCACGACGCGAGCATTCCTAGCCCTGCGAGCGCCCCGCCGAAGGTAGTGGCTTCAGGTTTGGCCACGAGGTTGACCCCGAAGGCCACCATCACCAAGAGGGTGGTGAACACGCCGACAAAGAACACCCAATCTCGGCGCCCCTCGCGCCAACGCAGGAGGTCGATACCTGCGGACGACAGCATGAACGCGCCGAGCAGGCCGAAGGCGTAGAGCCCTCCCAGGGCGCGTAGGTCGGCGCCAACCGCAATAAGGATTACCGCCGGCACGACTGTCGCGAGCAGGATGGCCCGGTGCGGCGTCTGGTATCGGTGCGAGAGCGCGCCGAGCGCCTCCGGCAAGAACCGCTGCCGGGTAAGCGCCAGCTGAACGTGGTAGCTACCCAGGATCGCGGTGTTCGCGGCCAGGAACAGCATCGCCATCGCGAGCAGCACCACGACCACCTGGAGGCCCACGCCTCCCCAAACCGACGCCAGGGCCGCCACGAACCGTGAGCTCTCCGCCGCCTTTATCTCCAGGGGTAAGCTTGCGATTGCCAGGAAGGTGAGTGAAGGTGCGGTCACCAACACGCTCGCCACCACCGCCACCATCGCCCGCCGCGGCGTGAGGTCGAGGTCCTTCATCGCCGGCGCGAGCTGAGAAAAACTCTCCAACCCAGAAAAGGCCAGCCAGGCTCCGGCATAACCCACGAGGCCCTGCCAGGGGCTCATTCTCAGGAGCGCGGCGAGCTCCTCTGGGATCTCGGCCCAGAAGGTTGGGGGAACCTGCGCAAGGGCCACGACCACCACCAGGAGCTCAACCACCACCGCCGTGATCGCGAGGACCAGCGACACCCGCGCGCTCTCTTTGACGCCGACAATATTGATCAGGGTCAGCGCGACCAGCGCGAGCAACGTCAACGGGAGCAGGCCTTCGCCGAGTGGAAGCACCAGATCGAGGTAGTGCACCCCGGCGAGCGCCGAGATCGCGACCGTCAGGAAAAAATCGACCAGGATGAGCTGACCGCCGAGCGACCCCCACCAGGGACCGAACGCCTGTCCCGCGAGGCTCACCACCCCACCACCCGCGGGATATCGGCGTGCAACCTCAACCTCCTTGGCGGCGAGCAGCATGAAGCCCACCATCGTCGCGAGCACAAAAAAGCCCGCCGCCTCGCCGTCGGCCCCGTACAGCACGCCGGGTACGTAAAAAACCGAGGAGCCGATGTCGCAGAACACAACGCCCCAGACGAGGAGCCACCCGAGTCGACCCGCGCTCTGCGCCATGCTATCTCCGACCCGCTCAGGGAAACGGGGGCGCCCCGTAGCACCCCTCGCCACCGGTGACCAATCTCGTCACGATTTCCGCCGCAGGTGCCAGCCTGCTCGACCTCTCTCGATTCCGCGCCGCGCTCGTCCTGCCCGACCCACCGAGGCCATTGATGCAGCTTGAACCCACGCTCCTCGCCGCGATTGATCGGCGGCTCTGGAAAGACCTCGGCTTTCGGGAGCCTGAACCGTGCGTTCTACCCTTCCTGCCCATGCTCTGCGTCGCGTGGTCCGACGGGAAGCTCGGGCCCCAGGAGGCTGAACGGATCCGCGCCCACATGGGCGACCTCGACGACGGCCCCCGGGCCTGGCTCGAATCTCGACTCTCCCAACCACCAGGCCCCTATTTCCGCTACCAGGTCGCTCACCTCATCGCGTTCTTGCGCTCGGTCTGGCCGCAGTCCGGCGAAGGACCCGACTGCTGGACCGACGAGGCGCGGGACTGGGCCGAGGAGATCATCGAGGAAAGAGGTTGGTTTCGTCGTATCCTCGGCGGGCTTCGGGCGGAGGACCGCACGCGTAAGGAGCTCCTCGGGCTGATCGATCAGGGAGGCATCCTGCCCACCGAGCGGATCTGGGCCTTGACCCGAGGAATTCGCGCGGACGGAGAGCCGCAGCGCGTCGTTGCCGTGGTCGAAGAAGGCGAAGAGTTCACCCAGGTGATGGGCATCTCGCTCGTAGCGCCGGAGAGCGGCGAATCGCTCGCGGTCGCCGCTGTCGTACGGATCGTCCGGGACGAGGACCTCGCGGAGGCGGACGTCGCCCGGGTACTGGCGCGCAGCCGCCACCTCCCGGAGGCAGAGCGCTGGATCGGGTTGGCTGAGCTCATCTTTGCACGTGGACGCCCGCTGACGGAGCGCCAGCGTGCCGAGATCCTCGCTCGCGCCGCCGACCAGGGCCCGCGACTCGTGGAGATCCCCTTCGCTGAACTGGCATATCTCGAAGATCATCTGGCGCGGGACGCCAGGTGGACCTCGTGGGTTCCCGGGAGCCTGGACGAGCTCCACGTGGACCGGGAGGGGGTCCGCCGCGACGAGGCGCCGGGCACCTTCGCGGCCTCGCGCGCCGAGGTCCAGGTCATGCTGCGGCCGACCCCGGTGCCCGGACCGGCGGGGCTCGCATTTGCCGTGCTCGCTATCGAGGCGACCGGCCGCTCGCTCCACCTCGCGACGCCCATGTTGACGCAAGAGCCGGCCACCGCCGAGGCGATCGCCTGGATCGCGCGTTTTCTGCCGGCGACCATCGACCCCTTCACCCAGCTGGTGCTGGACGAAGTGAGCGGCGAGTGGGTCGCGGAGGTCCACTCCCACGCCCCCTCGCGATCCTCCAGGATCGCCGAGCCTCTTCCAGAAGGGCGCGCGCTGGTCGTACCGCCCTGGATCTGGTACCGCGCGTGCTGGTCCCTCGGCCTACGCCCCGACCTCGGCCGGCGCCGCGAAAAGAGCCGCGAGACCAACGGCACACACGCCTGAGCCTCCCGGCCACAGTCAGGCGGCCACAAGCAGGCGGGCACGCAGCGCTCACTCGTAGAACTGGGCTTCCACCTCAAAGTTGACGAGGAGGCTCGCGTCCCCACCGGACTCCGCGTGCGACACAAACATCGAAGCGTCGTTGTAGGGGGCCGCGACATCGTACATGTACCACTCGGCCCGGTCGTAGTAGGTGTCCTCGGTGTCGTCGACAAACCAGAGATCGAGCACGGTCATCGCCGAGTCGAACTTGAAGCTCGTCAGGGCCTCGCCGTCGGTGGGCACCCAGGGCCAGTATGCGGCGAAGAGGTCGTACGCGCCCCCGACACAGGTGTCAGAGCTCCGAACATAAGGCCCGGAGAAGGTCACGATGGTGCCCACCGCGCCTACCTGGGTGCCGGACCCCTCGTAGGTCTGGTCGCAGACGCCGATACCAGAAAACACCCATTGAACGGTCATCACGAGCTCGTATGACCGGAGGTGGGCCGCGACGGCGTCCCCCGTGACCTCGGTGTCGGTGTCGGCGTCAGCGTCACTGTCGGCGTCGCTGTCGCTGTCGGCGTCGCTGTCGCTGTCGCTGTCGCTGTCGGCGTCGCTGTCGGCGTCGCTGTCGGCGTCGCTGTCGGCGTCGGTGTCAGCATCCGCGTCGGTGCTGCCGCCGGTGGTTGGGCCCGTGCCACCCTTTCCACCATTATAACCGCCACAGTCGGGCGACAAAGCACACGAGAGGTCGCCGCAGTCGAAGTAGCCGTTCCGGTCGTTGTCCGCACCGTCGGTACACTCGCCGGGCTCGTCCCCCTCGTAGGGGCCGCGACAGCCCAAGAGCGCCACGAGGAGAAGGCCCGAGCTCAGGCCAGCACGACGTAAGAACAACATCGCCACCTCAACGCCAGCTTAGCCGGGTTCCTCCCCCAAAGGGGGGCGAGCCGGTGTATCAATCGCCGACAGCGGGCGCGCCTGGCTCAGGGGTGCGCGGCCGTCGAGTGCAGACCCAAAGTACACGGGAACTCGATCCCTCCAAAGTCCTCCATCAAGCCGCAGTCATCGCCTCGGCAGCTGATGACTGAGAGCTGATCGGCCTGCATGTGGGTCTCGTCCGCGAAGATACCGCTCGCGGTGATGTTGAACACCAGCTCGGTACCCGGGAGATCGGGCGCGAGCGAGAGCACGACGTCCTTGGGCGGACAGAAGAAGCTCAGGTCGGCCTGAGCGAGGTCGCAGTCAAACCGTTCGGTGTCCCCGACCTCGCCGGTGACCATCACAAAACTTACAGGTTTCGCCTCCTCAATCGAGAAGCTACCGGGTTCGACGGCGGGCTGCCCCTCGAGCAAGGACACCAGATCACAGTCGTCCTGGGTCACCTCGCCGTCGATCGCCGTCCACTCTCCTTCGGTCGGGACAAAAGGCGGTGGCTCCGTTTCTTCGGGGGGCGAATCGGTCTCACTCTCCTCTTCGTCTTCCTTGTCTTCGTCGTCGTCGTCGTCATCGTCCACGGCGCCTACGCAGCCGAACAGCAGGATGAGGGTAACAAAACGCATGTGCGGGTCCTCCAGGCGCCCGAGATTGGTGCGACGACGAAGTGTAGCCTGGACCCGCGGCGGGCGCAGCGTGAGCGAGCCACGGACCCAGCTTTCCGGTTAAGCCGGCGGCGTGGAGCGGACGATGGATCTCCGGCAGGCGGCGCGTTTGTGGAAGTGGCGGCGTGGCGACCAGGTCGAAGAGGGCCAAGGTGCCGCGTCCGGCCTGGCGCGCGCGATCGACGCTGGCGGCACCGACGCGCTCCTCGGGCTCCTGCTCCCGGACGCCGACGAGCTGGAGTTGGCGGACGACGAGGTCAGGGTCCAGGTACAACGCTGCGCAGACGCCGAAATCCGCGTCACTACCACCTGGTCCGACGGCACCACCGCCGCGTCTACCTTCCGGGACGAGTCACGGCCCGTGCACGACCTCGTCGCCGCCCTGCACGATCCGGGCACCGCGCTCTACCATTCCGAGGGGCGCTGGTGGTACGGCGCGCCGCGTGCCGGGGCGGATCTGGTCCTTCCGGGCCGCGAGTGTAGCGACCTCGGCTCCCCGGCGTTCCGGGAGCGGCACCGCCTCCGTCGCTCCGGCATGTCGGGCGCTATGGCCGGAGGAATCGCGAGCCCGGCGCTGGTGCTCGCGATGGCGCGCGCCGGGTGGCTGGGCTCCTTGGGCACCGGCGGCCTGTCGCTCGCAGAGGTGACCCGGCAGACCGATGAGGTCGTTGCGGGACTCTCGGGCGAAAGCGCCTGCTTCAACCTACTCCACAACCCGATCGAGCCACGCGTCGAGGAGGAGACCGTCAGCCTCTACCTCGCGCGCGGCGTCCGGGTCGTCGAGGCCAGCGCGTTCATGGGTTTGACCGCGGAGATCGTTCGCTTTCGGCTCCACGGCATCCACGAGTCCGACGGCCGGGTGGTGACGCCCAATCGCGTGATCGCCAAGGTCTCCCGCCCTGAAGTGGCCGAGCACTTCCTCCGGCCTGCCCCTGCCGCGCTCCTCGACGAGCTGCGGCGTCGCGGCGCCCTCACCGAAGCCCAGGTCACGCTGGCGCGCGGGGTTCCTGTCGCCGAAGATCTCACGGTGGAGGCTGACAGTGGCGGACACACCGACCGCCGGCCGCTGTCGGCGCTGGTGCCGTTGATGCGCCGCCTCGCCGACACGGTCGCCGCCGAACGCGGCGCCGAGCAACGCACCGGCATCGGCGCCGCCGGCGGCATCGGCGATCCCTGGTCCGTCGCCGGAGCGTTGGCGATGGGGGCTGACTATGTCGTGACCGGCTCGGTCAACCAGGCCACGGTCGAGGCGGCTACCTCCGACGAGGTCAAGAAGATGCTCGCGGCGGCGAGCTTCGCCGACGTCGGAATGGGCCCCGCGCCGGATATGTTTGAAATCGGCGCCGAAGTTCAGGTCCTATCGCGCGGCAGCATGTACGCGCAGCGCGCCGCGCGGCTCTACCACCTCTACCAGACCTGCGGGTCACTCGATCAGATCCCCGCCGACGAACGCGCCCGGTTGGAGAAGCAGCTGTTCCGCTGCCCGCTCGCCGAGGTCGAGGCGGAGACCGCGCGCTACTGGGGCGCGCGGGACCCCGAAGTGTGGGCGCGGGCCGGAACAGACCCTCGGCATCGGATGGCGCTGGTCTTCCGTTGGTACCTGGGTAAAACCAGTCGATGGGCACGGGAGGGCGATGCGGGCCGGAAGCTAGACTACCAGGTGTGGTGCGGGCCTGCGATGGGCCTCTTCAACAACTGGGTGAAGGGCAGCGCGCTCGAGCCGCTGGCCGCGCGGACCGTCGTCGCCGTGAACGAAGCGCTGTTCCGCGGTGCATTGATCGCCGAGCGGGTGCACCAGGCCCGGCGGGTCGGTCCGTTGCCTCTCGCCGCGGACCGTATCGTCCCGAGCTGAGGCGCGAGCCGACTCGTGCGCCGCGGCGCGTCACCATCACCAGAAATCCTGGTACTTCTTGGTGAACACCACCAGGAGCGCCTGCAGGATCAACACGGCGCTGAGGACCACCCCTCGACGGCCCGCCGGGACGAGCTCGAGCCCGCGCGCGGCCACAAGCGCGACAAAAGGGAGGAGGAAGAGCCAGAGTCGCGCCGTCTCTCCGATGGTACCGGGGCTCGCCGCGAGCACCGGCACGAGCGCGATCAGCAGCACCGCGAGCCCGTCCACGACCTCCGACTTTCTTTGGAGTACCAGGTGAATCGCCCGCAGCGATCCGAGCAGCCATAGCGCGCTCAGCGGCAGGCCGATCCACAAGACCCAGTCGAGGAGGTTGGTGAGCGCCAGGTCAAGCGGGCTCACGTCGGCGGGGACCGGCTTCAACCCGGCAAAACGCGCGTGCGCGGCAAGCGCGCGTTCGAGGCGGGTCATCGGACTGTAGCCGCTCGCCAGCATCAGCACCCCCAACGGCATCAGGGCGCCCGCCAGCAACCCGAACAACACCGGCCGCCGGGGCCCGGTGCGCGCTGAGGTCACGAGCGGCGCCAGCCCGAGCACCGCCAGCGGCACCAACGAAAAAGACAGAAATGTGGCGACAAAAACGAGAAGGCCAGTCCACAACGCCCAACCCGGGCTGCCGCTCTCCCAGGCGCGAAACGCCGCAGCGACGAGGACGACCGCGAGCCCCGGGTAGAGCACGCCGTCGAGGTGCATGGTCACGAGCAGCACGTTGGGCGCGAGCAGGTACAGGAGCCCGACCGCGCCGGCCGCCGGTGCAGGGACGAGGCGGACTGCGAGGTAGCCCAGAGGAAGCAGGGTCAGCGCGGTCAGAAGCGGGAAGAGCACCGTGAGGACCGCCTTGAGCCGTGCGGCGCGCTCGGCTTCGGCCGCCGGCGGGAGCCCCAGGTTGATGAGCCGCTCCAGCCCGACATAGGTGAGCAGCACCCCGGGCGGCTTGGTGCTTGCGTAGGCCAGGCGCTGGCGCAGCACGAGCGCCTCGTAGTCAGTCAGGATCTCCTCGACGCTGACCCGGTCTCGGCGGAGCGCGGCCTTCACGAACTCAGAGTGTCCAGACCGTTCCAGGCGAATACCAAGTGCGCCCAGCCCGCTCCCTTCCATCGCCGCCACTCCGACGCTCAATCCGGCCGCGGTCGCCACGAGCACCAGGTGGTGACGCAGGCCTGGGCGGGAGGACGACCACACGCTGCGTCCTACGCCCATGATCACGAGCGCGAGGGGCACGCCGAGCGCCGCGAGGAGCGGCAGCTCCGTATCGTGCAGGTGCCAGAACCAGCCCGGGCGCATCATCAGCGCGGGGATGCCCAAGCCGAGAATGAAGAGGTGAAGACCGGTGAGCAATACCGCCACGAGCCCGACGATCCGCAGGGTCCGGCTCCAGGGAGGGGGCCCCTGAGCCGCGAGCCCCTCCGCCCGGTCGGTCTCAGTCTCGGGCATACTCATGGCGGACCCGGCGAAAACGCCTGGTCTCCCCCGTTGGCGATACGTCGACGGCCACACTCCTTGTCGGTCCACCCTGCGACCCAGCGGTCGGTGAGCGGCCCACTCTCCCAGAGCAGGCGGGCGCCGAGGAGGGGGCTCAAGGTCCGGGTGATACACATCGCGCCCGCGTCCGCGATCGCCGCCGAAGCGAGCGTGGTGAAGAGCACCTCGCGCGCGGCGCCGATGCAGGCGGGGTTGGGGCACTCTGCCGGGTTGATCGGCCGCTCTGCGACGAGCTGCTCCCGAAACCACGCCTTCCAGAACAAGGTGGCGGCGTCTGGCGCGCTCTCCAACCCGTCCCAGCCCACCGACCACATCGCCGCCTCAGCGGGGGGCAGGTCCCGCGCAGCCCGGGCGCCCTCACGAACCAGGTGAAACGCGCACTCTCTCCCAAAACCGGTGCGGTTGCACGCCGCAAACGCTGACTCCATCCTCCCAGCGGCAGCCTCCTGCTCCGCCAGTAGAAAGATACATTCTTCTTGCCACTTCCCGTCCGGAACCTCCTCGCAGCGCTCCTCGGTGATCGCCTCGTGCGCCTCCATCACGGCGACGAGACACTCGGCTCGCAGGGGCACCGGGCGGATCCGCCGGCAACCCGCTTCAGCGCTCGGCCAATCCGACGCGTGTAAGGCAGCGATATAGGTACGAGACGTCGGCTCGGCGCAGCCCGTCCACGCGCCGGACAACACGAGCCCCATCAGCCCAGAAGCGCCGATCGGACCGCGGCGACGACTCAGTCCCACTCGCAGGAGCCAGGCGTACGACCGCAAGAACCGCAGCTCATCTCCCCGTCGCCAGCGCCCGGCGACTCGGGAGCCGAGGCGCCCCCACCTCGGCCGATGTTGGGCGCGCTCAGGAGCCGAACGAGCTTGCCGTTACTGTCACACACATGCGGCAAACCTGGAATCTCATCGGCGGTGAGCGGCTCGCGCCCCCGCACCAGCACCTCGATCTTCTCGCCGCACGCGCATCGGTAGTCATACACCGGCATCCGACCTCCCCCGGCCAGCTTATCACCGCCGCGCCCGGCGCGGGCCCCAGACGCGCCGTTAGGATAAGGGGCCGCGTGCGCCAGATCCGTCCTACCACCGCGCTCATCGACCTCGACGCGGTGGTGTTCAACTGGCAGCAGCTCACCGCGCTGGTCGGCCCTCGTTGTCCGGTCATCGCGGCGGTGAAGGGTGACGCCTATGGCCACGGCGCCGTCGCGGTGGCCCGCGCGCTGCAAACCGCCGGGGCTCGGCATTTTGGCGTAGCGCTGGTCGAAGAGGGCGCCAGCCTCCGCGAGGGCGGCGTGACTGGACTGGTGCTCTGTATGGGGGGCGTCGGGCGCCACGGCGCCGATGTTGCGGTAGAAGCTGGACTTACCCCGGTGGTCTACGACGTGGGGGACGCGGAGCGCCTCGACGCGGCGGCCCGACAGCGGGGCACACGACTCCCGGTCCACCTCAAGGTGGACACGGGTATGGGCCGCCTCGGCGTGCCGCTGCCCGATTGGACACGTTTCCTGGACCGTATCGCCCATCTGCGACACCTCGACGTGGAGGGGCTCATGACCCACTTCGCGGAGTCTGAGAACCCGGACACGACCTTCACCCTGGAGCAGGCCCGACGCTTCCAGACCGCGGTCGCCTCTGCGCGCCGTCGCGGCGTACATCCACGAATACTTCACGTCTGCAACTCAGGGGCGATCCTCACACAGCCCATCCTCCGGCTCGACGCGGTCCGCGCGGGCATCGCGCTCTATGGGCTCGCGCCTGCGGAGTGGCTGAGTGGCCGCCTGCCGCTCCGGCCCGCGATGCGCGTCGAGAGCCAGGTCTTATTCGTACGCGACCTGCCGGCCGGTGCATCGGTGAGCTATAACCGGCGTTTTGTCACGAAGCGCCCATCGCGGATCGCCACGCTGCCGGTCGGTTACGCCGACGGCTGGCCCCGAGCATTGAGCAACCGGGGCGAGGTGTTGATCGGCGGGCGCCGCTGCCCGGTGGTCGGCACGGTGTGCATGGACCTGTGCATGGTGGATGTAACGGAGGTTCAAAGCCCGGTAGAGACCGGAGATCCAGTCGTCCTCCTCGGGGAGATGGGGCAGGAGCGCCTCGATGCCAACGAGATCGCGCAGGCGGCCGGCACGATCCCCTACGAGATCCTGTGCGGCTTCTCGGAGCGGGTGCCGCGCCGACACGGCCTGGGACAGTGACCGCCCGCGCCGCCACGCTCGCCTTTCCCCGACTGATCGGGTAGCATGGCGCCGCATGTCCTCCGCGCAGTCCCTCATCGCCTCCCTCCCAGCCCGCTACGTGCCCCGCCGTATTGATCGTACGATCACCTACTACTTTTCGGTAGGTGACGAGAAACACACCCTCGTGCTCAGCCCTGAGTCCTGCCAGGTGAAAGCCGGCAAACCGGAGCACGCCGATTGTGTCGTCAAGGCCGACCCCGACGTTTTCATGAAGCTCGTCGTCCACGGCAAGACGCCCGGCCCCGTTGACATCATGCGTGGCCGGTTCAAGACCAGCGATGTTGAACTCCTGACGAAGCTGAAGGACTGTTTCAGGTTCTGATCCATGGCTCAGGAATTCGAAACGCTCCGAGCGCTCCCTACCGGGGACCTCGTCGCCACCGCCCGCCTCCTGGGCATCGAGAACCCGGCGGGGCAGCGTCGACAAGATCTTGTCGCGCAGATCGTCCGCGAACGCGCTGGCGGCGGGATGGTAGACGCTGAGGGGGTGCTGGAGATCCTCGGGGATGGATTTGGCTTTCTCCGGGGGCCGACCAGCAGCTTCGCCGCCGGCGGCGACGACATCTACGTCTCCCCGTCGCAGATTCGTAGGTTCAACCTACGCACAGGCGATCTGGTGCGCGGCCAGGTCCGCGCGCCCAAGGAGAGCGAACGCTACTACGCGCTGGTGAAGGTGGAGCGGGTCAACGACCTGGATCCCGAGGTCGCCCGCACCAAGATCCACTTCGACAACCTGACCGCGGTGTGGCCGTCCACGCCGCTCCGTGTCGGCCGGACTGACCCCACGTGCCGTCTCGTCGACCTGCTCTGCCCGGTCTTCCGCGGTCAGCGGGTGCTGCTCTCCTGCCCGGCGCGGGCCGGCCGATCCACCTTGTTGACCGCGATGGCCAGGGGAATTGCGGTGAATCACCCCGACGTCGTGGTGATGCTCCTGCTGATCGGGGACCGCCCGGAGGACATCACCGAGGCCCATGAGAGCCTGGGCTCCCTGGTGTTCGCGAGCGCCGGAGACGAAGGCGAAGCCCGGCACGTGCAGCTCGCCGACCTCGTGACCGAGCGAGCGAGACGCCTCGTTGAGCTCGGCCGAGACGTCGTGCTCCTGGTCGACTCGTTGACCCGTCTCGCTCGCGCCAGTCAGGGCAGCCAGGCCCCGTGCGGCCGAGTGCTGCCCGGTGGCATCGACGCCGCGGCGTTGTCGCGGGTACGAAGCCTGTTTGGGGCGGCCCGGGCGGTGGCCGAAGGCGGAACCTTGACGGTGATCGCCGCTGCCGTAGAAGGCGGCCCTTTCGATCGCGCGGTGGTCGAGGAGCTGTCCGGCCTGGAGAACCACCACCTCGTGCTGGCCGGGCCGGGCCGGCTCGACCTGGCGGCCTCGCGCAACTACCGCGAGCCGGGCGACTCCGCGCGGCGGGCGCGTCTCCGTGACGGCCTACTGGGCGTACCCGACGTCGGCGCGGTGCTGAGCGCGTGGCCCGACGACGACGCCCTCTACGACCACCTCGCCCCGGCAGGAGGGCCGTCTCAACCCGGGTGACCCTCCGCGAGGCGCGTCTGGTCATGGCGGCTCGCTCGGCGGATTTCACTTGACGTGACGCGCCGGACGGGTGAAATGGCCCGGCTTTCTGAAACATGGTGCACCGCGGGACCCGGCCTGGCCCCGCCTACCTCCTCCAGACCGGCTCTCGCCGGGCACGGAGGCCCACCTCATCGGCCCTGGAGCTGCCTTGAAGAAGGACATCCACCCCACGCTGAACCCCGTGATCTACGTCGACTCGAGCACCGGTGCCGAGTTTATCACCCGTTCTACCTCGCGCTCCAAGCAGACGCGCGTGGTGGAGGGCGTGGAGCACTTCGTGATCGTTGCCGACGTCACCTCGTCGTCGCATCCGTTCTACACCGGTCGCCAACGTTCGAACACGGTCGCCGGCCGTGTCGATCGTTTCAACAAGAAGTACAACATCACCAAGTAGCTCCTGGGTTCATGCCGACTATACGGTCGGCACCCTCGAGTTCCCGGTCGGGGGTGTCCCGCCGGCTGATGTCTGTACTTCGCGGCCCCCGCTCGGGTCCACAAGGCCGTCATGTTCGTTCGCCTCGACGAGATTGAGCGTCGCCTCGAAGAGCTGGATCGGCAGCTCATGGATCCGGCGCTCGTCGGGCAGCGGGAGAAATACCGCGAGGCGACCCGCGAACACGCGGAGGTCTCCCGTATGGCGGAGATCGTGCGTGAGCTGCGCCGTTGCCGCGCCGAACGAGAGGGGCTCGACGAGCTCCTGGCCGACCCCGAGATGCGCGAGATGGCTGCCGCCGACGCAGCCGCGCTCGAGGGGCGCATCCCCGAGCTGGAGCAACAGCTCCGCCTGTTGATGTTGCCGCGTGATCCTTACGAGGGGCGCAACATCGTGCTCGAAATCCGCGCCGGCACCGGCGGGGACGAAGCGGCGCTCTTCGCAGGCGACCTGTTCCGGATGTACAGCCGCTATGCGGCACAACACAGCTGGCGCGTCGAGATCCTGTCCGCGTCGGAGACCAGCGTGCTCGGCGGCTCGGCCGGCTTCAAGGAGGTCATCGCCCTGGTCTCCGGAGAGAGCGCCTACCAACACCTCAAGTTCGAGGCGGGAGTTCACCGGGTGCAGCGTGTGCCCGTCACCGAGGCCCAGGGCCGGATTCACACCTCCGCCGCAACCGTCGCGGTCTTGCCCGAGGCGGACGAGGTCGAGGTCAACATCGCCGAAAAAGACCTTCGGGTGGACGTCTTTCGCGCGGGTGGCCCGGGCGGGCAGAGCGTCAACACCACGGACTCCGCCGTGCGGCTCACCCACCTTCCTACCGGTCTGGTCGTGATCTGCCAGGACGAGAAGTCGCAGCTCAAGAACCGGGCCAAGGCCCTCAAGGTGCTCGCTGCCCGCCTCCTCGAAAAACAACGCAGCGAACAACAAGCCGCCGAAGCCGCGGATCGCCGCTCGCAAGTCGGCAGCGGTGACCGTTCAGAGCGGATCCGCACCTACAACTTCCCGCAGAACCGGCTCACCGACCACCGCATCGGGCTCACCTTGTACAAGCTCGACGCGGTGATGGAGGGGGACCTCGAAGACGTGGTCACCGGGCTCGTCAGCCACTACCAGGCCGAGGCCCTCGCCCAGCAGGAAGGGCGGTGAGGACGCTCAAAGAGCTCCTCGAACGTACCACCGTCTATTTCCGGGAGCGCGGCATCCCTTCACCCCGGCTCGAGACCGAGCTGCTCCTCGCCCACGTGCTCGGTCTGGACCGGGTTGGGGTCTACCTGGCCTTTGACCGGCCGATGAGCGAGGCCGAGGTGGAGAAGGTGAGGGGACTCGTCCGGCGGCGCGGACAGCGTGAGCCCCTGGCGTGGGTCCTTGGAAAGAAGGAATTTTACGGCCGCGACTTTGTCGTCGGGCCGGAGGTGCTCGTCCCACGGCCGGACACCGAGACCCTGATCACGGCCGCGCTGGCCGTGATCGGCGCCGAGGATCCCACCTACGTCGCCGACGTCGGGGCCGGCAGCGGCTGTATCGGCCTGACCTTGTGCCTGGAGCGGCCAGGGCTCCGGCTCTACGCGATCGACCGGTCCCCGGCCGCGCTCGAGTGCCTGCGACAGAACGTCGCGGCCCTCAACCTCTCCGGTCGCGTCGCGGTGCTCGGGGGCGACCTCCTGGCACCGATCCCAGCCGGTCGGCCGGTGGACTGGGTCGTGAGCAACCCGCCTTACATCCCGAGCGGCGAGATCGCCGGCTTGGATCCGGAGGTAAGCCAGCACGAGCCGCGCC
>CANKTH010000125.1 GCA_947486185.1 Deltaproteobacteria bacterium
AAGGCCACGGCGCCCACGAAGAGGCCAAACTTACCGAGCGGGAGCAGGAAGGAGGTCATCAAACGCGCCCTCGGGTTAACCCGCGCCGTGCGACCGGTTGGCCGCAGGCCCGACCCGGGCTGGACAAGAACCTTAGGGGTGGAACGATGTGGCTTATACTGCTGATCACCGCGGCGTTCGCGGAAGACCTTTGGACGACCGCCGAGGTCACGGCGCTGCGTTGGCAAGGCGGACCGCAGACCACCGTGACCCTGGCCCCCGGCAGCCAGGTCCAGGTGGTGCTACGCGACAAGGACCAGGTTCGTGTACGCTATCAGCAGGAATTCGGCTGGCTTCCGTCGAGCGCTCTCACCAATGTCGCCCCCGCACTGCCGGTCGCCGAAGGGGGCAGCGACGCCCTCCCCAAGGTCACCCTGACGCCCGGCGAAGCCGGACAATAGGCCTCAGCGCGCCAGACCGAACAAGCCGAAGGCGAGCACCAGGGCGATGGCGATTTGCATAGCGAGGTCGGTCATGATGTCTCCGGGGAGCTACGTGCCATGACAACCCACCAACCCGCAAGCCCTTTCCTGCGGGGCGCGAATCGGCGGAATCTCTGCCCGAGGCGGTAACTGCGATCGAGGGGGCTTGGCCACGGCCCGTTCCCGTGTTAGACCGGCTACCCTCACGAGGCGGCGATGCGGTTGTGGTTGTGGTTGCTCGGTGGTGCCCTTTGCGCGACGGGTGTGCTCCTGCTCCTCACGGGCGGATTTGGTGGGCCCTGGGGCATGGCGATGAGCACCCACCTGGATCAGGTCGGCAACGACGCCGTGGCTGACCTCGGCTTGACCGACCGCGGAGTGTTTGCGCTCGCCTGCCTGTTCTCCGGGATCGCAACGTTGGTCGGCCTGAACGCGACGGCGTGGAAGGAGACGGGCGGCTACTAGCCCGCGGCCATGCCCTTCTACCGCTCCTCGACACGCGCGCGCGCGGCATTTGAGGCGCTGAGTTCGGAGCTGGAGCCGGTGTTCGGCGAGCTCAACGGCGCCCGCGTAGACGCTCTGGTTGACGCGCTGGCGAAGGGCGAGGGCCTACCCCCAGACCTGACCCGGGAGGCACTTCTGCGCGGCGGGCTGCCTCGAATCCGGCCCGTGCTGGTCGTCCTGGCCGCGAGAGCGAGGGAGGCGGGTCAGACGCTGGATCCGCAAGTGGCCGTAGAGGCCGCCACCCTGGCAGAGCTGCTTCAGGCGGCGATCTGGCTCCACGATACCGCGCTCGGTCGCCCTGAGGGCCGGCGGCGGCGCGCGGCGCTTCGCGTGCTCCACGGCGTAGGAGCGAGTCATCTCACGCTGCGTGCATTGGAGCTTGCACGCGTGCTTCCCGCCCCAGGGCTCATGGGAGACGTGCTCGACACCTGGCGTGAGCTCGCGGACACCCGCCCGAGCTGGGGTCGCACCTGGTCGGCGTCGGACACCCTCGCCCACGTCGAGACGCGGAGCGGGTCGATGTTCGCGTTCGCGTGCCGGGTCGGCGGACGGCTCTCCGGCGCGGATGTCACCGAACTCTCGTGCCTGTCGCGATACGGGCGCAACATGGGCGTCGCATGGCAGCTCACCAGCGAGCTTGCGAGCTTCGAGTCCGTGGATCAACGCCGCGAGCTCGTGCGTGATGCTTCGGTCGGGCGGCCGCTCTACCCCTTCGCGTGGGCGTGCGAGCAGGACCACGATGTCGCCCGGCTCGGCGCCCGGTTGGCTCATCGTTTTGTGCCGGGCCTGGCTGACGAGCTCGCGGGGAGGGTGCAGGCGGCCGGAGGCCTGTTGGCTTCGCGCGAGGCTGCGGTGAGCGCAACGTGGCACGCACGCCGGGCGCTGCAGGACCTGCCTGAGTCGGCGGCGCGGCTCGACATGGACCGGCTCGCGAGCTCAATCGGGCGGCTCGCGAGCTCAATCGGGCGGCTCGCGGCCTGAACGGGGCGACGGCTCGCGAGAAGTTACCGAAAGTCTCGGCGGATTGCCGCATGGCCCGGCCCGGGCTAAGCCGCGAGGCCCATGGCCCGTATCCATCCCGCCATCGCCCTCCGGGGCGTGGTCTTCTTTCCTGGCGTGATCACGCCATACACCGTGCAGCGTGGTCCAGCCCTCGTCGCACTCGACCACCACCTTGACCACGGCGTCGAGCTCGTGCTGGCCACACAGAAGGACCCCGGGCTCGAGAACCCCGGCCCGGACGACGTCTATCCGATCGGAGTCACCGCGAAGGTGCTGCGTACGCTGACGCTGCCCGATGGCGGCGTGCGCGCGCTCGTCGAGGTGCTTCAACGCGTCTCGTTGAAGGACTTTGGTGAGCATCACTCTGTCGGCGTGGGGGGGCTCACCGGCCGGGCCCCGACCCAGCCGGGGGACGCGGCGATCACCCAGGCGCTCGAGCGGCGGGCGCGGGAGCTCGGCCAGGAGCTGTTTGCCGGCCCCGATCGCCCCGAAGAGCTCGACCGGGCGTTGGCGCTCCAGGAGGGGGCCGAACGGCTCGCTGACCATCTCGCCGGCCAGCTCGGTCTGCCGTTTGCCGAGGCCCAGGAGCTCCTGGGCGAGCTGAAGCTCGAAAAGAGACTCGAGCGCCTCTGCTGGTTCATGGACCGCGCCCGACACTACGCCCAGATCACGAGCCGCATCCACGGCGAGGTCCAGGCCGCGATGGACCAGTCCCAGCGCGAATACTTCCTGCGCGAACAGCTCAAAGCCGTGCAGAAGGAGCTCGGCGAGACCGCGGTAGACGAGGTGTCGGAGTATGACGCCAAGATCGCCGCGGCGGGCATGCCCGAAGAGGTCGAGAAGGAGGCCCGGCGCGAGCTCGACCGCCTGAAGCGAATCCACGTCGATGCTGCTGAATACATGGTTGCTCGCACCTACCTCGACTGGCTCGTAGCGATGCCGTGGAAGGCCGAGACGGAGGACTCGACCGACATCCGAGCCGCGCGGCTCGTGCTCGACCAGGACCACTACGGTCTGGAGAAGGTGAAGGAACGAATCGTTGAATTCCTCGCCGTTCGTCAGCTCAAGAAGGACGCCAAGGGTCCGGTGCTCTGTTTCGTGGGCCCGCCCGGGGTGGGCAAGACGTCCCTCGGCAAGTCCATCGCCAAGGCGCTGGGTCGAAAGTGTGAGCGCATCGCGCTCGGCGGCATGAAGGATGAAGCCGAGATTCGCGGGCACCGCCGCACCTATGTCGGCGCGCTCCCCGGCCGCGTGATTCAGGCGCTCAAACGTGCAGGAACGCGCAATCCGGTCATCATCCTCGACGAGCTCGACAAGGTGGGCAACGACTTCCGCGGCGACCCGGCATCCGCGCTCCTCGAGGTCCTGGACCCCGAGCAGAATCACGCTTTCCGTGACCATTATCTGGATGTCCCCTTCGACCTCTCCAGAGTGCTGTTCATCGCTACCGCCAACGTGGAGGACCCCATCCCCGCCGCGCTCCATGACCGGCTGGAGGTGATCACCATCACCGGCTACATCGAGGAGGAAAAACTCGCGATCGCCCGTCAACACCTCCTTCCCCGGCTCGCCGAGACCCACGGGCTGCCCGCGGAGCACGTGGTGCTGCCTGACCCGACCCTCACGAGCATCATCCGGAGCTACACCCGAGAGGCCGGCGTCCGGAACCTGGAACGTGAGCTCTCCGCCCTGCATCGAAAGGCCGCACGGCGGCTCGTCGAAGGCACCGAAGGCCCGGTGGCCGTGGACGATGAGCAGCTCATCGCCTGGCAGGGACCGCATAAATTCCACCGCGAGCTCGCCGAACGGACCAATCGGCCCGGCATCGCGATCGGGCTCGCGTGGACCGAGCACGGCGGAGAGATCCTCATCATCGAGGCCACCAGGATGGTGGGGCCGCGCGGGCTCAAGCTCACCGGGAGCCTGGGCAACGTGATGAAAGAGAGCTGTGAAGCTGCAATGTCGCTCCTACGGGAGCAGGCTCCCCGCTTCGGGATCGCCCCGTCGGTTTTTGCCGATCACGAGTTCCACCTCCACATGCCGGCCGGAGCGATCCCCAAGGATGGCCCCAGCGCCGGCGTGACGCTCTACACGGCGCTGGTGAGCCTGCTGACCGGGCGCGAGCTGCGCCACCAGCTCGCGATGACGGGGGAGATCACCCTCCGCGGCAAGGTGCTTCCCGTCGGAGGCATCAAGGAGAAGGTGCTCGCCGCGCGGCGCGCCGGAGTCACCGAGGTGGTGCTCCCGAGGCAGAACGAGCGCGACCTCCGGGATATTCCTCAGGTTCTTCGGGATGAGCTGACCTATCACCTCGTCGACAATGCCGATGAGGTGCTCGCCCTGGCCCTCGGGCTCTCGCCCGGTGCGGAGCTCGCCGCCGGCGCCACCAACGGCACCGTCGCATCGTGACCTCGGTCGAGGTCCAACGGACTTCGGCGGCCGATGCGGCCTACTCGAACAGGGCCAGGAGGTCGTCCCGACTCAGCCGGGCAGCGAGGGCTTCCTCATCGAGCGCGGCCGACGTTAGCGCACGTTTCTGGGCTTGTAGCTCGAGGATCTTCTCTTCGACCGTGCCTTCGGCGACGATGCGACACGAGACCACGGGCCGCTCCTGCCCGATCCGGTGCGCGCGATCGGTAGCCTGGTCCTCCGCGGCGGGGTTCCACCAGGGATCCAGGAGGAAAACGTAGTCGGCGGCGGTGAGATTGAGGCCGGTGCCGCCGGCCTTGAGCGAGAGGAGGAACACGGGTGGCCCGTCGGGCGCCATGAAACGCCGCACGACATCAGCCCGGTCACGCGTGCTGCCATCCAACCGCAAGAAGCCGATCTTCCGTTCGTTGAGGGCCGGCTCCACCCGATCGAGCAGCGAGGTCCACTGCGAAAAGATCAGGGCACGGTGCCCCTCATTCTCGCCCAAGACCTCCTCCAACGTCTCCATCAAGAGCTCGATCTTGGCGGAGGACTTCGCCCAGGGCGCGCCGAGGAGACCGGCGTGACACGCGGCCTGCCGCATCCGGAGAAGCACCTCCAGAACCTGGAGCGTCTTCCCCCCGGCCAACATGCCGCTCACGTCCGCCCGGGAGAGGGTGCTCACGGTGCGGTACAGCTCGCGCTCTTCCGTGGATAGTGTACATCGAAGTATCATTTCTGTGCGAGAAGGCAAGTCTGGGGCCACCTCACGCTTGAGCCGTCGGAGCACGAAGGGCCGGATGCGCTTCCGTAAGGACTCCGCCGCGCGCTGGCTGCCGGACAACATCGGCAGTTCGAACCGATCACGGAAGCTCCTCCTTCCGCCGAGCATTCCCGGATTCACGAAGTGGAGCACGCTCCAGAGCTCGTCGAGCTTGTTCTCCATCGGAGTCCCGCTGAGCGCGAGGCGCTGGCTGGCGGAGAGGCCAAACGCCGCCTGAGCGACTTGTGACTCGGGGTTCTTGATCGCCTGTGCTTCGTCGAGCACCACGACGTCCCATTCGACCGACGCAAGCTCAACGTGATCGAGGCGAAGCAGACCATAGGTACACAGGGTCAGGTCCGCCGGCGCGAGCCTCCGGTCGGGGCCGTGGTAGACGTTGACCGAGAGGCCGGGAACGAATCGTGCTGCTTCAGCCTCCCAATTCCGCAGCACCGACGTCGGCGCCACGACCAACGAGCGCCGACCCGGCGTCCAGGTGGCCCATAGCGCCGCGAGCAGCTGCACCGTCTTTCCGAGTCCCATATCGTCGGCCAGCACCCCGCCGAAACCCGCGCCGCGCAGCCAGACGAGCCAATCGACCCCCCGCTGCTGATACGGTCGCAACGAGGCCAAGAATCCCGGCGGGAGCGAGACCGTAGGTACCGCGGAGAAGTCGCCGGCGAGCGCCCGCAGGCCGTCGAGGCTCGGGGGAAGCGGGCGATCGAGCGAGGCGAGCGCTTCTGCGACGAGCGGGGCGGCGCTGGAGGGGATCTGTCCCTTGCTGTCCGCGGCCGCGAGCAGCTCCGCGAGCACCGCGCCATGTCGCTCGAGCCATTCACGAGGAACTGGCCGCCAACCTCCATCCATCATCTGGACGTAGCGGGCGCCACGCTCCCAGGCACCGAGGAGCAGCTCGGGCCTGACCCCGCCCGCCTCGACCTTGAGTGAGAAGCCGCCGGCCGCGTCGGCGATCTGGAGCAGCGGCTCGAACGCGTCACGCTCCCGATGGAGCGAAGGGAGCTTCCGCTGCAGCTCCCTCCGTACCCATCCCGAGCAAGAGTCGAGCAACGCCAACATCGCCTCGCCCTGCCTCTCCACCGTCAGGTCGAGGGACAACGGCCCCATCGCGCCGAGCTCCGACTGAAGCAGGCGTTCGGCGCCAAGATCTCGGACGGGGATCCGACGACCCGCCGCCAGGAGCTCACCGCGCACCACCCGCGCGAAGGGTGGATCACCGTAGACCAGCGTCGGCGTCACCCTGAGAACATCGCCTTGAAGCTCGACCCCAAGCTCCACCCGGGGCGGCTCGCGCAGCACTTCGGGCAGCCGCGTGCTCCGGACCTCCACGTCGAGGAGCGCTCGGAGCTCCGGGATGAACCGGGTGACCAGGCGCTCGGCCTCGTCGGCGCGAAACCGGAGCCCGGCCAGAAGTTGCTGGCGTAGGCGCTCATCCAGCTTCTCCTTGCCGATAGGCCGAAGTCGATCGGCCAGGCGGACCGCGCCGTTACTGAAGACCTCATCGATGCCCGCGGCACGAACCAGACGCGCTCTCCAGCCGGCGCCATCATCCTCCACGAGCACCCGGCCGTACACCGGGGCGCCCGTGGGGAAGACCGGCTGGCCATCCAATGTGGTTGGCAGGCCCTCGAGTGCGGCCAATATAGGTACCAACAGTTCTTTTTGGAGACCCGGCCGCCCCCACCAACCCGCGAGCAGGCGGGCCAGCACCTGATCCCCCTCCGCGCGAACGACCGGGTCGGGCACCTCACGATCCAGGATCAACCCCGAAGGCGACCGGCGGATCGTATACCGGATCCGGGCCGGCGCCGCGGTGGCCACCCCACCCCGCTCGTCGGCGAGCCAGGCCGCCACCGCATGGGCGCAGGCGCTCTCAACCCCACAAGAACAGCTATGATCCTGCTCTTTGGGCCAGATCACCACCTCGATGGCCTCCCGACGACCGGGGAGGTTCACCAGGTAGGCGCGCTCCTCGGCGGCACCCGGAGCGCTCCGCCGAAGCAACCGTAGATAGCCACTATTTACCCAATCGGTCGCCCGCTCCCATTGGGCTTCGGGCACAAGACTTCGGAGCGCAGCGGGCGGCATCTTCGGGGACCTCGCGCGGTGGCTATCCGGAAGAGGCGTCGCGGTCCGCACGGTGCGCTCCGGGGGCGTCGCGTCCACGCCTGGCTCGGCCTCGGGCGAGCTTACGCCAGACCGCCGCATTCGCGAAACCGAGTAGGCGGTCTTGTCGGGCAGGCAACGGGGGCGTAGACTCCAAGCTGCTCCGAGCGGATTAGCGCCCCGGGGCGACGGCGAGGGAGACGACGCGATGCCGATGTTCAAATACGAGGGACGTACGGCCCGAGGTGAAAACAAGGCAGGCAAGGTAGAAGCTGCCGATCAGAACGCCGCGCGTCAGAAGCTCCGGGAAATGAGCATCAACCCGACCACGCTCACTGAGTCCAAGGGTCTGGGCGACTTTCAGCTCAAGATACCCATGCCCGCCTTCCTCAAACCATCGGTAGAAACTAAAGATCTGGTGATCTTCACGCGTCAGTTCGCCACGATGGTGGACTCCGGTCTCCCCCTCGTTCAGTGCCTGCAGATCCTCGCGGACCAGTCCGAGAACCCCACGCTGCGAGAGCAGCTGAAGGTCATCAAGGACAAGGTCGAGAGCGGAACGACTTTCGGTGACGCGCTCAAGACCTTCCCCAAGACCTTTGACGATCTCTTCTGCAACCTCGTCGCCGCTGGCGAGGTCGGCGGCATGCTCGACACCATCATGGGTCGTCTCGCGGCGTACCTCGAGAAGAACCAGAAGTTGATCCGTCAGATCAAGAGCGCGATGTCCTACCCGATCATCATCCTCGTGGTGGCCGGTATCGTCGTTGCCCTGCTGCTCCTCAAGGTGGTGCCGCAGTTCGAGGACATGTTCGCCGACTTCGGCGCGGCGCTCCCAGCGCCTACGCTGTTCGTGCTCGCATGCTCGAAGTTCCTGCAGAACTACGTCATCATCATCGTTGCCGGGATCGCAGGGGGCCTGTACGGCCTTCGTTGGTTCTACAGCACCAAGAGGGGCAACATCATCATCGATCGGCTGCTGTTGGCGGCGCCGGTCTTCGGTGATCTCCTCACTAAAGTCGCGACGGCGCGCTTCTGCCGAACGCTGGGCACCATGGTCTCGTCGGGCGTGCCTATCCTCGAAGCGCTGGCCATCTGCTCGCGTACGTCGGGCAACAAGATCATCGAGGCCGCGATTGTGAAGGCCTCCGCGGCGATCGCCGAGGGTCGCAGCATCTCCGAGCCGCTCGCGGAATCCAAGGTATTCCCGTCGATGGTCTGCCAGATGATCAGCGTCGGCGAGGCGACGGGAGCGCTCGACACCATGCTCGGGAAAATCGCCGACTTCTACGAAGAAGAGGTGGATCAGTCGGTCGAAGGTTTGACCAGCATGATGGAGCCGCTGATCATGGCCTTCCTCGGCGTAATCATCGGCGGTCTGGTCATCGCCATGTACATGCCGATCTTCGAGATGGCCTCTCACGTCGGTGCATGACTCGACCTCCGGCGCCTTCGGTCGATATCAACGCTTCCGTTTTGTCGCCGCCGGCTTCATGTTGGCATGGCCCTGGATGGCGCTCGACCGATTCGACGCCACCAAGCTGGAGAACGAGGCGGTCCCACCCGAGTGGTACTTCGGTTGGGCCGGCCTCGTCGCCGCCACCGGGCTGATCCAACAGCTCCTCCGCCGTCACCTCGTCGCGCAGCCGGTGCTCATCGGCGCGGGCATGCTCTTTGATGTGGTTGGAGTCGCCTTTCTGATCGCACACGAGGGCGGTCTCTACTCCCTGTTCAGCCTGTTCTACTTTGGCGTGATCGCCGGCACGACGGCGATGTTGGGGCGACGCCCTGCTTTTGTGGCTGCAGTGTCCTGCGCCGCCTCGCTGCTGATCGGCTCTTGGGTCGAGGGGGAGTCGCTCGTCGGCGCGGCGCCCCGCATCATCTCGGACGTCAGCCTCCGCGTGTTCGCCTTCTTTCTGATGGCGGAGATGGTGTTCCGCACGACCCGCTATCGACAGCTCGAGATTCAGCAAGAGCGGGTGTTGGACACCGTACGCGCCGGAGTGCTCATTCTCGGCCCCGATGGGGACTTACGCAGCTTGAATCCTGCCGCTCGGCAGATGTTGGGTGACGTGGAGGGCCTCCCGGCCGCAGGGTTCCTCAAGGGCCTGGGCTCAGGTTCGGCCTGGGAGGAGACCCACTCCAATCGTCGCTGGGTCTGTCTGTACTCCCCGCTCCCCGACGGCGGCTCCGTCCTCGTCATCGAGGATCTGACAGAACTTTACGATGCGCGTGAGCGGGCCGCGCGGGATGAGCGCCTCGCTGCGGTGGGTAGGCTCGCGGCCGCGTTCGCCCACGAGGTCCGGAACCCACTCGCTGCGCTCTCCGGCGCCGTGCAGCTCCTCGCCGAAGACGGGCGTTCGCCGATGTTGGACCTCGCGCTCTCAGAGGCGGGGCGCATGGAGCGGCTCGTCGGCGACTTCCTTGGTTCAACGCAACTTTCGGTGGTCCGGCCAGTGCCGGTGCGGCTGGACGCCCTCGTAGCAACGGTCGTCGCCGCGACGGCCGTCGACCGACGGTACCGCGGGCTATCGATCGTTCAGGAGGTCGAGCCTGTGCAGGTCCAGCTCGACCCGGATCGGTTCCGGCAGGTGTTGGAGAACCTCCTGCTCAACGCCGCTCAGGCGATGCCGAACGGCGGTGTCGCCGTGGTTCGCGTGCGCCGCGACACCCATGACGGCGGAGATCGCGCCGTGCTTGAGGTGGAGGACGAAGGTCCGGGTTTACCCGCAGAAGAGTTGCAGAAGATCTTCGACCCGTTCTATACCAAACGAGCCGGGGGGACCGGCCTGGGACTGGCCATCGTCGACCACGCCGTTCGCGGGCATGGCGGCACCATTCTCGCGGAGCAAGGCAGCCGTGGAGGGCTCCGGTTCGTGATCTCGTTACCAATTGAACCGCTGCGACCACGGGGGTAAGCCGGGATGGACCGCCACGACAGTAGGGCTGCCTCGGAGCCAAGACCATCACCACCGAGCCCTGCACGCATCCTGATTGTGGATGATGAACCTGGAATACGAGAGGTACTCAGCGCGCTGTTGCGGCGGGACGGCTACGACACGCGCTCGGCGGAGTCCGGTGAACAGGGCCTCAGCGCCTTCGCGGAGTTCAAGCCGGACCTGGTGCTCACCGATCTTCAGATGCCGGGGATAGACGGGCTCGATCTCCTCGGTCGGGTCAAGGCGGCCGCCGCCAGGGAGCAGCGCACGGTGGCGGTGATCGTGATCACCGCCCATGGAACTGTCGATACGGCCGTCCGTGCGATGCGCGAAGGCGCCTTCGACTACGTCACCAAGCCATTCCTCAACGACGAACTACGGGCGAAGATCGGGCGCGCGCTCGAAGTCGCCAAGCTCTCTGCCGACAACGTCCGGCTACGTAGCGCCCTGGGCGAGCGTTACCAGCTCGACCGATTTGTCGGCCAGAGCTCACGGATGCAGGAGGTGTACCAGCTCATCCGGCAGATCCGCGGCACCCGTATCAACTGCCTCATCTGCGGCGAGAGCGGCACCGGCAAGGAGCTGGTCGCCCAGGCGATCCACTATGGCAGCGACCGAAAAGGTGGCCCGCTCATCTCAGTCAACTGCGGGGCGATCCCCGAGAGCCTGTTTGAGAGTGAGCTCTTCGGCTACAAGAAGGGTGCGTTCACCGGCGCTCAGCGTGACAAGGTCGGCCTTTTCGAAGCGGCCTCCGGCGGCACGCTGTTCCTGGACGAAGTGGGTGAGCTCCCGCTCAGCGCCCAGGTGAAGGTGCTCAGGGCCCTGGCGGAACGCCGAGTGACGCCCGTCGGCGCGAGCGCCGAGCTCGCAATCGACGTCCGCATCGTCGCCGCCACCAACCGGAACCTCAACGACGAGGTGAAGGCGGGTCGCTTTCGCGAAGACCTGTATTACCGGCTGAACGTCGTGCAAATTGACCTCCCCCCGCTGCGCGACCGCCGCGAGGACATACCGGACCTCGTGAGGCACTTCATCGGCCGGTTCGCGGCAGAGTTCCGCAAACCCGTCTCCGGGTTGACCCCCGAGGGCCTGAGCATCCTGAGTCGTTGGCGCTGGCCGGGTAACGTACGTGAGCTGCAGAACGTGATGGAGCGGGCGGTGGCGCTCGCAGACGGCCCGCTGATCACCCCCGCAGCGCTGCCCGGGCGGATCCAGGAGGAGGACCTTGCCCCCAGCGCCGAGGAAAAGGACGCCTCGGACCTGGAGATGAAGGCCGGTATTGACCTCGAAGCCCGCCTGATGGAGACGGAGCGTCGCTACCTACGCGCGGCGCTCAAGATCACCGCAGGCAACCGCACCCACGCCGCCAAGCAGCTCGGAATCACGTTCCGGTCCTTACGTTATCGGCTGATCAAGCTCGGAATGGCCTCGGAAGAGGATCTCGGCCGCGAATAAACGTTGGTCAGTCTGCGCCAGAGGCGACGACCAACGCCGCGTCCCCGCGACTCATGATCTCGCTCCGCAGGCGCTCGCGCGCGTCTGGATGCTCGACAAAGTAGAGCATCGCCTTGTCCCGACCCTGACCGATACGGTCCTCGCCATAAGAGAACCACGAGCCCGATTTCCGCACCATGCCAAGCTCAACACCAAGATCGATGAGCTCACCCTCGAGGTTGACCCCGCGACCGTAGATGATGTCGAACTCCACCTGCCGGAAGGGCGCCGCCAGCTTGTTCTTGACGACCTTCACCCGGGTGCGGTTGCCCACCACCTCCTCGCCCGACTTCAGAGCGCCGACGCGGCGGATGTCAAGCCGAACCGAGGCGTAGAACTTCAAGGCGTTGCCGCCCGACGTCGTCTCGGGCGAGCCAAACATCACCCCGATCTTCATGCGCACCTGGTTGATGAAGACCATCGAGGTGTTGGATTTGTGGATGCTGGCGGTGAGCTTCCGGAGCGCCTGGCTCATCAGCCGAGCCTGAGCTCCGGGCTGCATGTCGCCCATGTCGCCTTCCAGCTCAGCTTTGGGCACGAGCGCCGCGACAGAGTCCACCACCACCACATCGACCGCGTTCGAGCGGACCAGGGTGTCCGCAATCTCAAGGGCCTGCTCCCCCGTGTCCGGCTGGGAGATGAGCAGCTCCTCGACGTTGACGCCGAGCGCGCGGGCGTACTTGACGTCCAGCGCGTGCTCCGCGTCGATGAACGCCGCGACCCCACCCTTCCGCTGCGCCTCGGCGATGATGTGGAGCGTCAAGGTGGTCTTGCCGCTGGACTCAGGCCCGTAGATCTCGGTGACCCGGCCGCGAGGGATACCACCGACGCCGAGCGCCATGTCGAGACCGATGCTACCCGTGGAGATGCTGCCCACCGCGACGTGCTCGTTGGCGCCGAGGCGCATGATGGCGCCCTTGCCATATTGCCGCTCGATTGCGGCGACGGCGGCTTCGAGGGCTTTGTTACGGTCCGAATCGACGGGTGGCATTGGAGACTCCTTGAGCGAGGTTGGGAGGCCACGCGGCGTGCGGGACCAACACCCACCTCTTAGCCGATATCTGTACAGGCGCCAGCACATCGCGGTCAGATTCTGTCCGCTATGTGCGAATTCTTATTCAGGTGATCTGGGCCAGGTCAGCCCGGTGTACGTTCGAGGATCCTACGGAGCAGATCGAGCGCATAGGCGGCGGCGAAGGTGGTCACCCGGTCACGGTCCCCCGGCAGCGACAGCCGCCTGACCTCGCTCACTTCCGGGCCTGCCACAGAGATATACACTGTGCCAACAGGCTTATCCTCCGATCCACCGCCCGGTCCCGCGACGCCGGTCACTCCGATGCCCCAGGTGCTGCCGGTCTGGCTTCGAATACCCTCAGCCAGGGCCCGCGCCACCGGCTCGCTCACCGCGCCGTGCTCGGCGAACATCTCGGGCGGAACGCCACATTGACGTACCTTTTCCGCGTTGCTGTAGACCAGCGCCCCACCCAGATGATAGTCCGAGGCTCCGGGGACGGAGGTGAGCATCGCACCGAGCTTGCCCCCCGTACAGCTCTCGGCGACCGACACGGTGTGCCCCCGAAGGCGGAGCATGTTTCCCAACACTTCGGCGAGCGGTCCGGTGTCCACCCCGTAGACGGATGCGCCGATCCGCCCGAGGGCGTCCGCGAGCGCCGCGTCCGCGTCCGCTGCGGGCTCCACGTGCAGCTTCAGCTGCACCTCAGGCATCGCCGCGCGATAACCCACAGTGACCCCTGGCCATTCGAAGCCCACCATCCGGCGGCCGACCTCGGACTCAGCCAGACCCATCGTGCGGATCACGATCGTCCGCAGCGGCGGCGCGGGGAAACGGACGCGGAGTAGCGGCACCAGGTGCTCGGCGACCATCTTCTTCATCTCCCCAGGAACACCGGGGAAAAAGAAGACGAGACTGGCGCCAGCCTCCACCATGAATCCCGGCGCGGTGCCCCACCGGTTCTCCAAAAGCGTGGCTCCAACAGGGATCAACGCCTGTTTCCAACAGATCGGCGTCGGCTCACGGCCTCGAGAGCGGTAACGCGCCTCCACCTGCAGCCGCGCGAGCGGGTCTTCCATCAGCGGGCGGTCGAAGGCTTCGGCCGCGGCCTCCCTGGACCAGTCGTCCGTGGTCGGACCGAGGCCGCCGGTGACCACGACGACCGCCGCGCGTCCGGCTGCGCCCCGTAGCACCTCCACAATGTCGGGGAGCACGTCGCCGACGAGCGTCACGCGCGCAGACGCGAGTCCGAGGCTACGCACCTGGTCACACAACCAGGGGGAGTTGGTGTCCACCAACGCGCCTGAAAGCAGCTCTTCTCCCGTCGAGATGATCTCAAAACGCCGCATGCCCCCTCCCTGCGACGGCCACGTCGCCCCCGCGCGCGCCTCGGGATAACCGACGGCGATGCCTTTGCCCGGACCTGTGCTGGTTTTGGACGTCGGGAGCCGCAACATCGGGATCGCCATCAGCGACGCGAGCCGGACGCACAGCTTCCCGGTCCGCACCCTGGAGCGCCGCTCCGTCGTGAAAGACGGCGAGGTGCTCGCCCGATTGGTCGCCGAGCGGGGAGTAACCGCGCTTGTGGTCGGGCTACCTCGGGATTTGAACGGGGACGAGGGTCGATCGGCGCGGCTCGCGCGCCAGATAGCCGAAGAGGTGGTGCGCCGCACCCAGCTTCCGCTCTCCTACCAGGACGAACAATACACGACGGTAGAAGCGCAGAGTCGCCTGAGCGCCGGAGGCCTGGGGAGCCGACAACAACGAGGCGTGATCGATCAGGCGGCGGCGATGGTCATCTTGGAAGACTGGCTCCGCGCGGAGGGCCAACGTCCAAGCGCGCCCTGACGCCCCGGCGCCCGGGAGCCGACCGCGTCCGCAAATCTCCCGAGCATGCCTACGGACGGCAGCCAAAACGGATAGGTACGAGCCCAGGGGAGCGGGCGTCGGCGATCAGCCGGCCACCTCACCGGGCCGGCCCCGGTGCCCAGGCGGAGACGAGTGATGGCGGGTAAAGATCGGCTCCCGGGTTCGGGAGTTTTCGACATCGACGAGGCGCTGCCTATGGAGGGGAGGGACGAGTCGGCCGAACCCGACGACGCGCTCGCGCTCGACGGCGCGTTCACCACCGGCGTACGGGGCGGGGACTCCACCCCGACCCTGGTGCCGCCCAACGCCACCACACGGGCCCTCTCACCAAGCTCGGATCCACGAGAGCTCGCCCGCCTCCTCGGCAAAGCCGCAGCGGCGAAGCTCGGTCCGCCGAAGACCAGCCCGGCTGCTCCTGCGGCCACGCCGCATGGCGCTA